>DATMCM010000366.1:0-6980 GCA_035558335.1 Blastocatellia bacterium | reverse complement strand
CCAGAACGGCGAGACGTTCACACACGCATACGACGCTCTTTCCCGGCGGACATCGCTGACACGGCCCAATAGCATAACGACCTCCTATTCGTACGACGACGTAAACAGGCTGACGCGGCTGCTCCACGCGAACCTGCAGGGCCAATCCATCGAAGACTGGGGTTATTCCTACGGCCCGGATGGACAGATCACCTCCATAAGCTCGCTCGCATCGGCGAATCTGTTGCCGCAGGAAAAGACGTTCGGGCCACCTGACGCAGCGAATCGCATCGCGCAGATCGGATCTTCAAGCCTCGGGTTCGACGCTAAAGGCCAGCTCGTTTCCAAGACCGAGTCGGCAGCAGCGACAGGTTACCAGTGGGACGCTCGGGGGCGCCTTACTCGGGTCACGGGCGGACAGAACATAGACTATGGCTACGACGGGCTTGGAAGACTCGCCAGCAGAAGCGTCGGCGGGCTGACGACCAACTTCCTGTACAGCGGCTCGGAGATCGTCCTCGACAAAGCGAGCGACGGCAGCTCGATCGACTATCTAGCTGGATTGGGCGTCGACGAAAAGCTTCGCCAATCAGGCGCCGGCGACCCGCTCTACTTCGTTCAAGATCACCTCTTGAGCGTTGCCGCGCTCACCGACGCAACCGGCAGCGTTGTCGAGCGGAATCAATACGAGCCATTCGGCAATACGGCAACGAGCGGTCTGACGCGTTACGGTTTCACGGGCCGTGAGCGCGACTCGGCAACGGGGCTGATGTACTTTCGCGCCCGGTGGTACGACCCGCAACAGGGAAGGTTCATCACTCAAGACCCGATTGGGTTTGCGGGCGGCGCGAACCTATATGCCTATTCGGCTAACGATCCGATAAACCTCTCCGACCCATTCGGTCTGAAACCATGCAGCGGAAGCGATCCACTGTTGGATTTCCTCGGCGGGTTCTTTAATTTCGGATCACGCTTCAATCCGATTTTGGCTCAGACCGACCTCGCCAACGAGCGGAACGGCTTTAGGCCGCACTTTTGGAGTGGCGAGTCGCCGCACGTTATTAGTGACCAATTCACCGCTCTTACCGGAACGGTTATCAACAGGAATTCAGGAGCTTACAGGGAAGGGGAGAACCAGGCATTTGGAGTGGCTGCCGGCCTCCTCACGGGTGTGGCAGGCGAAGCTTTGGCCGAGTCGTTACCTGGGCTTGTTGGAGAACTCAGGGGAGCTGGGACCGCCGCCGAACTCGAAGGCGAGGGCGCAGCTTTCGAGTTCGAGAGCATCGGAAGAGAACCGCCACCACCCGGGGGAGAAGAGCCCAGCTTGGTAATAGGGAAGTTAGAGGATTTGAGAAAGCCCGGAGCTGTGGGACCCGGAGAGTATACGCTGGAATGGACCAACCAGGGATCCGAGAAACTGAATTGGAAGGAAAACTCAAGCGCGTTGCGCGAAGCAATGCGTGAAGGCCGAGCTATTCGGGATGTCTCGGTTGATCCTGGAACCGGTGATTATGTGAATGATACGGGATTCTTGCGTGCGGAAAGAGAACTACTCAAGAGCAAAGGATGGAACTATAATCCTCGCACGACGAGGTGGTATGCTCCGAGATAAAGGCAGATGATAAAAACAACAACCCCGGAACCCGAACGTGCCCATCTCCGTTTTGTTGAGGAGGTTCTAGCTGCTTTCGACTTCTTGGCGACGGAGTATGAATTTCATCTTGCGAAGGTTGAGATAACTTTTGTCCGCTACGAATCCCGAGATGTGTTCGTTAACGTCTACCATGGTCGTGCTTCATTCGAGTTGAACTGTGAAATCGGGTACTTGACCGCTGACTCAAACCATCCCGAGAGACCATTCTACCTTGGTGAGATATTAGACTTGATGGGTGGACTTCACGAGACCGGATACACATTTTTTCAAGCCAGTTCAGCCGAGCGTGTCAAGCAATTTGTCCCAAAGGTCGCGGATCTCATAAAGCACTACGCCAAGTCTGCTTTGGAAGGTGACCCGACAACGTTCAAGAGACTCGCGGACCTAAGATGGGCGAAGTCGAGGGCCCGCGAGAAACAAGAAACCCTGATCCGCACCAGGGAGAAAGCTAGCGAGGCTTGGAGTAAAAAGGATTACTTGAAGGTAATTGAACTGTTCGATCCGGTTCGGGATGACCTGACGCCTGCCGAGATCAAGAAACTCGAATACGCCAAAAAGCATCTGTAACAAGCATCTGTAACAAGTTGAGACATCGAAATTCGCCGAGTTGTTTTCCGATGTTACGTCGATCGTATGTCTGACATTTCATACATCCACCTTTCCGTTGACGGGGCGATTTTCCTGATATCGCATGATTCCGGCCGGATGGGATGGATTACAAGGTCACAATTGATCGTCGAACTGGACAAGCTCAAGGCTAACGATGGCACGATTCTCTATTCGATGGATCCATCAATAGACCCACTACCCGCCAGTGTGTGGGAGGCGCTTGCGCTGATTAGAGGGTATTGTCTTCCGATAGTTTTCGCGCGGGAGGCTCATCCGGACACCCGCCGTCCGGACCGCAACGCTGCGGTGCCTGTGTTGGTTGGGCACGACGAACGCGAAGCGATGGCGGACGACCTCATTGAACGCGGCGCCAATCTGGAATGAAACGACTTGAACGCTTACACCCGGTGATGTATGCCCCGAACTGATTAAGGCCGGTTGGTGGAATCTCCATTAGGGCAGGAGCCACCCTAACTGATCGCTCCAGTAGCTCAAGCCCTTCACTTGATCCCTTTGCGACTCAGTTGTTCTTTGAGTGCGGCCGCGACCACTGAGTCAAAACTCTTTGCGTGGCCGGACTGCTTCTTGCGCGCCGCCGTGATGAACTCGTCGCGCTGCTTCGACAGTTTGAGAATGTCGTCGCGCAGCGTCTTGCGCACGGCTAGTCGCCTTTCGATCTCTTTCTGGCGCGCCGCAGGCTCCAGCTTTCTCAAGTCATCAGTCAGGTCTTCGTCTTTCACCGAGTCGAGCTTCAGCGAGCCGTTCTCCAAACTTGTCAGCAAGTCTCCTACATAAGCTTCCTTGTTCACCGCTTTATTTACGGCGCGGTCTGCTTTTGCTGGAGCAGGCGCGTCCAATACGACTTTGGCTTCCATTGCCGCTTGCCTTTCGTTCGCCGATCCACGATAGCTCGCGCCTGCGGCTCCGCCTCCCCCGCCATAAGCTACATAAGTCGATCCGATCTTCGCACCCAGTTCAGACATCTCCTTGTCGTAGGGAGTCGCAATCGCCTGCACGCCGCCGTCCTGGGCGATGGGAAAGTACTGCCCCTCACCATGCTGAGCGATCGCCTGCCACACCGTTTGCGTTCCTGGCATGTTGCCGCATTGGATCGTATTGACTGTCATTCCTGCCTTTACGGCTTCAGCGGTAGTAGTTGCAGTGCTCGGCTCATCTTTATAGTCTTCGTGCGGCGGCGCATCGCCAACGAGAAAGATGATCTGGGCGATGCCCTGGGAGGGCGGCGACCATCCTGCATGGCGAACGCCATCGGCAAGCGCGCGCCTCACATCTTCCGGGCCGTCTCCCCCGCCTTCAGCGCGATAACTCATCAGCGTCGCGTAGACCTGGTCGAGATCGGCTGTCACCGGCAAGACTCTTGTGACATAGGCATCGCCCCGATCCCTGTAAGCCACAAGCCCTACGCGAACAGATGGGTGTGACGATGACTGCATCACTTCGTTGACGATACCCCAGATGCGCTGTTTTGCTCCTTCGAGCAAGCCGCCCATCGAGCCTGTAGTATCAAGCACGAAGACCATTTCAAGCGTAGAGCCTCCGATCGTCTGATTGGGAACCTGATCTGACGGTGGCTCATCGCCGACCGGCGGAACAGGAGCGGGTGAACGAGCAAACCATGCCTGGGCAACGCTAATGCCAACGCCGACGATGAGCAACGCAATGACGGTTCTGACTGTAAGCAATTTCATGATGAGTAAACTCCTCTACCAAACTGGGGCGCCCGGGTCTTTTTTTTAGACGCTCATCGACCTCGAATGTTCCGTTGGTTGATGAGTTCAGGAAGCCAGTCGAGGGTTCGCAAGTCCGAATGGCCCTCGGCCTTGAATCTCCGGACATGCTTGCGAAGCATGCATAAGGAGAATGCCACGAGGGCGAGACCTTGCTTGGAATTTGTTGAGACTAAGAAATAGAAGCGAGCGAAGGATCGACGTAGCGCACGCTGCCAGCTTGCGATCCTGCACCACGCTCGTTGTTCTCCGGAGGCTGAGTCCCTACGTTTTGAAGACTAACCGCTTTTTACGCACCCTGTGTGTCAATGAATGATCCACACTTTTTACAAGCCCTTTGTGACTTGCTAAACGTCACTCCTCGAATCAACGTCGTGGAATCGGCTGTAGCTCCATCGCCATGAGTGCCAGTCGTCAATCAGGCCTGCCTTCACTGGGTTGTTCAGCACGTAAGCGACGATGCGCCCCCATTCTTCATCGTCTCGGACACAGTGATCGAAGCTTTCATGCTCCCAGAACTGTCCGCTTCGCTGAAGCAATCGATTAGCCTGATTTGACGTGTAGCTCTTAAGAGAATGAAGAATAGATGCGAGCGAATGATCGACGTATCGCAAGCTGCCAGCTTGCGGTTCTTCAGTGCGTTCGGCGTTGTCTGATCGCAAGCTGGCAGCGTGCACTACGACAGGCAACGGCGCGAATATAACGTGAACGTGATTTGGCATAACGCTGAACGCGTCCAGTCTGTATACCTTGCCATCTCGATATCGCAGGCTGTCGGAAACCATTTCCGCAACTCGATTGTCCTTTAGCCAGAGGGGACCGATTTCGGCTTTGTCTAAGTACCTCTCGATCTGAGCAAACCGGCGTCGCCGTTCTTCGAGGTAGCGCACGCTGCCAGCTTGCGTCGGTTCGGTTTCTGGTAATTGCCGCCCCACACCGATGGCTTGCGGGTTCGGTGCCTTCATATCTCGGGATTTCGTGCGCCGCAAGCTGGCAGCGTGCTCTACATTCCAGCGTTCTATTACTGCACGGGGAATTGATCCCGCCAATCGAAACGTCACAAAGAATGTGCCTCCGGCGGGTTGAAAGTGCGGCAGGTTTCTCCGATAGAACTCTCGGTAATCGAGTTTCGCCATTCTATTCCTGGTTACGCGGAAAACTAAAGCACGCCGCCGAAACTGTAGCGCACGCCGCTGGCTTGCGACGATTCGGTTGTCGTCAATTCTGCCGCAAGCTGGCAGCGTGCGCTACTCGCATCGGCTCTGCCACTTGAGTTTTGTCAGGAGAACTAACACGTTTTTAAACAACAAAGGCTTATGCATTGGCGTGCAGCAAAGCAAGTCGGGCGACCCGAGTGTGACTCCCTGTGTGACTCTACTTGGAAAGAATCACGGCCAAGTGTAGACTAAACCACCCTAGCGCCTTCATGGGCCAACGTATCAGCCACAGCAATTTTCTCCGAGGTGATTCTTGCCGAAACAGAAGGATAATAAATCGCGGTCCGCCAACAACACGGCCGCTAATCTTGGATTCGAAGCCAAACTCTGGCAGGCTGCCGACGCTTTGCGCAACAACATGGATGCGGCCGAGTACAAGCATGTCGTACTCGGCCTGATCTTCCTCAAGTATATCTCCGACGCGTTTGAAGCGAAGCACGCTGAGCTCGAATCACAGAAGGCGCAAGGCGCTGACCCGGAAGATCCTGACGAGTACCGCGCAGCCAGCATCTTCTGGGTGCCGAAGGAGGCGCGGTGGCAGCATTTGAAGGCCAGCGCTCCGCAGCCAACCATCGGCACGATTGTGGACGATGCGATGACTGCCATCGAGCGAGACAACCCTTCGCTCAAGGCTGTCCTGCCCAAAGACTTCGCGCGACCCGGCCTCGACAAGCAGCGACTCGGTCAGCTCATCAACCTCGTCAGTGACATCGCTCTGGGCGCGCCCGCCGACCGAGCAAAAGACACGCTCGGCCGAGTGTACGAATACTTCCTGTCGCAATTCGCAAGCGCCGAGGGCAAGAAGGGCGGTCAGTTCTACACACCGTCCAGCGTTGTGCGTGTGCTGGTCGAGATGCTCTCTCCCTACAAGGGCCGCGTATACGATCCGTGCTGCGGCTCGGGAGGGATGTTCGTCAGCAGCGAGAAGTTCATCGAAGCGCATGGTGGCAAGCTCGGCGACATCTCCATCTACGGTCAGGAGTCGAACTACACTACCTGGCGTCTGGCTAAGATGAACCTTGCGATCCGCGGCATCGACGCGCAGATCGGTCACGGCGACACGTTCCACAACGACCGGAATCCCGACCTCAAGGCCGACTACGTGCTGGCGAATCCGCCCTTCAACGATAGCGACTGGCGCGGTGAATTGCTCAAGGACGACAAGCGCTGGGTCTACGGCAAGCCCCCGACCGCCAATGCCAACTTTGCCTGGGTGCAACACTTCATACACCACCTCGCCCCGACCGGGCTCGCGGGCTTCGTGCTCGCCAACGGCTCGATGTCTTCCAACCAGTCGGGCGAAGGCGAGATCCGCAAGGCAATCATCGAAGCAGACCTCGTTGACTGCATGGTGGCCTTGCCGGGTCAGCTCTTCTACTCGACGCAAATCCCGGTGTGTCTGTGGTTCTTCGCGCGCACCAAGAAGAACGATCGCTTCCGCGAGCGTCGCGGCGAGACCCTCTTCATCGATGCGCGCAAGATGGGCTCGATGGTTGACCGCACGCACCGCGAGCTGACCGATGAGGACATCGCCAAGATCGCAGGCACTTATCACTCCTGGCGTGGCGACAAGGAAGCGAGCGAGTACGCCGACGTTCCCGGCTTCTGCAAAGCTGCGAAGTTGGACGACATCCTCAAGCACAGCTACGTCCTCACGCCGGGCCGATATGTCGGTTCAGAAGCGACGGAAAATGATAGCGAGCCGTTCGAGGAGAAGATGAAGCGGCTCACCGCGACGCTACGCTGGCAAATGAACGAAGGCGAGAAGCTGGA
>DATMCM010000365.1:0-13152 GCA_035558335.1 Blastocatellia bacterium | reverse complement strand
AAAGAGAACGGGTTTGTGGATGTCTCACGCGGAGACAAAATGACTAATCCTCAGCGGTCTCCGCTCATGGCGCTAATAAGAATCTCGGCAACTTCCGGCCGAGAGAACTCGCGCGGCGGCAACTCGCCTCTGGAAAGCAGCTCGCGAACCTTGGTCCCCGACAGCGTTACGTGCTCGGATGAGTCGTGAGGACAAGTTTTGTTCGAAGCCATTGCGTCGCAACGCCGGCAGTAAAAGGAATGATCGAAGAACATCGGTGTGATGGCCAGCGCTTCGGGGTCGAACTCGTTGAAGATGTAATGCGCGTCGTAAGTGCCGTAATAGTTTCCTACTCCGGCGTGATCGCGCCCGACGATGAAATGAGTGCAGCCGTAGTTCTTTCGGATGATCGCGTGAAACACGGCTTCGCGAGGACCGGCGTAGCGCATCGCCGCGGGGTTCACCGCCAGCAACGTGCGAGTGCGGGGAAAGTAGTGCTCCAACATCGCTTCGTAGCACTTCATTCGAACTTCGGCGGGGATGTCGTCCGACTTTGTCTCGCCTACCAGCGGATGAAGCAGCAACCCGTCCACCGTCTCAAGCGCGCATTTGATTATGTACTCGTGAGCCCGATGAATGGGATTACGAGTCTGAAAAGCGACGACTCGATGCCAGCCCTTCTTCCTAAACGCGGCACGCGTGTGCGCCGGGTCTAGACGATAGCCGGGAAAAGCGGCGTTCTGCGGGCGATTCAACAAGCTGATCGGCCCGCCCAGCAGCCACTCGCCCTGCTCATAAAGCGCCGCAACCCCGGGGTGCGCGGTGTCCGTCGTCAGGTAAACTCTCTCCGCCTCGCGCTGTTTGTCATAGCGAAACTTCTGCCGCAGGTGGAGCACGCCGAGCAGGTGATCTTCGCTTGAGAACAACGCGATGTCTGAACGCTGCTGAAGCCCTTGCGCGAACTCTTCGCCGGTCGAAAGCGTTACCGGAATGGTCCAGGGCAACCCCGACGCGAGGTGCATATTCCCGCGAACGGCGACGTAGTCGTCTTCGCACATGAACCCTTCGAGCGGCGAAAACGCGCCGTTGGCGATCATCTCCAGATCGGAGATTTCGCGCGGCCGCAGTGTGATTCGAGGCATGGCGGAGACTCGCTCAAGGAGCGTCTCCCGCTCAACGCCAGTGAGCTCTCGGTTGATTAGAGTTCCGCCGTGTGCCGGTATAGTTTCCATTCTGATGTCCCCGTAGATAGCTTTCAGGGCACTGGAGCAAGCGAGAACGATACTTGTCCGCTACGCGGGGTGTCAACGTTGACGCATGGTTATCAAGGACTTCGCTTCAGGTGTGAGGTGGACAAAAACGATCAGGCAGTGTGATGAATTGCAATTTGACGCCGTGAGCCCCCTTTCCACCGTGACCGCGCTATGACCCTCAATTCGACACGCTCCGCGAGCCGTGCAATAATTTCGCCTGATGCGAGCTAAAGTTTCACGGCTTCGGGCAGCAGTCTTCCTCATAATTGTCTTAGCCGCGACGGTTTCGGCTTCGAACTGGGACCGAGGTGTTGCGCTCTACAACAAGGGGGATTTTCGCCGGGCGCTCGCCGAGTTCCAGGACATAGTTCAGGAGCGTCCGGACGCCGCCGGTGCCTGGTATTACATCGGGCTTTGCGAGTTCAAACTTAAACGCTACGATCGAGTCGAACTCCCGCTTTCACACTCGATAGACCTGCTCGAGATTCAATCGCCTTCAAGCGCGGACATCGCTGGCGCCTGGTACACGATCGGCGTGTCCTTTTATCTTGCGACACAGTACGAGAAGGCGATCGCGCCGCTCAACCGCTATCTCGAGATAACAACGAAAGCTAAGCGCGACGTCGACCCGAGCGCGCGGACCGCGCTGGCCCGCTCTTACTTTTTCCTCGATCGCTACGACGAAGCGTTACCCCTGCTGGCTGCCGCCGGAACCGAGAAGGCCCCCGGTTCGGAGAAGCCGGCGGCTTCCGACAAATCAAAAGAAATCGCGGCGAACTTCTATTATCGGGGCGTGATCTACTTCAAGCGCGAAGACGACGCACGTGCGGCGGCGGCCCTTCGAGAGGCAGTCAAAGCCAACCCGGAAGATCCGGCCGCCATCGAGTTGTTGGTTGAAAGCCTTATGCGCCGGGCGCGCAAATCGAATTCCGCCGCAGTTTGGAACGAAGCCGCAGAAGCGAGCGAACAGCTTCGAACCGTTCGCGACGACGAGAAAACCGCGGGCATTCAGGGCCGCGCTTTTCTCGGGGCAAAGCAGTTCGATCGGGCTGTTGCGCCGTTGGAAAAACTCGCGCGCGCCGACGCCTCAAACGGCCAGGCTTGGCTCTACTATGGAATTGCTCTCTCGCGCAGCGGCAAGATGAGGAAGGCGATGGAGGCCCTGGAGATTACGATTCAACTGCTGCCCGATTCGATTCCTGCGATGTCGGAGCTTGGATACGTCTACGAGAGCGACAAGCAGTATCAACAAGCGCTGCGGATTTATGAGAAGGCTTATGAGGTGAGCAATGACCCGGCGATGAAAGGGAACGTCGAGCGAGTGCGCGCGCTTGCAGCTCAGCAACCCTAGCCGAAGCTTTTCGATCAACTGGCTTGCGGAACGAGATCAGGCCTTGAAAGAAGCCAGCGATTCCGCTTCATTTTCATAGGTGTCGAAAACAGTGATGAGCTTGGTTATCGCAAGCAGGTCTTCAATCCGTTTGGTCAGATTGACCAGCTTCAACTGCCCGCCCTGTCGCTTGGTCGTCGTGTAGCTGCTGATCAACGCGCCTAGTCCTGCCGAGTCGATATAGTTTACTTCACCAAGGTTCAACAGGATTTTCTTTTGGCCGTCGGCTAGCAGGTCTTTGATCCGATCTCGGATTTGACCGTCGCCTTCACCGAGGACGATTTTGCCCGAAAGGTCGAGCACGCTCACTCCGTCGACGACTCGCTCTTTGATGTCCATACCAGCCTCCTGATCAATTGAGTTCGTGAAACTATCACAGCAACGCTATCGAGTAAAGACCGATAGCGGACGACCGACATGCGTGGGCATCATGTACGGGCGTCCCCCTGTGGCCGCCCCTCATTGATGATGACATCAATTCGGAGCGAGGGGCGGCCACGGGGGGCCGCCCATACATGCCGCCAACGCGTTCTTAACCGCGAACAGACTGCGGGCTGGCCGATCAGGACGATCGGTTGATGAACAAGTTGAGCCAGGGATCAACGCTCACGCGCCAGCCGGATGGGACGAGAGTAGTCGAGCTATACTCGGAAACTACGGCGGGACCTTCGAAGCTGGCGCCCGTTCGCAATCCATCTCGAGAGTAGACCGGAACCCGCGAGGCGCGCCCTGTCAGGGAGACAGTTGCAAGATGCTTAGCCTCGGGTGCGTGAGTTTTGCGCGACGCCGTTCGCCGTAGTTGAGGTTTCTCGGTAACGCCGATGCCCCGCACTCGAAGTGATACGATCTCGGTTGCGCGTTTCTTGTCCGCGTAGCCATATCGCTCGAGATGAGCCGCATGAAATGAAGCTTCGAGACGTCCAGTGAACGGTACCTCGATCTCGAACGACTGGCCGGCGTATCTGACCGCCGCCGAGCGAACCAGCTTCGTTATCCTGGCAGTGAATCCTTCGTCTCCCAGATCCCGCAGCGCCTGCTTCTCGAGTGCGGCGTAACTTCGTTCAACCGCTGCCAAGTCGAGCCCCGCTGCCTTTAGCATCACTGTTCGTGAGTAATCCTTGACCACATCGCCCAACAAAACGCCAAGGGCCGAAAGCGTTCCTGGCGACCGGGGCACGACGACCCGAGGGATTCGCAGCGCCTCCGCCAGTTCGCAAACATGGAGGCCCCCTGCTCCACCGAAGCTCACCAGCGAGAACATACGCGGGTCACGTCCCCGCTCAATCGACACCACGCGAAGCGCGCGCTCCATATTGGCGTTCGCAACCTGCACAACCCCCAGCGCAGCTCGCTGCGGACTGACTTTCTTCGCGCTGAAGCGCGACATCTCGGCCGCAAGCCTCGACAGCGCCAGGTTCGCGCGGTCGAGATCGAGTTTCATCTCGCCGCCTAATAAACCGCTCCCGCCGAAGCGGCCGAGCACCAGGTTTGCGTCGGTCACCGTGACTTCTTCGCCGCGTCCGTAGCACGCGGGGCCGGGATCCGCGCCTGCCGACTCGGGCCCAACGCGCAGCGCTCCTGCCGCATCGACTCTGGCGATCGAGCCGCCTCCAGCTCCCACGGTGTGAATATCGATGACCGGGACGGCTACGGGCAAACCGGCTACCAGAGCCTCATTCGTGGTGTGAGCTTCGCCGCGGCATAGGGCCACATCGGTGGAGGTGCCCCCCATATCGAAGGTGATGATGTCGCGAACGCCGGCTGCCGCGCAGACTCGCAGCGCGCCTATCACGCCGCCCGCGGGCCCCGATAGAATCGCGCGCACAGGCTCGGCTGCCGCCGTAGCCGCCGACACCGAGCCGCCGTTGGATTGCATGACGCGGAGAGCGGTGGCCGGTGGTCGGAGGGCAGTGGTCAGTGGCCAGTGGTCAGTGGTCAGTGGTCGATCAGGCTTCAGGTTCTTTCGACGCGATTCCTTAGAGATCTTCTTGCTGGCAACTGACCACTGATCACTGACAACTGACCCACCGGCCGCCGGCCATCGGCCACCTGCCACCGCGTCAAGTCCTTCAGCAAGCGAGCTCAAATACTTCGACATCAGCGGAACAAGATAAGCATTGATAACCACGGTTGCCGTCCGCTCGTACTCGCGGAACTCGGGAAGGATCTTGTGAGAAAGCGACACCGGAGTGCCGAGCGATTCGAGCGCCCGGCCGGCTTCTCTCTCGTGCGCGGGGTTGGCGAACGAGAATAAGAAACATACCGCCACTGACTCGACTTTCGGGTGGATCCCGGCGATCTTCTGAATAACTGTCGCGAGTTCGCTCTGACCGAGTCCTGTGATGACCGAACCGTCGGGACCAATTCGTTCCGTTAATCCGAACCTCAACTCGCGAGGAACAAGCGGAGCGGGTCGGGTGACCATCAGATTGTAAATCTCAGGGCGGTTCTGACGGCCGATTTCGATCACGTCCTCGAAGCCGGCCGTCGTCAGCAGCGCGGTTCTCGCGCCCTTTCGTTCGAGCAAAGCATTGGTTGCTACAGTCGTGCCGTGAACGATATCCGAAGGAGCGGCGTCGGCCGCGGTGAGAATCCTGGTGATGCCATCAAGAATCGCTTCTGCGGGGTTATGTGGGGTCGAAGCAATCTTGAAAGAATCGATGCGCGAACCACGTGCGACTACGAAGTCGGTAAACGTTCCGCCTGTGTCGATTCCTATCCGGATCTTTTCCAAAGCCGAAGTCTGTTTGCGGAGATTCATCTAAGTCGCGATTTAGCTTGTAGTCCCTTCTGCGGGCCTGGAGGGACACGATACCAAAAGGAAGCACTTGAGTCGATCAAGGTCTTTCCCCAAATCGCCAATCGATTTCCTGCTAGTGAGAGAGCGTTGTGATTGGGGCAACAGCAACGTGCCTATTCCCCTTTTCCGAGATGATGAGATAGGATTGATACAAGCCCGTTGTATGAGAGTTTCAAAAATGCATTCAGCCAAAACCTCGGTCCTTCTGCTGCAGTTTCTGCTGAGTGCGGTTGCCCCGCTCGGCGCCGGCACGCAGGATGAACCGATCCGTCTCAAATCCGATCTTGTGACGCTGACTGCGGCGGTGACTGATCGAAACGGACGAGCGATTCGCTCGCTAAAGGCTGAAGACTTCGTTGTGTACGAAAATGGAATTCGACAACGAATCTCGAACTTCGCAGCAACCGAAGAGCCGTTTGCTGTGACGCTGCTGCTGGACCTTTCGGGCTCGACGCAGGATGAGATCGATTTGATCAAGCGCTCGGCCACGAGCTTCCTGGCTGAGCTTCGCAGCGATGACCGAGTCGGAGTGATCGTCTTTGATAGCAAAGTGCAGGTGCTCACCGAGGCAGGCGGCAGCCGCGCCGATGCGGAAGCGGCGGTGGACGGCGTGTCTCGGTCTCTCGGGCCAGACGGCCAACGATTCACTTCCAGCACCGGCACTTCCTTCTATGACGCTCTTCAAGTCGCCTCCGACCAGATCGCGCGCAAACAGACTGATGGACGAAAAGCGATCGTGTGCATGTCGGATGGCGTCGATTCCACGAGCCGGGCGTCTTTCAAAGAAGTCGCGCCGCTTGTGGAGAAGACGGAAGCTTCCGTCTACTTTCTGGAACTGAATACTGAAGAGGCGACGCTCAACGGCGTATTGAAGCCGCGAACCGATGCCGGCTACATCGGGTTTTCTCAGTCTCAGGTCGATCGTTACTACGATCAGTACGACGCCCAGTCGATGGACCGCTTCAGGCCGCGCGAGGTGATGTCGCCGCTTGTGCGCCGCGAGATAAACACGGGTCTTTATGAAATCGCCCGCCAGGAGATGCGAAGCCTTGGCGAGCGCACCGGCGGACGGGTTTATGCAGTCAGCGCATTAACTGATCTTCGCGCGGTGTACAAACAAGTCGCCACCGATCTGCGAGCGCAGTACTCGATAGCTTATTACCCGGAGGACCGCTCGCACGATGGGAAGTGGCGAGCGATAAGGGTTGAGACACGCGCGCCATCAGCAACGGTGCGGGCGCGTTCGGGCTACTGGGCGCCGGGGAGATAAAAGGACTGAGCCGAAAGGACTGAGGACTGAGCGCTCAGTCCTCAGTCCTCAGTCCTAACCAAGGCCATGACACTTCTACTAAGAGAACAACACGTTACCGAGTTGCTCGACATCAACACTGCGATCGAGGCGGTCGAGGAGGTCTTGCGCGACCAGGCCCAGGGGTTGGCTACTAACCGGCCTCGTTATCGAGTAGCTATGCCTGCCTCGCAGCTTCACGTTTTGGCTGCCGGCGATAAGAGGCTCGCGGTAAGCGGCTTGAAGGTGTACACCGTCTCGCGCAAAGGCGCTCGATTTCTGGTGCTACTCTACGATGCGGAGAGCGGCGATATGCTCGCGATGATCGAGGCCGATCGGTTGGGTCAGATGCGTACCGGCGCGGCGTCGGGTGTGGCGACGAAGTACATGTCGCGCGAGTCGGCCGACGCGCTGGGAGTCTACGGCACGGGTTGGCAGGCCGAGAGCCAGATGATGGCGGTCTGCGCGGTTCGCCGGATCAAGTCAATAAAGGTATACGGTCGCAATGCCGAACGCCGCGAAGCGTTTGCCCGACGAATGACCTCGTTGCTTCGCACCGAGGTGACGGCGGTTGCTTCACCCGAAGATGCCGCGAGAGGTTGTTCGATTATCGTGACAGCGACGTCGGCTCGCGAGCCTGTGCTGAAGGGCGAATGGATCGAACCGGGAGCTCACTTGAACGTCGTGGGCTCGAACTTCCTGTCCAAGGCCGAGGTCGATGTCGAGACGGTTCGCCGGGCTTCGGTGATTGCGGTGGATTCAATTGAGCAATCGAAAATCGAGGCCGGCGACTTGATTCCCGCAATCGAGCGCGGTGTGATCACCTGGGAATCGGTCACCGAGCTTGGAAGAATCATTGCAGGTCATGATCGCGGCCGCGCGAGTGACGACGACGTTACGCTGTTCAAGTCTAACGGAATTGCGCTCGAAGACATCTCGACGGCGCGTCGAGTTTACAACCTCGCTCGCCAGCGCGGTATAGGCGAACAAATAGAGCTGTGGCGACAGGACTCGTGAGGTTTGACGGGCGGACTCAGGTCCTAAGCGTGCTTTGTAAATGGGTGCTCAAAACTCAGATAGAACAGGATCGAACGGCTGCCGCTGGTGGGCCCGACGCCAAGAGGAAAGGCCAGGCCCGGAACGATCTGAAGCCCGTTTTTGAAGTTGTATGCCCACCTGACTCCGGGACTGATGAATAACGTCTGTGCCCTCTCGGTCTTGTTAGGTCCGGCGACAACTTCAACGCTATTCCAAATCGTTTCGAGCATGACGTTGAACCTCGGTCGGGCCAGCCATATCAAACTGTGACCGAGGTTGTAGCTAGCCGTGGCAGCTTTCTCTCCCAACTCATTCTTCGCCGCCGGAGTAAAAGTTCCGCCTGCATTCAAATGAGTCACCAGAGACTTGTTTATCACGACGCTCACCGGGACGTTGAATTGGAGGCCTGTTCCTCCGGCGCCAAGCTGTTGGCGAGCATCTCCGCTCGGCAAAAGGATCGAGAAGCGAGGCGCGACGGCAACTCGTGATTCGCTGTTCCCGACAAGCTGATATCGATAGTTGATCACGATATCACCGATGCCGGTCGCGACACCCGGCAATAGCTCGACCTTTACGACGGGTATCGTATAGCTGAGTTGATTCTTCTGACCGAACAGCGGCCACTCCTGGGTGAAGGTGTATACCCAACTCCCATCTTTTGATCTGAGGAACTCGTTGATGTGCTGGACCACGCCCGGTTCCTGGTTGTACGCCTCTTCGATCAGAAAGCTGTTGTCCTGAATACCGGGAGTTTGAGGGCTGGAGGTCGGCGACTGCGCAAGCGCGCAGGGCCTAAGAAGCATCAACATCACCGCGCTAAACAGTAATCGGTTCATTCTCTTCTGTGCTGAAGGGGAGATGTTGCTTTCGATCGAAAGGCAGATTAGATCACTGAGTCGGAACTTGCGAAACTCCGCGAGTTCAAACTACTGCTCAAACTCCTGCCGCCGCTGTTCCAGTTGATCGACAATCTCCGGAGCTTCCTTCAACTCGGCCAGCGGCCGCAACTGCGCGCGGATGTAGCTCCAATCTAGGTTGCCCGTCTGCCGCACGATGATTCGCTCAATATCCACCCAGTCCTGCCCGCGAGCGGCGAACGCTTTCAAGACAATCAAGTCCTCGGCAGAGCACGTTCGGAGGTAAATCTTAGGCGGATATTCGAAGAACGAGGAACGCTGCACTACCAGTTCTTCGAAAGGCAATGCTCCAAGCGCGACATCAAGGCCGACGCCTTTGCTCGATCGGAGCAATAGCACGCGTCGTTCTCGCGCGAACTGCGCGGCATCCGGAATTCTACCCTCGAAATGTTTGAGCAGGATTTGAATGAATGTTTCCTCCCCCCCAAAGCCGGTCACGAGGGTCAGATCAGCATCAACGGTTTCGCGCGGTTCACCCCACCGTTGCAGGGCGATTCCTCCAATGAAGCAAAAACGCCAGCGATGAGCCTGACAGACCTCTTGTAGCTCCGCGGCCGCCTCGAGGACCTCATTCACGGCCAGCAGCCTTTGTGAACCAGCGCTGTTGTTCTACAAGCCCGGAATATGGCTTGGGCGCGCGCGGTGGACGGGTGTAATCGGCCGGACCACAAAGCATCGCGATCGCTCGATAGGCGTCGAGTTCGCGAAGCTCCTTCCGCCGAATACGCTCCAGATCCTTGCTCGCAAGCTTCCACGTCTCGACCCAACGTCTGCCAACAGCGATCTCATCGAGTGTCCAACTCGCTAGCGCAGAAGGTTCGTCGTTCATAACGTCAGAATAATCGAATAAGCCGCGGTCGGAAAGCTAAGAAGTTGGTGAAGGAGGTTCCCGCGGAGATAACAAGCCCTCGCTGACTTGTTATGTCGGGTTCCGCGAAGAAGTCCCCCAAGAACTGAGCGACGAGGATCAGCCTCGCAAGGTTATGCGGAGTCTGTTTAGATGTAAGAACGCTCTGCTTTGCGAATCTCTCGGTACCGCTCAAAGGCCTTTCGCTCATCTTCCAACCCGAGGAACGTCTTGAGCGTTGCTCCGCGAAACGTGTGCGCCGCCATCTTATGAGCGTGCGTCAAAACAAACATCGGATTGTGAGCAAACGCCGCCGGCATGTGCTTGAGCTTCATCCAGCGCTCGGCTTTCCATCTCAAGTACTCGGCTTCGTCGGCCGACACGTGCTCGGTTTTCACGACCGCCGTAGTGCCGTCGTACTCTTCGAGCCGCTCGTTGATGATCAAGCCCCGGTCGCGAAAGTCCTTGGTCATTGGCGTGCGCGGGTAAGGCGTCGGGTGCTGGATGTACGGCCAGTCGATGTACTTCTTAGCGAACTCGAGGTTGGTCTGAATCGACTCGCGAGTGTCGTCGGGGTTGCCGACGATCAAGCCGCCTACGACGTACATCTTGTTCCGGTGAATGTAGTCGATCGCCTTGATCGTAGCGTTGCCGGCCTTGTGTCCGTTCTCGCGTTGGGTGTTCTTCGAGCTGGCCTTCAGGAACTGGAGATCGTCTTCGAGTATGTTCTCGATCCCAAGAAACACATAGCGAAATCCTGCCTTGCGCATGAGGGGCGCGAGAGTTTCACCGTGGTTTGCTATTGCAGACGTCATCGCCTGCACGGTGTAGTCGATGTCGTTCAAACCGGCGTCGATAATCGCCTGGCAGAGCGCCTCGAAGCGCTTCACGTTCAGCACGACGTTGTCGTCGACGATAAAAATATGGCGCGTGCCGCGATCGTACGCGTCGCGAATGTCGGCGATCACCCGGTCGAACGCATAAGTGAAGAAGTTTCGCCCGCGCATCTCGATGATCGAGCAAAAGCTGCAATCGAATGTGCAGCCGCGCGAGGTTTCGATCACGTCGATTTGCCTGCCCAGGAACATGTAACCCTTGAGCACTCGCGCGTCGCGATTCGGAGGATTGATCTCACCGCCGTCGAGGCTGTTCACCCCGCGGTCCGGGTTGTGATAGAAACGATCCCCGCTTCGATAAGACAACCCCGCGATGTGATCGAAGCCCGTTTCGTTTTCGATCGCGCGCAACAACTCGCGAAACGTAATTTCGCCTTCGCCGCGCACAATGAAGTCAACCGCACTCGATGAATTGTCCTGATAAGCGTCGGCGGCGAGGCTCGGGTCGTAACCGCCAACCGCCACTCGAACGCCGGGCCGAAGCGCGCGAACCAACTCGATGATCTTGAACGCGGTCTTTCGTTGAAAAGTCATCACCGACAAACCGACGACATCGGGCTTGTTTTCAGCGACGAGCCGCTCGACCGTCTCGGGCACACGGTCCTGGACGAGCACGAGGTCTGCCACGGCGACCTTGTGATGCGGATCTACGTTGCCGGCCAGCGAACTGAGCGCGCCATTGGGCATTCGAACTGCGATTGTAGGCATGTGCTCGAACGAGTCGGGCATAGACAGAAGCAGAATGTTCAAGGCTACGTCTCCTTCCGGTATCGTGCGGTGGGAGCATCTTAGAGCAACGGCTCGGCGCGAGCAAGGAAGTTGATGTGGCTGAAGAGGTTTCACGCAAAAAGACGGAAAGGCCGCAAAGACGCGAGATGGTTTGCGCCTTTGCGGACCTTTGCGGCTTTGCGTTAAGCGTCTCTGTGCGTGAAACGGGGAGTGAACAAACTCAGGCTGCGTTCTCTTCGAATTGCTCTTCTTCGGTAGAGCCTTTCAACGCGGCTGTCGAGACCTGGCCGCCGGCGATGGTCTGCGCTACCGCGTCAAAGTAGCCAGTCCCGACGAAGCTCTGATGCTTTACTGCGCGATAGCCCTGCGCCTCGTAAGCAAACTCGGCCTGCTGCAGATTCGAGTAAGCCGTCATGCCAGTCTCCTTGTACAGCACCGCAAGTTCGTACATTCCCAGGTTTATCGAGTGGAATCCTGCCAATGTTACGAACTGAAACTTGTAGCCCATCGCCGCAAGCTCTTGCTGGAAGCTCGCGATCGCTTTGCGGTCCAGCTTTTTCTTCCAGTTGAATGAAGGCGAGCAATTGTAGGCCAGCAGCTTGCCCGGATATTCGCCGTGCACCGCTTCGGCGAACACGCGAGCCTCTTCAAGATCGGGCTCCGAAGTCTCGCACCAAATCATGTCGGCGAACGGCGCATAAGCGATCGCGCGTGCGATGGCCGACTGGATGCCGCTCCGGACCCCGAAGAAGCCTTCGATCGTGCGCTCGCCGGTGAGGAACCTGCGGTCTCGCGGGTCAATGTCGCTGGTCAGAAGCGTCGCCGCGTTCGCATCAGTTCTCGCGACTAAGACTGTCGGCACTCCTGAGACGTCCGCGGCGAGTCTCGCGGCGACGAGCTTCTGAATAAACTCGCCGGTCGGTACGAGTACTTTGCCGCCAAGATGCCCGCATTTCTTTGCAGACGCGAGTTGATCTTCGAAGTGGACTGCCGCGGCGCCGGCTTCGATCATCGCTTTCATGAGCTCGAATGCGTTTAGCGATCCGCCAAAACCAGCTTCGGCGTCGGCAACTATGGGCGCGAACCAATGAGGTCCTTCTCTGCCTTCGGAATGCTGGATCTGATCCGCGCGCCGGAAGGCGTTGTTGATTCGCGCGACGAGATTTGGAACGCTGTCTGCCGGATAGAGACTTTGGTCGGGGTAGGTTTGTCCCGACCCGTTGGCATCGGCGGCTACTTGCCAGCCGCTGACGTAGATGGCTTGCAGACCGGCTTGCACCTGCTGGACCGCCTGGCCGCCGGTCAACGCACCAAGCGCCGAGACGTATGGCTCCGAGTGCAGAAGCTTCCACAACCGTTCGGCCCCGATCTCGGCCAGCGTATATTTCACCTGAATCGAGCCTCGCAGTTTCACGACGTCCTGAGCGGAATAGGCCCGAGTAGTTTCTACCCATCGTTTGCTGGAAGCCCACTGCTCGGCGATCTCCAGGGCGGTGCCGGTGTGCATAAGATCTCTCCTTAGTTTGTGAAGTTCTTTACCTGAGCCCGCTAGATCGGATCAAACTCGCCGCGCGTGATCATCTCTTCGCTGATCTCGCGAGCGCGTGTGAATCGCGCTGCCACTGAGCCGGGGGTACCCGGAGGAAGTTCGCGAATAATTCGGCTCAGCTCTTGGTCGAACAGCTTGGTTATCAGCTCGGGAGTGTGCGCGATTTCGCTTCCTGACTCGTCTACGACCTTAACAGCGTCTCGATGCGTGATTCGTTGGGCAATCATCAGCCGGTAGATTCGATCGGTGGCCAGATCTTCCATGTAGCCGTCCAGAAGACTTGCGCCTTTTCCGTTCAGCACGCCGTTGCGATAGCGGATCACGGTTCGTATCGCAGCTCGCGAGCCGGCAAGGGTTCGCCTTCCTACTTCTGTTGGGACCGGCCGCAAGTCTGGTTGCCGCTCAATGTTCGGCTTTCGCGCATGGAGTTGATTCGGCGCGGGGAACTGAGCGACCGCGATTTCGT
>DATMCM010000364.1:0-3907 GCA_035558335.1 Blastocatellia bacterium | reverse complement strand
ATGCGAATCTTGGCCATACTTCCTCCTCCTCACCAATAGCTCACTTGATTTGATCGACTCGAGTGACGGAAATTTCCAATCCCTTGAAGCCTCTTGTTCCGCGCCGCCCGCATGAGTGCGTTACGAACGAGCGCGTACTGGTGTTCCTGAGTTCACACACGTGATACGGTCAGATGAGCTAAACGGGTGCAAAACCTGCGGTAACACTCGACTCCGAGGCGATCACCGCGAAGGGCGCCTCTTCGCGGAAGCTCGGGCGCCTGGCTTAGATGATCGACCAGCGAGCTGCTTCTCTCGTGCAATGGACTTCGCGTGCTTGAGCGCGGCCCGGATGAACTTCCGCAGATGCGGGCTCTTCAGGTCTTCGGGACGCCGGATCTTGATGTGCCGGATGATCTTGCCCTCGCCCACGAGCACTCCGTCGGGGTCCTCAAGCTCCGCGCCGCGATTGAACATTAGATTCACGCCTTTGGGATAAGTCACGACCTGACAGAAGGCGTCGCTCATCTTTCCGGTGAGTGAGTACCAGAACACAAGCGCGTACACTTGGAGGAGCCTCTCGACCGCCGTAGGCGCCTCCTTGAGCACCATCTCACGCAGCTGCAGCGCCAGCTCGCCTACGCTCAGATCGTAGCGTGAAAGCAGGAGTATCAAGTCTTCGCTTGGAGGTGGAGCCTCGTTCATCTATCAGCCTTGATTCGAGTATTGGACTGCGTAGCGGTCTCCATCAAGATCACGAGCCTCGCGTCGCAGGCTGGCCACGTAGCCATTACCACCACCGACGGATCTCGTGGTATCCGACTGATGCGTTTTTCAGTTATTTCGCTCGAGAGAGATTGAACACACCAGTGTAATACCCGCTCGTGAAGAACCCGACGAATTCTTTGTCGTTGGCTCGGCCGATCCAGTCGAAGACACCTCCGTCCTTCGCGCCGAGGTCGGTTGTGCCTTTGAACATCACCACCTTGCCAACCTGGCGGCCTTCCATTTTGATCGTGTACTTGTAAGGCCGGCCGCAGTCGCCTTCAAACGTCGCCTCCCAAACGCCGTCCTTGTAGATGACTTTGCAACCGAGGCTCTTGCAGATGTCCTTCGGCGGAACTGCTCCCTGCGCGGGACTGTAAGTCGCCCAAGTGCCCGTCCAGTCGCCAGCGATGTCAGGGACTTGCGGTTTAGTCTCGGCACTTTGGGCATTGATGATTCCTAACATGACTACTAAGAAGAGCGGTGCCAACGAACAACGTTTCAACATAATCGTCATTCCTTTCGGATCGCGGACTCGCAAGAAGAACGGCTATCGGCCCCCGACTGAATCCCAATGCCGTTCTCTTTCTAAATACCTGCAGCCGAGTTGGCGGCCGCAAACTAAAGTCATTTGCCATCTACGCTGAAAGCCAGCAGCAAGTTGCCGGGCTGACCTATCAGCCGGCCATAGCCCGAGTTTGTGTAAAGCACGCCGTTCGCAACGGTCGGACCCCCGCCATCGAGAGCGCCGCCCTTGGCGCGCCCGCCATTGACTGTATCGACCGGCTTGGCCGTATCAAAGTCCCAGATAATTGAGCCATCCCTTGTCGAGTAACCACGCAAGTGTCCATCCGCAGTGCCCGAGAAAACTACGCCCGGGATGACGGTCGCGGCCGCCGATTGAGAGTTGTTGCACCTAGTAGTTCCCCAACTGCAATTTGCCGGAGGGGCGGGTACGTGCCAGAGCTGTTCTCCAGTTGCGATCTTCAAAGCACTCAAGCCAGGCTTTCGAGCAGCGCCGCTCACATCGGCAACCGGAACGTAAACGTTCTGTTCATCGGCTGCGAATCCCCACTCGATCCCGCCCAGCGCACCTCCGTTGCCCACCTTGACTTGCCACAGCACCTTGCCATTGTCGTCGGGGTCTAGCGCGTAGATCACTCCCGACTTCTGCCCGGCCAAAATCACCTGCTTGCCGTTTGGTAATGTACGCATCACCGGCGAACTGCCGAAGTCGTAATCCGGGCCTGCGGCTTCAGGACAGTTACCGACTCCGGCTTGGCGGCAACCCACGAGAAAGTTGTCCTTCGGAGTGACTTGATTCGCCCACTTGAGTTTGCCGGTCTCCATATCAAATGCCATGATCGCGTCCGAGTGATGGGTGGCGACGTCGGTGTACGAATTGCCTGTCCCGACGTAGATCAACTTGCGCTTTAGATCCAGAGTCGGCGCAGACCAGATAGCGCCTCCCGCAGGACCGTACATCTGCGTTCCGGCGGAGTTCTTCTTGAAAGGCTTTGGCTCGTCCTGGACCGTGAAGCTCTTCCAGAGGATCTTTCCAGTGTAGGCGTCGAGCGCGACGATGCTGCCGCGGAACTTGCAGCACTCGTATTTGGTATCGCGGCCCGCGGTCTCCTCGAACGAGGAAACTGGAACGTAGATCCGATTAAGATACAGCACAGGAGCTCCGGTGACTCTCGACAACAGATGATCTTCGATCTTTGTCTTCCAGAGCAGCTTGCCCGTCGCGGCGTCCACCGCCTGGACGTTTGATTTTTCGTCACCAAAATAAGCCGCGAATTTCGCCGGTGATCCGGGTGGAAGCGGCCCGACAGTGATTGCGGCTCGGACCGCCGCGCCTGCGTTCATCGTCCAATAAGTGCAACCAGTTTGCGCGTTCAGACAGTATATGAACCCCGCTTCGATTGTGAGGTAGATCCGATCGCCGATAATCGTCGGCTGGCCTGTTGCCATCGGGCCCGGATGCGCGAAAGCCCACTTAACCTTGAGCCTCGGAACATCTTCGGGGTTGATCCCCGGCTTCGGTTGGTAGCGCGAGTTGTCCAGATCGCGGCCCCATCCGTTCCATAGCGGACCCGCTAGGCTGATCGGCTTGCCGGTGTCTTTGCAGTGGTTCAATTCGAGGTTTTGAATGGGCGCTCCTGGCTGTTTCCCGGTGAGATAAACCGCGAGCGCCCGAATCTGATCTTCGCTCAGTCCGGATGCTTGCTGCTTCATCGAGCCGCTGGCCAGCGTCTGCATAACGTCTTCAGCGGACCGCCTTCGAATGAGAAACAGCGGTGGGATTCGATCCTGTGGGTTGTCATGACACACCGCGCAGCGTTGTTTGTAGAGCGCTTCGCCTTCGAGAGAAGTGACGGGCTGCTGCTGGTAACCGGGGTTGGCCGAGGAAGATACCGTTGAAAAAACGAAGACCGCCAAAAGCGCGCAACCGAACAGTAATCCGACAAACATCCTGACTTGAGATTTCATCCATTCTCCCGATCAGTAACGGCGGTACGTTCCTTTAAGAGGAATTTGCTCGACTCCGGGTTTGCTGAAGTCACAAACACCCGAGGCAAAGATCGCCTTCACCCGCGCTTTCTGTGCGTCGGTGAACGAGACCTTATAGTCGCCAAAGTCAATCGGCTTACGCTGGCACTTGAGCACGTCGTTAGTCAGCGGCGCTCCAGCGACGAGTCGCGGCTCGCTGTGCACGGGATACACGGTGTTGAACCCAGCGGTGATGTTCAAAGTAGCCGGCTCGAGGAACTTCGTCCCCGCTGCGTCCCAGTATGTGTCGACAGCTTCGGTCGGTTTGTTGCGCACGACCTTTTCGGTTGAGAGCGGAGCCGGATCGGCCGCGATGTTGTCGAGCCATTTGGTCATCACGTCCAGCGAGATCGCCGCAAGGTCGACTCCGCCAATCTGATTCCTTTCTCTCGCAGGCCCGACCCAGATCACCTGATTGTCCGAGCGGCCGTTCGCCTTCTGTAAGCGCGCCCGGATCGTAAAGTCGCGATGCCGGTCGTGGATGTCGCCTATCGCATCGGTGTAAGGACGCGAATGCAGGATCGGAACGTTAGCAAGTCCGCCCCCGCCCGAGTTCATCAATCCGCTTTCGTACACCGCGCGGATCGCCAGCGGGTCGCCAGCCGAGCGT
>DATMCM010000363.1:0-5919 GCA_035558335.1 Blastocatellia bacterium | reverse complement strand
CTGGCGAATCTGTTCGTCGGGCTTTTTCAGCCTTACAACAGTTTTCTGAACGCGCATGGCCGCGGCGCGGAACTCAGAAACGTCGTTCTTATTGTAGGCATCGCCACGATAGCCGCGCTGGTAGTGACCGTCCCGCGCTTTGGTATAGCCGGCGCCGCGTGGACATCGGCCGCGGCGATGGGGCTGGACTACGCTTTGCTGGTTCACTACCATCGAAAGTTCAAAGCCGAAGCGAAGACCGCCAGGTGACCTTGCCCGAACCTCTCAACAGCCACAACCCTCCATCAGCCGCTCCCTCGTCAGTTCGAGGGGTTGGCGCGTCAAGACATTCGGCACGCTCGACGCCAGCGCCCACGACTGATGACGCCCGGATTACGGCGCGAGTTAATCCCGACGACAAGCAACGGCCGCTCGCCTTATTGTTGGATTTGTCCGGCGACAAGCGCGCGTCGACCGAGTGGGCTGCGCGAGAACTTCACGGTTCCGAGATTCAGTCAGTCAACAAGGTTGATCTGAAGTGGAGATCGAAGCGCGAGTCGCTTGCCCTGGTCCGAGATCTTAAGCCTGATGTGTTCGCGGTGTTCACCTCGGACCTCACCACGCAAAGCGCGCGTTCGGCGCTTGCGCTGTTTGGAGCGCTTGCAGGAGCGCAGCTGATTGTACTCGGCGATCGAAACACCAACGCGCTCCGTCGTTCGCGAGTGGGCGCGCTTGCCATCGAAGCGCCCAGGCTCGCGCTCGAATTACTGGTTGGCTATCTCGTCATAGTTCCAATCTCACTGCTCCTGACGGAAGCGTTAAGCCTCTCGCTAACATTCAGAAAGACGGTAAGGGCCACTCGACAGCGTTGCGCAAGAGGAACGGGCTCGCCGCTGGGGGCGCTTTACGTAAAGGCGGCGCCCGTCGGTCATTCGCCCGAGGCTACGGCGGGAGGAATGGCGACGCATGTTGCCGGCTTCATAAGTGGGGCGCTTGCCCTGGGCCATCGATTGAAGCTGCTGACAAGCAACGGCGCCCGTCCGGGCGATGAACGCATCGAAGTCGAGCTGATAGATTCATCAAGCCTGGTGGCCCCTACGCGAGCGCTGTTCGAACTGTGGAACAATCTCGCTTTCACCTCTCGCGCGATCGGAAATGCGCGAGCGTTGCTGGACGGATCAGAAATCCATTTCGTCTACCAGCGCTACAACCGGTTCAACTGGACCGGGGTTGTGCTCTCCCTGCTGACCGGGCTTCCCCTGGCGCTGGAGTTCAACGGATCAGAGGCCTGGGTGAGCGAGCATTGGGATCCGGTCGGATTGTTGTGGCTATTGCGCCGCTTCGAGCGACTGAACCTGAAGGCGGCTGATCATATCTTCGTCGTCTCCGAAGTTGATCGCAGGAATCTGCTGGCGGCGGGTGTAGCGTCGGATCGACTGACGGTCAATCCCAACGGCGTGGATGTCGATCGGTTCAAGCCGGATTGCGGAGGAAGTGAGATTCGCGCGTCTCTCGGCTTAGCGGACAAGGTCGTGGTCGGCTTTCTAGGGACTTTCGGCCCGTGGCACGGCGCGCCGGTATTGGCCGAGGCTTCAGTGCGAATGGCCGAGTCCTCACGGTCCCACTTCTTGTTTATCGGCGACGGTGAGCAACGAAGCGCGGTCGAACGCATCATCGAGTCGACGAGTGGACCTGTTTCTGCCACCTTCGTTGGCCGTATTCCTCACGCGGTTGTGCCGGCATACCTCGATGCTTGCGATATTCTCGTCGCCCCAAACGTTGCCGCCACCGACGGCACCGACTTTTTCGGCTCGCCGACAAAGCTGTTCGAGTATTTGTCGATGGCTAGGCCGGTCGCAGCGAGCCGGCTCGGTCAGATCGCGGACATAATTGAGGATGAATCGAATGGCCTGTTGGTTGAGCCTGGCGACGCCGAAGCTCTCGCGCGAGCGATCAGCAAGCTTACTTCTGATAAGGCTTTGCGTTCGAGGCTGGGCGCCGCTGCAAGACAGACGGTTATCGAACGATACACCTGGCGACACAACGCTGATCGTGTGTTCGAACGAATGCGGCTTATCTGTCAATGAGAGAGCTTGCCAAAGGAGGAAGGGGGTTCCCTTACGTGGCGAATGTTCTCTGTTGCGAAGGGAATTTGAAGGTCAGACATGCTGTCGCCTGCCGGGCGGGCTTAGCACGATGATAGATCAGACCAGCACAAAACCTGGAAGCGAGAATTCCCTCCAATCGCCGAGCGCAGCGCGGATCTCAACCGGGGCTTTCGCGGTCTACGTCGTCGCGTTCTTCGTTGTCTGGTCGCTTCGCGCGACGGTCTTCATTCGTATCGACGAAAGCATCGATTCCCCGATCTGGCGCAGCGTTTACTCGAACTCGATCAAGTTTATTATCTGGGTCGTTCCCGTATTCTTAACGCTTGGGCTTGCCCGGCTGCGTCCCCCGACCTATCTGAAGCTAATCACACCAATCAACAAGCGAGGCCTGGTCATCGGCACGGTCCTCGCCCTCGTGTGGTTGAGTCTCGTGGTGCTCGGCGAATCGATCATCCAACACAGAAACGTATCCGAGATGCTCGCGGCGAAGTCATCGGAGTGGCTAGGCATTCTAACCGGCCTTTTCTTTTCGCCGATCTGTGAGGAGATCCTGTTTCGAGGTTTTTTCCTTAACAGGTTTAATGAGAGCTTTGGGTTTTGGAAGTCGAACCTCGTCTCGGCGTTGCTCTTCATGCTTGCTCATTGGCCGTACTGGGTTTCGAAGTTCGGCTTTTCAGCGCGAGTCATCAAAGATTCGATCAACGTCTTCCTGCTGGGCTGTCTGTTTGGCTGGCTGATGAAGAAGGCGAATTCGCTTTGGCCGGCGATTGGCGCTCACATCGCCAACAACTTTCTGTCGGGGTTGATTCACGGCTAGAACGCGCCGGTACTTGTTTATGATTCGAGACCAATCGATCATTTGCTTCGCTGGCGAAGACTGGTGGTATCACCATCCACATTCGAAGAACCACATCATGCGCAGGCTCGCTCGCGCCGGCAATCGAGTCATCTTCGTCAACTCGATCTCGATGGGGCTGCCCTCCCTTTCAAGCCCGGACCTCGCCGGCAAGATCAAGCGCAAACTCCGAAGCTACGCGAAAGCAATTCGCAAAACCGAGGAAGGCATCATCGTGGTCAGCCCGCCGGTGCTGCCGTTCTACTCCAGCCGGATCGGGCGCGCGCTGAACCGGTTGCTGCTTGTAGCCCAGCTCAAATTGCTGATGGTTGCGTTCGAAGTTCGCGATCCGATTCTGTGGATCGCGATCCCGACTGCGCGCGATGTCGCAGGGCATCTCGACGAGCGCGCGTTGATTTATCAAGTCTCCGATAAATACGAAGCCAATACTATGGACCACGCATCGGGCAGCGAATTGATCCGAGCGATGCACCAGGATCTGCTCGCGCGAGCCGATCTTGTTTATTACTCGGGGCGGAAACTGTTTGAAGAAGACATCGCCGCGCATCCGGAGATCGCCGACAAGGCAAAGCTGCTCGAGCAAGCGGTCGACTTTGAGCATTTTGCTTCGGCAACCGCGCAGCGATGGACGGAGCCGGAAGACATCGCGGGCATCGGCCACCCACGGCTCGGCTACTTCGGCGCGATCGAATCGTGGTTGATCGATCAAGAACTGATTCGTTATGTGAGCGACAAGCGCCCCGAGTGGCAGTGGGTGATGCTGGGCTTGAAAGGCGCTCGTCTTGCCGTCGAAGAGCTTCCGAACTTTCATCATCTGGGGACAAGGCCTTACGACGAGATGCCGCGCTACGCCGCCTCGTTTGACGTGTGCGTGCTTCCCTGGGTCACCGACAACGAGTTCGTCAACTACGGCAGCGCGATCAAGGTGCGGGAGTATCTTGCGACGGGGGTACCGGTGGTAATAACGCCACTTTACGAATACGAACGGCTCGATGGTATACTGCGCGTTTCCCGCGGCTACGACGATTTCATTGCGAAAGTTGAAGATGCGCTTGCAAACGATTCGCCCGAGAAGCGCGAGGCCCGTCAACTGGCCATAAAAGAGTCGACTTGGGACGCGCGAGCAGAGGTAGTAAGTCAGGACATTCTCGCATTGGTGGAATCCGCACAGACCGCGGATGACGCGGATTTGTCGGATCTTCACTGATCTGAATCCGTGATGATCCGTTCAACCGGCGTCATCCGCGGTCCATCAACGCACTTATTGGAGACATTAATGAATCGCAGACTCATCTTTTTCGGCATCTCGCTGATCACTCTTTCAGTCTTGATGCTCGAGCTTTCACTCACCCGCCTTTTTTCGGCCACGATGTACTATCACTTCGCTTTCATGGCGATCTCGCTTGCACTGTTCGGCTCGGGCGCCAGCGGCGTGTTCGTCTATATCGTTCAACGCGGCTTGAAGCCTGAACGCACCGGCCAATGGTTGAGCGTCGCCTCGATGCTGTTTGCGATAAGCAACCTGTTTTCGCTTTACGTGATACTTGCGAACCCGCTGACGTTTGAAACGGGCCCGGAGAACTACTACCGGCTTGCGAGGATTTATGGAGCATCGGCGCTCCCGTTCTTCTTTGCCGGTTGCGCAGTGACGCTTGCGATAACGCGACTTGCGTCGGAGATAAGCAAGCTGTACTTATTCGATCTTGCCGGTGCGGCGCTGGGGTGTTTGCTGCTGATCCCGGTGCTCAACGCGATAGGGGCGATCAACATCGTGCTGCTGGTTTCAGCGCTAGGGGCGGTTGCGGGTGTGTTCTTTGGCGGGGCAACCGGCGGCAGTCGCGCGGCGCTGCTCGCCTCGGTAGCGCTGGCGGCGGGCCTCGCGGGGCTTGTTGCTTACAACAGCGCCACTCATCGAATCGACATTCGAAAGTCAAAGGGGTTTGAGGAAACACGGGTGCTCTTCTCGAAGTGGAACTCGTTCTCTCGCATTACGGTCGAGGGCGCGTTCGACACCGGAGTCGAGATCAAGATCGACGCCGACGCAGCGACGGGCATCAGCAAAGACGCGAGCAACTCTGCGATTCACCAGGATGCACGAGGCGCGCTCAGTGCACTGGTGCACAACTTGAAACGCGACGCGAATGTGTTGATCATCGGGCCCGGCGGCGGCAACGACGTGATGGCGGCGCGAGTCTTCGGGCAAAGACATATCACCGCGGTCGAGATCAATCCGATAATCGCTCACGACGTCATGTCTTCGGAGCCGTTCAAGGGCTACTCGGGCTCGATCTATCAGCAGCCGGACGTGCGGCTGGTAGTGGATGAAGGCCGCAGCTTTATTCGCAACTCCAAGGATCGCTACGACGTCATTCAAGCCACGATGGTTGACACCTGGGCGGCAACCGCGGCGGGCGCGTTCTCACTAAGCGAGAACAATCTTTATACAGTCGAAGCCTTCAAGGACTATGTTACGCATCTGACGGACGACGGCGCGCTTACGATGACGCGGTGGTACTTCGAGCCTCCTGATCAATTGCTGAGACTCATCACTCTGACTCGCGAGACGATGAGCGAGCTCGGCATCTCGAATCCAGCGCGTCACATAGTACTCGTGCGAGACGCCAGAAACGACTACGACCGCACGCCTGCGACTTACATTTTCAAACGCAGCGAGTTCACCGACGACGAAGTCCGCTCGATCGAAACCGTAGCTCAATCCAGCGGCTTCCAGTTGCTTTTTACGCCGCTGACGCGCCCCAAACGTGTTCACCCAAATGATCGAGGCCGAAGATCCGGCAGCGATGTGGACGAACTTCGCGACAAACGTCGAGCCCACCCGCGACAACAATCCGTTTTTCTTCAACTCCGTAAGGTTCGCCAACATCTCGAACGTGATCGAAGGCACGACCGGTGAGTGGCAGAAAACCAACCTGGGCACTTCGATTCTGTTTGCGCTGCTTGCAATCACCAGCGTGC
>DATMCM010000362.1:0-8185 GCA_035558335.1 Blastocatellia bacterium | reverse complement strand
AACAACGCATTCGGCAGGGGATTCACAGCGGCGAACTCACTCGCCCCGAGGCACGAAGACTCGAATACCAACAGGCAAGGATAAGAGTCGATGAACGCTACGCGCGGCGCGACGGATACATTTCACCGCGAGAGCGGGCGAGGCTAGACCGCGAGTTGGATCGCGCCAGCCGCGACATCTATCGTCAGAAGCACGACGGTCAAGATCGTAATCCGTAGAAGAGCCATAAGCCAAAAATGGTGAAGCGCTGAAGAATCCAGCGCTCACCATTTGCTTCATTTATTGCTTCGGGCTTTATACTTTCGTCTGTTCTGCCGTCGCACCGATCACGGTTCCCAGCTCGGCAAGCAGCTCATCGCGACTGAAGTTTCCCTTCTGAATAATTCGTGCAGTTCCGATGTCCAACGCGCGGCGCTCTTCGTGTGAAAGATCGCGCGCCGTCAGAAGCACCACCGGAATCGATCGCCATTCCGGATTAAGACTCAGGCGATGCACCACTTCGAAGCCGTCCATCTCCGGAAGCATCAAATCGAGAATAATAGCGTCCGGTTTAGCGCAGGCAATCTGGTCGAGCGCTTCGCGGCCGTTGGTCGCGGTCTGAATCTCGTAGCCCCGGTCACCGATCATTGCAAGAACGAGATCGAGCGCATCGGGGTCATCGTCAACTACCAGCACGCGGCCAGGCGACGGCGAACCGGCCCGTTCAAGCGAGGCGATCAGAGCAGCGCGGTCGACGGGCTTGCGCAGGAAGATGTCTGCTCCGGCGTCAAGCGATGTCTGCTCGGACTCCGCATGCCTTGACAACGCGATGATCGCGCCCCTTTTCTCGGAGCTGGCCAGGCGCTCAACTATGCGCGCTCCGTCTTCAAGCGAATCGAGATCGACCGTGATGACGGCAGGCCGAGCGAGTCGCGCAATCTCCGCTCCCCGCCCGGGATCGTCGGTCGCGGCCACCGAGTAGCCCGCGTCGGTCAAGTACTTTTTCGTCAAGTAGAGCGAAGCGTGATCACCGTCGATCACCAGTGCTGTCTTGTCCGGATCAGCGGGCAAGGCCTCGATGTCGTCCGCTGGCGCGGCGTGTCCTTCGATCTCGATCGGCAGGGTCACGGCGAACTGGGAGCCTTCGCCTAGCCGGCTCGATACGTCTATCTCGCCGCCGAGCATCTTGACCAACCTGCGTGTGATCGCTAGCCCTAATCCGGTCCCGGTCCTCCCGCCTCGCCCGGAGGCTCCGACCTGTCGGAACTCTTCGAAGATTCTCGCCAGATCTGAATCAGCTATGCCAACTCCGGTGTCGCTGATAGTGATGCGAATGCGATCGGTCCCAACACGTTCGGCGGCGACTCTCACTTCACCTTCCTCGGTGAACTTGATCGCGTTCGACAAGAGATTGATCAGAATCTGTTGAAGCTTCGCGCGATCGGTTCGCATCGCAGGCAGAGCCCCTTGCACACGACTGACGAGCTCGACCGGCCGACCTTCCTTCAGCGATTCGACCACGCCGAGTGCTCGCTCGACCAGGTCGCGCGCGTCGGCAGGTTCGGCGTAGACGTCCATTCGCCCCGCTTCGATCTTCGACAAGTCGAGCACGTTGTTGATCAGCTCAAGCAAGTCGCGCGCGTTGTGTGAAACACGTTCGAGGCTTCGCCGGTGACGGTCGTTCAACCGTAGCGATCGGTCGTCGAGGAGCAGAGAGGTGAATCCGATGATTGCATTCATCGGCGTCCTAAGCTCGTGCGACATATTCGCAAGGAAACCCGCGCGCGATTGCGCATCCAGCAGGAGCCGCCGGTTCTCCTCGACCAGAACGCGGCTGCGCTGTTCGAGGTCCGCACGGGCGCGCTCGCTTGCTTCAGCGCGGGTGCGAAGTTTCACCGCAGTGTCTTCGAGCCGGGCGGACAACGACTCGAACTGCTCGACCGCCTCTTCCAGCACCCGATTGGTTTCCTCGACGGCGGTCTTTTTCTGTTCAATTTCGGCGGCGCGAGCCTTGAGAGCTTTGATCTTCTCTTCGAGGCGGGCTACCGTTTCGCGCAGAGTGGTGTTCTGTACTTCAGAGGCGGCCGCGCGGCCTTCGGCTTGCGCTCTCGTTTCAGCCAGTTCCTTTTTGAGCGAAGCATTCTCTTGCTCGATCAGGCTGCCGCGCCCGTCGGCAACCGCCAGCGCCTGCATCAGCTCGGAGTTTAGCGAAGTCAGTCGGGCGTGTTCGGCATCAACGCGGTTGCTCTGGGCCTTCGCGTGCTCCTTGCTCAGCCGTTCCACCTCCGCGAGCAGTTGCTCATTCTCATCGCTCACCCGGCTGTTCTCTACTGTGAGCCGCTCTCGGTCTTCGGTCGCCTGAGCAATGCTCGATTCAAGCTGAACCACAGTCTGCTCGAGACTCGCCCGCGCCTCCTCGGCAAGCCGCAATGAATGCTCGAGCTCGGTCGCATCGAGTGAGAGCTTTGTTTTCTCGACCTCGAGCGCAGCAATCGACTCTGCGCCCGAGCGAGCGGCGGCTTCTTCAAGATGCGCCGCTTTCGCCTTGATCTCTTCAAGCTCGCGCGTCTGCTCGGCAATCTCTTCCGCGAGAGCCAGGCGCGCGCGACTAAAATCGCTGAGGCTTGCTTCAAGCGCGACCAGCCTGCCCTTGAGCTGTTGATTCTCTTCTTCCAGCCTGTGGCGTTCCGCTTCAAGATGGTAAGCCATCTCAGAAGCCTGATGACCGCTCTCTTCCTGCATCTTGACAAGGGTTTCGTTCTGTTCGCGCAGTTGACGGCTGTGAGTCTCCAGCTCCTGAAGACGCCGGCCGGCTTCGGCGGTCGCGCTGGCCAGAGCCTCCCGCTCGACCTTCAAAAAGGCCACCGCTTCTTCAAGCTCTCGCTCTCGCGTTTTGACATGATCTTGCGGGAGGGAAGGCGAGTCTGCTGCGAGCCTTTCTCTCAGCGAATCGCAACGTGACTGAAGCTCGGCAACGCGAATCGCGGCTACCGCGGCAGGCGCAAGCGCCTCTATGGCTTCCAACTCGTCTTTTCGAGTCGGCCGGCGGTTAAACACCCCAATCAGTCCAATCGTGCCCGAGGTGCTCCTGAGCGGGTAGACCGCGTACGAGTCCAAGCTGTCCGTTTGTTTGCTATGTTGAAGACTGAATAGCTTGTCGCCTGTTCCGTTTGGTTCGCTGAAGTCCGAGATTCCGCCGCTGGTGATCAACGGCGCCTTGAAGACCGAGAGAGGAATCCTCGGATACTCGCGATCTATCTCGGCGCCGCTGGCGGCGATCAGGTGCATACACATCTGGCGGTTGGAGCAAATGTCGGCGAGGGCACAACGTTCGCAAATGTCGCCGCGCTTGACGACCCAAATCTTGCAGGTGGGCGATCCGATGTCAGTCGCGACCTGTTCGGCGATCAAGTCGAGCGAGCGCTCCAAGCTCGAGCCGCGACCGACTTCGTCAAAGATCTGCCGAATTCTGCCTTCTCTGGATGTTTGCATTTGTCGAGCGAGCGCGGGGCTAGTGTTGTCCGGTTTAACCAGTCTCCTGTACAGGGGTCACCGCTGATTCTAGTCCCTCGGCTACTAAGCGTCAATTATAAGCTTTAATGCGCGGCTAAGGCGCCAAAACCGGAAAACGGCCAGGGGCACCCAAAACTAACCCGATCAAGGACGTAGCCGGCTCCTTGTTCGGTTAACCTTGGCGATATAAACTTAGTGGCGACTTGATTAGCCAGGATCGACTCACTATGTCTGAAGAAATAAGGCAGAAGATTCAAGACGAGTTGCGGCAGCTCGAGACCGAGCTGCGCACAGAAATTCCCGCTGAACTGAAGCGTGCGGTTGCGATGGGTGACCTGTCGGAGAACGCCGAATATGAATCCGCCCGCAGCCGTCAGGACTTCGTTCGGGCCCGGATCGCCAACTTGCGGAAGCGCATGTCCGATATTTCGAGGCTGGACACGTCTCGTCTACCACATGATCGGGTGGCTTATGGCTCAACCGTTCAGCTTTACGACTTGGACTCTGGTGAAGAATTCAACTACAGCCTGGTGATGGCCGAAGACTCGGACGCGTCGCAGAACAAGATCTCCACAACGTCGCCGATCGGTCGGGGGCTGATGGGCAAGAAGGAAGGCGACGAGGTCGAGATAGCAACACCGGCCGGCAAACGTCGCTTCGAGATAGTCAAACTAATAACAGTTCATGACAAGGCGGATTAACCCAGAAGTGAGCGCCGTCGTGCAAGGGAAAGGGAGCCGCGCTGATCGCCCAAATTGGTGTTAACTTCCGCTCTCTCACTACCTTGACAATGGGGTTGCCGCTTTGTAATAGTAGCGCTTCGCTGATGGCGGCGATGGCCGAAGGTCGGAGGCCTGGGGATGATAAGTGATGCCATCGGGGCGGGTGGTAAGAGGATCCTTGGAGCAATTGTTCGCGGGCTTTCGCGCAGCCGGATAAACCCAAACGCTCTGACCTTTATAGGGTTGCTTATAAACATCGGCTGCGGCGTTCTGTACGGCTACGGAATGTTCTTCAGGGCGGGGCTCTTGATGATCCTCGCCAACGTGTTTGACATGCTGGACGGGCAGGTGGCGCGGCTTCGAGGTCGCGTGACCCGTTTCGGCGCGTTCTTTGATTCGGTCATAGACCGCTATTCCGACATAATAGTCTACGTTGGAATAATGGTGTTCTATGCGCGAGACACCGAGAAGCACTCGACGCTACTTGTGGCGTTGACCGGGCTGGCGCTTGTAGGTTCGGTGATGGTCAGCTACTCACGGGCGCGGGCGGAGTCGCTGGACATCGCTTGTAAAGTCGGCTTCCTTGAGCGACCGGAGCGCGTTGTTCTGTTGATCATCGGCTCGCTTACTGAGATCGGTCCGGCGTCGAACCCGTTCTTGCACAAGATGCCGCAGGTGCTGTGGGTGCTGGCCGTATTGTCGCATTGGACGGTGGTGCATCGGGTCTATCACACCTGGCGCGAGCTGAGAGAGTCCGACCGCGCGGCGGTTGAAGCGGAACGTATGAAGCGCGAGGAAGCACCAGGCCAGGAAAAGCTGTTGAGAGCGGACTATTTCGTCCAGAACTGATTTTGAGTTCTGCAAGGAAGACAACTGTGGACGCGACGATCGGAATTCAGAATCACTCGGACAATAAACGACGCATGGCGTGCCCCTGCTGCGGTGTCGGCATAACTCTTGGCGTGCGTGAGTGCAGTTGCGGGGCCCGGTTCGTAGGTGAACCGCTTGACGAAGCGCCGCTCAAGGTTCAGCGGCTGGGACCGGCCATGACTTCGGTCCTGCTGCTCGCGATAGTGACAGGCGTCTCGCTTGCGTTCACCAAGTGGTTGGCGTTTGGAGCTGTCGTGGTCCTATGGTCGTCCTGGCGCGCGATAAAGCTCGCTCGGAGGGAACCCGGTTGGTACGGCGGCTATCGGACTGCGCTTTCGACGTTGACAGTGACCGTGCTCGCAAGCGCAATCCTCGGAGCTTATGCGATCGCCCACATACCGCGCGCGCTTGACAACTGGCGAGCGCGACAACTCGCTGCTACGCAGGCGGCAATGTACGAGTACGCCAACGAGCTTGAAGACTACAAACGAACTTATCATTCGTACCCAAAGAACACGCAGGAGCTTACAAAGGTTATCGGGCAATCGCTTCCTGCCGACTACTGGGAACACAGCATTAAGTATCAACCCATCAACGATCAAATCGCAGACCGCTCGCTCGAGATTACCGGAATACAGTTCATAAACTTCGAACTGCGTTCAGCCGGCCCCGACGGAAGGCTCGGCACCGGCGATGACGTTATTATGCGCGATGGCATATTCGTCACAAACTCCGAAGTAAAGAAACCAACAGGACGAATCTCCGCTGACCGATAGCGACTGTGGCAGAGACCCCCACAGCGATTGTTGGGTCGCATGTCGAGCCCGTCGGCAAGTCCAGGTAGACGAGCTCTGGCCACCCTTCTGTGCTTATGTTTAGGAAGCTACTGATTGCAAATCGCGGGGAGATCGCGGTCCGAATCGCTCGCGCCTGCCGGGAGATGGGCATCTCGCCGGTTGCGGTTTATTCGGACGCAGACCGAGCGTCGCTTCACGTGCGCGCCGCCGATCAGGCCGCTTACATCGGGCCGTCTCCGTCAAACGAAAGCTACCTAGTTATCGAAAAGATCATCGGCGCCGCCCGGTCCTTGGATGCCGAAGCTATTCATCCCGGCTACGGATTCCTGTCAGAGAACGCCAACTTCGCTGACGCGGTCGAAGATGCCGGATTGGTGCTGATAGGCCCCCCGCCTTCTGCGATGCGGTTGATGGGATCGAAGACCAGCGCTCGCACCGCGGCACAAGCCTCGGGGGTTCCGGTCGTGCCTGGAACCACAACGCCACTCACTTCCATTGAAGAAGCCGAGTCAGTCGCTGAAGACGTCGGGTATCCGATCATGCTCAAAGCTGCGTCAGGCGGCGGAGGCAAGGGGCTGCGGCTCGTGCGCTCGCGCCGGGAACTCGCAAGCGCTTACCCGCTCGCGCAGTCAGAAGCGGCAGCGAGCTTCACTGACGCGTCGGTCTACATCGAGAAGTATATCGAGCGGCCGAGACACATCGAGATTCAATTGATCGGTGACCGGCACGGAAACATGGTCTACCTGGGCGAGCGCGAGTGCTCGCTTCAACGCCGGCACCAGAAGGTGGTCGAAGAGTGTCCTTCGCCGGTTGTCGATGAAGACTTGCGGCGGCGAATGGGCGAAGCCGCCGTTAAGGTCGCGCGGGCAGCCGGCTACGTCAACGCGGGAACCATCGAGTTTTTGGTCGATGAACAACGGAATTTCTACTTCCTGGAGATGAACACTCGCCTTCAAGTCGAGCATCCGGTCACGGAACTGGTTACGGGCCGCGATCTGGTTCACGAACAAATCAAAGTCGCTGCGGGAGAAAAGCTATCGTTTTCGCAGGAAGACATCGTGATGCGCGGGGCAGCGATCGAGTGCCGCATATACGCGGAAGATCCGGACAACGGGTTTCTGCCCAGCCCGGGCCGAATCACGAAGCTCGTCGAGCCCGCCGGTCCAGGCGTTCGATACGACAGCGGCAGCTATCAAGGTTGGGAAGTGCCGATCTTCTATGATCCGTTGCTCGCGAAACTCTGCGTTTGGGCCGAGACGCGCGAGGCTGCGGTGAATCGGCTGGCTCGAGTCCTGGATGAATACTCGATCGAGGGGATTAGCACGACGGTGCCGTTTTTCAGGGCCATCGCTCAAGACGCGGACTTCAAACGCGGCGAGTTCGATACCGGGTTCATTGACCGGTTCTTGAGCGTCGATTCCCAGGCACAACGTTCGAACGATGACGTCGAAGTCAAGCTCCGAGACCTGGCTGCCATTGCGGCGGTGGTGCACGCAAAGTCATCGTCGGTTGAGCCGGACTCTGCGCCTGCGCGGTCCTCTGAGAGCCGTTGGAAGCTTGAAGCGCGTATCGCCCAACGGCGGTGAGCTGTCGGAATCGAAAGACGGCAATCAAACATGAGATACGAAGCGGACATCGACGGTCATCAGATAAACCTCGAGCTCGAGCGCCGCAACGGACGCATCGTCGCCGTGATCGGCCAACGAAGCTACGACCTTGAAGTTTCGACCCCTCAACCCGGCGTGTATCTGATGTTCCAGGGAGACGAGGTCCACGAAGCTCATGTTTGGTCTGCTGATGCAAACTCACTGCGGGTGACGCTTCGGGGCCGTTTGTTCACGGCGAGCATAATCGATCGCAAGCAGCGCCGAACGAGCGAACACCGTCCTGAAGGCCAGCAGCAACTCACGGCCCCCATGCCTGGCAAAGTGGTTCGCATTCTCTTGAAGCCCGGCGATGAAGTTGCCGCAGGTCAGGGCATCATCGTTGTAGAAGCGATGAAGATGCAGAACGAGATCAAGTCTCCAAAGGCCGGGCGAATTCTCGAGGTTCGCGTCGCCGAAGGGGAGACGGTCAACAACAATCAGGTGCTCGCCGTCGTCGAATGACCCGCTCGCATCTGAGCGCCAACGGTTTCCAGCCATACCATTTCGTACGCACTCCTTCGCAATTCGTGCTCCAGTTCGCGGACGTTTCAACAGGTCGGCCCGAAAAAGGTTCAATTCTTCAGCAGATCTGTCGCTTTGTCCGCATGACATTCCTTTGGCACATCAATTGTCATACTACCGCCCGAGAGGCAGTGAT
>DATMCM010000361.1:0-2950 GCA_035558335.1 Blastocatellia bacterium | reverse complement strand
CGTCGGGTAACGACAGAACACGCCGCTTGCCGAACCCGTACGACCTTGCCCCGCCTATCCCGGAGATCTGCTTGACGATTTCGCGCACTCGCTCGAGGGGTGAGACGGGTGAAGCCATCCGCAGTATTAGCGACATCAGACGGCCCATCGCCTCGGCCATAGCCTTTATGTCCGAACCCGCCTTTCCGATCTCGAGGAACACTTCGAACGGGTGGCCTTCTTCGTCTTCGTTCATCGTGATGTGGGCGGTCCCAGAAGGAGTCGCCTTGCTCACCGTGTAGCCGCGGCGTTTGTAGGGGCGGGGGCGAACCTTCGGCTGCCAGCCAATGTCGCTTTGAACGAGCTCGCTTGAAGACGAGGAGAGGGCACCCGTCTCGCTGGCCGCGGAATTATCGATCTCGCCTTCCGCAGCGCGCGCCGCGGCTGCAGTCGAGGGTGGCTCAGCCGCGGCTCGCTCTTTCTTGTCTTCTTCTTTCAGGTTAAGCACCTGCACGTCCCGCGAACCGTCTCGGTAGATTGTTCCGCCCTTGCAACCCGATCGATACAACAGTTCGTAGATCTCTCGAGTTTGATCGACGGTATATGAATGGGGCAGGTTGCAGGTTTTGGAGATCGATGAATCGACCCATCGTTGAATCGCCGCCTGAACTTTGACGTGCTCTTCCGGTGCAAGATCCATGGCGGTGACAAAATAGCCGGGCAGCGGCTCGCCGGGATGAGCTTGCTGCCACTCTTCCAGAACCTTTACACGTTCTTCGTGTTTTCCGAGCCTCGACTTGCGCAGGTAGCTCCAGAAGTAAAACGGCTCGATGCCGGTCGAAGTGCCGACCATCGTACCAATCGTTCCGTTTGGCGCTTGCGTCAACAGCGTGACATTGCGCGCGCCCTTCTCTCGAACAGCTTCGCGGACGTCTTCGGGCATGCCTTCCATGTAGCCGGATTGAAGAAACTTCTCGGCGTCAAACATCGGGAACGTGCCTTTTTCAGCGGCTATGTCGGCCGTCGCGTGATAGGCCTCTCTTGATATGAAGCGATACAGGCGATCGATGAACTGTACCGACTCCTCCGATCCGTAGCGAATGCCCAGCCGGATAAGCATCTCGGCCAGGCCCATGGTGTTCAGACCAACCCGCCGTTCCGCCTTCTGCTGAGCGTAATTCTCGTCGAAGAAGTACGGTGTCGCATCAATTACATTGTCCAGAAACCGCACCGCGTAGCGCACGGCTTTGCCCAGATCATCCCACGTGACGTCACCGTCGCTGACGAACCTCGACAAGTTGATCGCGCCCAGATTGCAAACTCCAAAACCTGGCAGCGGCTGTTCGCCGCACGGGTTCGTGCAACCCAGATATCCCGAGTCGTAGTACCACGAGTTGGACATCTTGTTCGCGCGTTCGATAAAGAACACTCCAGGTTCGGCCGAAGCCCAGGCCGACTCGATGATTGAGTCCCAGATCGCGCGTGCTTTGACCGTCTTGTGAACCACAGTCTGCTTACCTTGAGCGATCCACTTTTCAAGGTTGCCGTCCCAGGCTTGTTCGTAGTCGGGATCCGACGAATCGGGAAAAACAAGATCCCAGTCGGCGTTCGCGTGCACTGCGTCCATGAACTTGTCGGATATCCCCACCGAGATGTTGGCGTTGGTTATCTTGCCCATCTCGCGTTTGGAGCCGATGAACTCGAGCACGTCAGGGTGCCAGCAATCCAAAATCAGCATCAGCGCTCCGCGACGCGATCCTCCCTGCTCGATAAGACCGGTAACAAAAGAGTAAAGCGCTCCCCACGAAACCGACCCGGATGAACGTCCGTTGACGCCTTTAACGTAGGAGTGCCGGGGCCGCAGGCTGCTCACATTGATCCCAACCCCGCCCCCTCTCGACATTATTTCCATCATATGCGAAAGCGTATCGACGATTCCGCGTCGCGAGTCCCTGGGAGAAGGTATGACATAGCAGTTATAAAAGGTGAGCTGTTGATCGGTCCCGGCGGCGGTCAGTATCCGGCCCGCGGGAACAAACTTCCATCCATTAAGCAGCCACCTGAAGTTGTGATACCACTCGTCGGCCTGATCGCCCTCGACAGCAGCGATACCACGCGCCACGCGTTCCATCATCTGCTCGGGTTCGGTTTCGATGGGCTTCGAGACGTGTTCCGACATACACTCGATTCTTGCGCCTTCCTGCAGTTCCACGGTGACGCGACCTGCCCCGGCGGCGACGCCCTTGTCCATCGAGCTTACGATTCCGATCTCGCGCTGGCCGCTGGCCGGGTCAACACACACGATCACGAGATCGCCCGGGGCCAGCGTTCGCTTGCGCATATCCTTCATCGCGTAGCGATCCAGAAATATCTTTTGCCCTAGCTCGTTTAGCTGATTCTTGTCGGCAGGAGCACCGGACTTGCGAACGTCCGCGTGCGCAACCAATGGCGAGAGTGTGTCTTCGAGTGAGGATTGGCCGTTAGACTTGTTCGCATCGCCTATAGAACGGGAAGACATGCTTAGATCTCCTTGCTCGTTATTCTTATTTTCAATTGTTCCGCGCAGTTCCTGCCTATTCAAGCGAAACTGATCCGTTCCCTTGCGCTCGCCGGGTAGTTGGGACTAATGGCCTGCCTGGTGGCTTGGGTTGTCTTCGCAGCCTGGCCCTCTGCTTTCCTGTCTGAGCCCTGCTGCTCCGAGGCGTGTACCGTACTTTCTTGAGCCCGCGTGCCGCCTGTCGGCGGCGAGATATCGCTAATTCGTCCCTGTCAAAAACGGCCGTTGAGGAAGCCCACATCGTAGCTCCCGGGCGGCCTGACGACACTTGATTGCCTGTTCTGCCTGGCTGCTGTTGTCCCGCAGCGGTCTCGGAGTCTACCCTATAGATAGACCCGTGTCAATCACAAAATACAATATATTGTGGTTTAAGGAGATAGCCGTAACTGGTAAGCCGAAAGGCTAATCGGCTGC
>DATMCM010000360.1:0-14658 GCA_035558335.1 Blastocatellia bacterium | reverse complement strand
AGGCAGGAACAAACGCCCGCGGACGAGACGATCGACGGCATCCGCGTGCTGCGCACGTTTACAGCGCTGACACACCTTGGCGGCCCTCTAGGCAGGGTGCTTTCCTTTCTAAGCTTCGCCGTTTCGTCGCTTATTGCGGCGTTGCGCGTGCGCAATGTTGATCTGGTGATGGGCACGTCGCCGCCGATTTTTCAGGCGTTATCGGCATGGCTGGTTGCGGCGCTCCGTCGTCGGCCGCTGCTTCTCGAAATCCGCGACCTCTGGCCCGAGTTCGCGGTTGACATGGGCGTTCTCAAGAATCCCGTTTTGATTCAGCTTTCGCGTTGGCTCGAGCGATTTCTTTACGCGCGGGCCGATCACTTGTTGGTTAACTCTCCCGCGTATGTTGACTACCTTGTCAAGAAAGGCGTGGATCCGGAAAAGATCACACTGGTTGCGAATGGCGTTGACCCACAAATGTTCGATCCTGAAGCAAAAGGCAACGGACTGCGGAATCGGCTCAACCTCGATGGCAAGTTCGTTGTGGTGTATGCCGGCGCAATTGGTCCCGCAAATGACCTGAGTTTGTTGTTAGACGCCGCAGTCGATCTCAAATCGGACGCGCGAATCTGTTTTCTAATCGTCGGCGACGGCAGAGAGCGGAAACAACTGCAGGCACGCGCCGAAATCGACCATCTGGACAACGTTTTGTTTACCGGCGCTCGGCCAAAGAACGAGATGCCCGATTACCTTGCCGGCGCCGACGCTTGTGTGGCGGTCCTTCAAGACATTCCAATGTTTCGCATGACCTATCCGAATAAAGTCTTTGATTATATGGCAGCAGGACGGCCGATCGTGCTTGCAATTGACGGCGTCATTCGTGAAGTGGTCGAAGCAGCGCGCGCCGGCATTTTCGTGCCTCCCGGCGATGCGAGGGCGCTTGCGGCCGCCGTTCGCGATCTGGCGGAACACCGCGACAAAGGCAACGCCATGAGCGCGCATGGGCGCGCCTACGTCGAGCAGCATTTCAACCGCGCCGAGCAATGCCGCCACTTTGTCCGCCTAATTGAGACGCTGGTGGCGAGGAATTGAACTCGACGCGAAAGCAACGATCAGCTCGAGTTTGCGTCGCTTTCCGGTTGGTCCAATGATTCATTCGCAAAGCCTCTATCAGCGCGGCGGCAAACGGCTCTTCGATCTTGCCTTAACGGTGCTCCTGTTAACCGTCTGGCTAATATTCGTGGCTGTCATAGCGCTCATCGTTCGGCTCCGACTCGGCCGGCCTGTATTGTTCAAACAGGAAAGACTGGGCCTCGGAGGACAGTCCTTCTTCATCAGAAAATTTCGTACGATGACAAACGCGGGAGATGTTCATGGAAACTTGTTGCCAGATGCCGAGCGATTGACGGACCTGGGATCTTTTTTGCGTGCGACGAGTCTTGATGAACTTCCAGAGTTGATCAACGTCCTCACCGGCGAAATGAGCCTTGTGGGGCCGCGCCCGCTTTATGCACACTATCGCGGCCGCTACACTCGTGAGCAGTTTCGACGCCACGAAGCAGTACCCGGAATTACAGGATGGGCGCAGATCAATGGCCGAAACGCCGTCGGGTGGGTAGAGAAGTTCGAGCTTGATGTATGGTATGTTGACCATCTTTCGTTCTGGCTTGACCTCAAGATTCTTAGCATAACTCTCTGGAAAGCCTTCAAGCGTGAAGACATTAATCAACCTGGCCAGGCGACGGTCGAAGAGTTCATGGGAACACCCGGCAAACAGCCCCGGCACATAGCAGGTCCGTGATGATGAGTCGCTGGCCTGATTTCAAAGCAAAGGAGCCAATCTGAGGATGAGCGGTTTCTCTTATCAAGAAGCGATATTGGAGCATTACAAGCAACAGGCAACTGAACATGGACTCGAACCGACCTCGACGATGCTTGACCAAACGACACGCGAGATGGAGGTTGACGCAATATTGTCCTGCGTTGCTTATGCGCGCCGACAGATGAATCGACCTATGAGCCTATTGGAGATCGGCTGTGGCAACGGGTACCTGCTAGAGAAGCTACGGACGCGATTTCCGGATGTGGGCCTGACTGGGGTCGATTATTCGCCAGACATGGTCGCCCTTGCTGCGCAAAGGAGTATCGAAAACTGTAGAGTTCATAGAGCGGATATTGGCGCGCTTGAGTTTGAGGATGCGAGCATCGACTTCGTAGCATCTGAGCGTTGCATCATTAACTTGCTCGAGCGTGACGCGCAGTACAAGGCGATCAATGAGCTGCACCGCGTGTTGAAGCCGGGCGGACTCATGATCCTGGTTGAGTCATTCACGGATGGCCTTGAAAACTTGAATCGAGCGAGAAATGAACTTGGCCTTCCTGGGAACGTGGTTCCGCATCATAACTTATGGTTCGATAAGACCGACTTTCTGGCAACCGCTGGGAAAGTGTTCGACCTTGTAAGTAACGAGGAGCTGACTCGTGAAGGTTTGTCTACAAGCAACTTCTTAAGCTCGCATTATTTTATGAGTCGTGTCGTTTACCCCTCCGTAAGCAAAGGTGAGGTCTTGTATAACTCGGAGTTTGTTAAATTCTTCAAGTTTCTGCCCCCGATAGGCAATTTTTCGCCGATACAATTGTTCGTGCTCAGGAAATCGGCTTAACGTTTGAAGCTGTTAATCGAGATTATCTGGTAAGTCCGCTCAAGAAGAGAGAACTATGAGTAACGGCCCAGCCTTATTAGGAAGTAGCCCGCTGTTCAGTACCAAAGTAAACATAGTGCGTCCGGTCTTGCCTTCCTTTGACGATTTAGCGGCCGACGCAGCGGAGTTACTTTCCACCGGCATGGTCACAAAAGGACGGCATCTCCTCGATTTTGAAGAAGCCGTTGCCGAGCACCTTGGAGTCAGGCACGCAATCGCGGTGTCGAGTTGCACTGCGGGGTTGATGCTGACGTTCAAGTGCCTTGACCTCACCGGCGAGGTAGTGATTCCAAGCTTCACGTTTATGGCTACGGCTAGTTCGCTGGTGTGGGCTGGACTGAGGCCCGTGTTTGCAGATGTGAGCTTTCACACAACCAACATCGATATTGCCTCGGCGGAGGCAGTGATGACGACTGGCACCTGCGCCATCGTCGCGGTTCACAACTTCGGCAATCCCGCAGACCTTGATGCTCTTCAGTCGCTCGCTGATCGCAAAGGCTTGAAGCTGATCTGCGACGCGGCCCATGGCTTCGGCGCATTGCATAAAGGGAAGCCCGTCGGTTCTCAAGCCGATGCGCAAGTCTTCAGCCTCAGTCCGACCAAGCTCGTGATTGCCGGCGAGGGTGGAATCGTGGCCACCAACGACGACGAACTGGCCGCACGTGTTCGAATGGGCCGGGAGTACGGCAATGACGGTAAGTACGACAGTGTTTTTCCCGGGATCAATGCGCGATTGCCCGAGTTCAACGCGTTGATGGGCCTGCACAGTCTTCGGAAACTGGAAGGCGCCGCGCGCCGGCGCAATGAAGTCGCCATGATCTATCGTGAGGAGTTGGGGAAACTGCCGGGAATTGGCTTCCAGCAGGTGGAGGACGGCAATCGGAACTCGTACAAGGACTTCTCGATCACGATCGATTCTTCAGCGTTTGGCATGGGCAGAGACTGTCTTGCTGCCGCGTTGGAGGCTGAAAACATAGACACACGCAAGTACTATGATCCACCGGTTCACCGGCAGACAGCCTATGCACGGTTTGCCTCGCCGGATGCGGTGTTGGATAATACCGACCTGCTTGCCCTCCGCAGCCTGAGCTTGCCAATGTGGTCGGATATGAGTGACGAGATTGCGTTGAATATTTGCGAGGCGATACGGCGCGCACACGAGTGCGCAGCCGAAGTAGAAGAGGCGCTCGACAGATCTACAACTGCGTCCGCAGTGTAGGCGCGTGTAAAATGCTTCGACAACTGGAAAGCGATTGGATGGCCATTCTCCGGTCTGTTGGTCTCACAAAGCAGGTGCTGGTCCGAGTCGTAGCGGACATCGTGCTGGTGAATGCCAGCGCGCTGGCTGCCCTTACCCTAAGATTCCTCTACCTCGTAGCTTTCGAGCCCCCTCCGATCGATATCACCTACAACGATCTGTTCTGGGCCATCGTCAGCAACTATCTTCATGTGGCTTGGCTGCTGACTACAATTTGCTTGTTGGTATTTGCTCTCAGCGGGTTCTATACGCGCGGACGCGCCTATCAGGGTCGTTATAAGGCGCTCGTGGTCACGCAGGCGGTCAGTCTCGCGTACCTGCTGTTCGGGTTCATCGCGTATTTCCTTGGTGGTGCACTCGACATGCCGCGCGCGGCCCTCTTGCTGGGCTGGATGGTAAGCGTTGGCGCACTTGTACTCTCGCGACTGTGGGCGCTGCTTTGGTCGAACGTCGTGCGAGCTGAGATCAACCTCGAGAAGCCCGCCGCCCAGGACATAATCAGGGTGCTGGTAATCGGCGGAGCGGGCTACATCGGATCTGCTCTGTTGCCTAAGCTCCTTGCCCGGGGCTACCGCGTCCGATTGCTCGATCTGTTGATCTACGGCACCGAGCCTATCGAAGAAACCATCCACCATCCCAATCTCGAAATCATGAAGGCGGACTTTCGTCAGGTCGATGCAGTCGTTGCAGCTATGCGCAACGTTGACGCTGTGGTTCACTTGGGTGCGATCGTCGGTGATCCGGCGTGCGCTTTAGATGAAGAGCTAACTATCGAAGTCAACTTGATGGCGACTCGGATGATCGGCGAAGTTGCGAAGGGGAGCAACGTCAGCCGCTTCATCTTTGCGAGCACCTGTTCGGTGTATGGCGCAAATCCGGCCACGCTTGACGAGCGCTCTTCGCTGAACCCCGTTTCGATTTACGCTCGGAGCAAGATAGCCTCGGAGCGAGTGTTGACAAGCATGGCAGGCTCGGGATTTGGACCGACTTCGCTTCGATTCGGAACCATATATGGGCTTTCGGGACGCACTCGGTTTGATCTGGTCGTTAATCTCCTGACTGCAAAAGCAATTGTCGACCATCGGATCACAATCTTCGGCGGCAATCAGTGGCGGCCATTCGTTCACGTAGATGACGCCGCCGAAGCTGTGCTAAGAGTGCTGGAAGCCCCGCTCTCGCTTGTCGGCAATCAGATATTCAACGTCGGTTCCGACGAGCAGAACTACACAATAGGCCAGGTGGGCGAGGTCATCGCGCGGCTGGTGCCCGGCGCGGAACTTGTGAGCGAGGGATCGGACACCGACACGCGAGACTACAAAGTGAGCTTCGCAAAGCTGGTGAACACCCTGGGGTTCGCACCACGATGGACCTTGGAGAAGGGCGTGAAGCAGGTGATTGAGGCGATGGAAAGCGGGGTGGTGCGCGATTACCGCGCTGCGAAGTATAGCAACGTCAAGTTTTTGGGCGATGAAGGCGCCTCGCGGCTAATGCGCCGTCAGACTGATTGGGCGCACGAGCTTATCAACGAATCCTCTTCGGACTTGGTGATCGGCGTTGCCGAGTAGAGGTCGCGTCTCTTTCGTCTAATGGAAACGACGGCCGATGTGATAATCGTCGGCGCCGGCATTGTCGGGCTTGCAACCGCTTTTTCCTTGCAGCAACAGCACCCGGCCAAGAGAATCCTCGTTCTCGACAAGGAAGCCCGCGTCGCCTTTCACCAATCTGGACGCAACTCTGGAGTTTTACATTCGGGCATTTACTACAAGCCTGGCTCGCTGAAGGCTGTGACTTGTCGCGCAGGAAGGCAGTTAATGGAGGAGTTTTGTCAGCGAGAGGGGCTGCCTTACGAGATATGCGGCAAGGTTATTGTGGCGGTAGACGAATCGGAGTGCGGTGCCCTGAACACGCTTTATGAAAGGGGCAGGGCTAACGGCGTACGTTGTGAGCTGATCGACCGCGCGCGACTGCTCGAGATCGAGCCGCACGCAGCAGGCGTTGCAGCGCTTCACGTTCCAGAGACCGGAATCGTCGATTACGCGCAGGTGTGCGAGCGACTTGCTCTAAGAATCGCTGATCGCGGGAATCGGGTGCTGACCGGCGCGCGACTCTTAAGGCTCACCGAGAAACTGGATGAGATTACAGTGGAAACCACCCTTGGGTCGTTTACCGCGAGCTTTGTTGTGAACTGCGCCGGTCTCCAGTCGGATCGAGTCGTTTCGCTTGCCGGCGGATCTTCGCATGCGAAGATCATTCCGTTCCGAGGGGAATACTTCACGCTCAGGCCTGAGGCTGCATACCTTTGTGAGAACTTGATCTATCCGGTGCCCGACCCGCAGTTTCCGTTCCTGGGAGTGCATTTCACCCGCACTATCTCCGGCGTCGTAGAGTGCGGGCCCAACGCGGTGCTCGCGCTCGCGCGCGAGGCGTATCGCAAAACTGGCGTCGGGATTTCAGATTTGATTGACATGCTGAGTTTTTCAGGCTTTAGGAAACTTGTGGCTCGACACTGGCGCGTCGGTGCTGGCGAGATGTGGAGATCAATGAGCAAACTCGCATTTGTAAAAGCGCTTCAGCGATTGGTGCCGAGCATCACGGCTACCAACTTGTTGCCCGCTCCAGCCGGCATTCGCGCTCAGGCCGTCGCGCCGGACGGTTCTCTGCTGGACGACTTTGCTTTTCTTGAGACCCGGCGGCTTGTGAACGTGATCAACGCTCCGTCTCCAGCAGCGACTGCCTCGCTCGCAATAGGTCGGGTGATTGTCGAGAAGCTTGCGCAACGATTCTGAAAGTTAGCCTATGAGACGAATCGAAATCCCCTTGCGCGGCGTATGTTTGATCGAACCTAACGTTTTCTGCGATGAGCGCGGCTTCTTCTTTGAAAGCTATCACGAAGCCAAATACGCCGATTTGGGAATAGTTGATCGCTTTGTTCAAGACAACCACTCGCGGTCCGAGCGCGGCACTCTCCGAGGATTGCACTATCAGCACAAGCGTCCGCAAGCCAAACTCTGCCGTGTCGTGCAGGGCGAAGTTCTGGACGTCATAGTTGATATTCGCCGAGGCTCGCCTGATTTTGGACGTCACGAAGCCGTCGTTCTCTCCGACGCAAATAGGCTGCAACTGTATGTCCCACCAGGCTTTGCGCACGGTTATCTGGTCTTATCCGACACCGCCGAGTTCCTGTACAAGTGCAGCGATTTCTATTTTCCTGAATGGGACCGCGGCATTGCCTGGAATGACCCGGAGATTGACATAAGGTGGGGCCTGGACGATCCAATCCTCTCCGAAAAAGACAGGCGACATCCCAATCTGGCAGAAGTACCTCCGCTCGAGTTGCCGTCGTTTGACTAGTCAGACCGGATCGCTCCAAGAGCCTGCTTTTGTTGTCGAGAACGCTGTTGACTTTTGTTGGCGCATCTCATATTCTGGGTCAGCTTAAACCGAAGCGCGATCGCACCGTCATTCTGAACGGAGGAGCTATGAAACTGCCGAAGGGTTATCTCAAAGCATTTCTCAGCATAGTGCTTGCTATCGCCGTCACCAGCGTTTTTTCTTTGCGGTCTTTCGCCGCAATCGAAACGAAGGACAGCACGTCCGAGCCGATCAGCCAGGAGTGCACCGGGACGCTGACGGTTAAGGCCGGCTCGGTCACCATAAACGGCAACCCGGCTCAAACAGGCGCGACGGTCATGAGCGGCAGCGTCATCTCCACGGGATCGGGTACTGCGGTAGTTGACCTTGGTCCCGCTGGACGAGTAGAAGTCGAAGACCATACTACCGCTACCATACTGTGCGTCGGTGGCTCGATTGAGGTCAGAACGACTTGCACCAAGACCAAGATCGAGGTCAAACGCGGTCAGGTTGATGTGAAATCGCCCAAGGCCGAAACGATTGCCGCCGGCAAGTCGGCAACATACGATGGCGCGGTTGACGCGACGGCTGCGGCCGGCGTCGAGATGGCTGTCGAGTGCGTTGGCAAGAAAGCTGGAGGCGGCTTCATCGGTGCCGGGCTTGTCGGACTTCTGGCGTTGATTGGCGTCGGAGCCGCGATTGCAATCGGTGTGGCGATTGGCGGGGAGGAGTCCAGTAGTACTGCTCCTTCGAGCCCTACCCGGCCATAACCAGCTGTTCAAGCTCTGTGAGATCGATCAAACTCGGCGCCTCGGCAGACTATGCCGGGGCGTTCTGCTTCTGGAAACACTTGAGAGTTAGGAATATCTGACAGTATGTGTCCGAAGTGTGGGGGAGCCGTTCACCGGTCGCGGACCCGAGGGTTCGGCGAGAAGCTTGTCAAGATGCTGAGTGCAAACCGGACCTACCGCTGTTTCGAATGTGGATGGCGTGGATGGCTTGAAGCGACAGACATCTCACAGCTACGCGAGACGAGGCGGCGTCGGCTCGTGCGAACGATAATCAGCGTCCTGGTGACGATACTCATTACTGCGCTTTTCGCCTTATATCTGGTTAGGAAGACACATGCTGAAGTCTTAACAGAATTGAAAGCGAATCCCTCAAAACAGACCGCGTTGTTCCCCAAAGGAACAACGTCTTCCAGACTGGGAATGGCCCTCGGGTTTCCTTTTACCTTGATTCCCACTTTGGTGTTTTGCAACAATGGATGCCCAGGAAGGTTCTTCGAAGTGCGATGCTTCCCCGAGACTCATCCTTTTATGATGATCAGGAGGCGAGTTTGAAGATACTCAGACCAATCGGAGTTTTGGCTGTGTGTTTGGTGTCCGCTTCGATTGTGCGCGGCCAGTCTCCTATCACGTCCATGGCGTTGGGGCCTGATTCAATAGGCAAAGTGCGAACGGCGTTGGGGATCACGACCAGAATTAGCTTTCCTGAGCCGGTCCTGGAAATAGTCTGTGGTGATTTGTACGATCCCGGCAGCGGCAAAGGTACTTTTGTGGCTCAGCCCAGCGGCACAAAGGAAGACCCAGGAAACGACGTCTTTGTAAAACCAGTTGCGGCTAAAGGCCTCAGCAACATGTTTGTCACGACCGGCAAGGGCACAAAACATACTTACAATTTCGATCTGGAAGTCGTGCCGGTTGGCCAGGCACACCGTATCGTGACCGTTCTGGAAAGCAAGCCGCTCGCTACTCCGCCGGACCCGGTTGCGAGTCCGTCCGTACTTCCCGCGAACGGCGCGGAGGATCCGACGGCAGTCCTCGAACGTATGAAAGCGGAAGCCGAACAACAGACACGTCAGAAGGCTGCCGAGATTCTTCGAACCGCCCAGCAACAAGCCGCTCGCAAAATGGCTGAGGCGGAAGTGCGTGTCAACGAACTGAACCGCGAAGCTTCGGCGCGCGCCGGACAAATAGTCGAGAAACGATTCTTGCAGGCCTTGATGCTGGGGCTCCGCGAGATCAAAATCAACAAGCCGATCGTGACTCAAAAGAAACTGGCGGTCAAACTCGACCCGAGCGTGCTGTTGTTCGACGACAGAGCTTATCTGCGTTACACAATTCAAAATACCGGCGACACCGATTTCGCGTTTGGTTCGGTTAGCCTCGAAACCGGGGCAAGTAAAGAAGAGACGCACCCGATAACCTTCGAGTTGAATCCAAGCAAGGCGGAGAATAAACTCTCGACCGGTGAAGTGGTAACTGGTGTCATCGTTTTTGATCCAAAGCAACTGGGAGCTAAGGATCGATTGGCGTTCGTGTTGCGTGGTGAAGACCAACTCGAGCTCGCCCGCATCGTCATTCAGTGAGTTATGTTGAATAAGGTTGCAGCGCTATTGATTTTGCTTGCCGCTCCGTTGGCGGCCTCGGCGCAGCAGCGTCCGCTATCACCACCCGAACGCTCGCCCGTTCCGCTCACCAGCTTGGATCTGGAGAAGGCTCGCGCAGAAGAGCTTGCCAAGAAACAGCCGCAAGCTCAGCCGACCGACCGTGGAGCGGCGATCATCAAGGTTCCGGTAGCTGTTCTTGGCCATCACATTTCTTCCGGCAACGCGGCAATTGACGCGATGGTGTACGAAGCCGCGGCGCGAAACGGGCTGGACCCATGTCTGATCCTGTCAGTTATGAGAGCCGAGTCCGGTTTCCGCGGCACCGCGGTATCGCCGAAGGGCGCTTCGGGGCTGATGCAATTGATGCCGGCTACGGCTACCAGGTTCGGCGTTAAGAACCTCTTCGACCCACGAGAGAACGTCCTTGGAGGGTCGCTATATCTTCGTTGGTTGCTCGACAGGTTCAATGGGGACGTAAGGCTTGCCCTGGCTGGCTACAACGCGGGCGAGGGCGCGGTCGAGTTTTATGGGCTTCGAATACCGCCGTTCGCGGAGACGCAGAACTACGTGCGCACAATTTATGGACGCTACAGCAGCATTCACACGGGCTTGCAGGCACCGCCGCCGACTCAATTGCCGAAGCTTGCCGAACAGCCTTCCGGCCAGAATCCCACTTACAACCAGATCATTCGCTCCACTTCTTCTGCCGGCGACGGTAAGACTGGCAGATAACTCGTTCATGTTCGTCCCGCGGGGAAGCGAATCCGTTCGCCGCTCCGGACCGCCCGATAACACGCATCGACTAGCTCGATCGACTTGAGGCCATCAAGCGCGGTCACTTCTCCCGGCCTTCCTTCAACGATCGCGTCCACGAACGCGCGATCTTCCTGCGCATAACCCCATTTTTCTTCCTTCGAAAGCTGCTGCATCGAAGTGGTCGTATGCTTCCCATCAATGCCATCGCTCACCGTTATGATCTCCATCTCCCGTGTAGTTATCGTGGCGTGGTGGCAGAACAGCTCGACGCGCTCGAACGGGAACAACCAGCTCGCGTCGGCCGACGATGCAAGCGTCGCGTGCATCCCGTTGTCGAAGCTTAGCAAGACCGAGAAGTCATCAACCTCCGGATACTCGTGCGACGAGCCTACCGCATCCATCTGCCTTACCTCTCCAAACAAGAACCGCAGCATGTCGAACATGTGAATAGTAGTCTCAAAGAGAAAACCGCCCGTGATCTCAGGATCGGCGACCCACGACGGGGTGATTAATTCGCCTCGATTCATCTTCACGTGAGCTGAATGAGGTTTGGCCGTGCCGCTCATTTGTTTGAGAGTGACGTAGACCGGCGCGAATCGCCGATTGTGGCCGACCTGGAAGACTCGTGTGCTCGCAGAAGCTCTATGGAAAATAGCCTTCGCGTTCTCGAGGTTCGTTGCCATCGGCTTCTCGCAAAAGACGTGCTTGCCTGCGTTGATCGCGGCGAGTGCCAGCTCAGTGTGTTTTGTGTTTGGAGTTGTGATGTAGACCGCATCCACTTCCTCGATCAGTTGTTTCGCGTCATCCGCAAGCTTCGCCCCTGTTGATCCGGCAAGCCTGGCGGCGCGGTCGCGATCGAGGTCGTGTACGGCTGAGATAATTACGCGTTCGTCTCGCGCCAGCACGCTTGCGTGCACTCCGCCGATGTACCCAGACCCTATTATCCCTAGCTTGATCTGATCCATTTAGTGATCAACCTTTCCATTAGAGATTGTTTACGCGCCGAGCACCCGTTCAGCCGCTGCTCGCGCTTCGCGAGCTAACTCGAAGGGATCGCGTTCCCAATACTCCGGCCGAAATATCTCGACGCTTGCCACGCGGTCGTAGCCGATTCCACGAAGCGTCACGATGATCTCTTTAAGCGGGAGGATCCCAAGACCCGGTAGCAGGCGATGGCGATCCTCGAGTTGCTCGCGAGGCAGGTCTTCCGCATCGTTGATATGAAAGATAAAAAGGCGATCGGGATCAAGAGCGCCTATCGATTCGATCGTCGAACCGCCAGTGTAGAAATGAAAGCTGTCGATGACAACTCCGACATTCTCTCTATTCACCCTGAGCACGATCTCGTCCGCAAGCGCCAATGTCTGCACGCTGCAATCGGTCTGTCCCAGAAACTCGAATGCCAGACCCACACCTCGTTTCTCTGCGATTCTTCCAAGCACGCCAAGCACTCGCGTCGATTCCTCGATGACCTCAGCACGGCTCACTCCTGGCGGGAGCGGTGAGGGCACGACGACGATGTAAGGGCAATTAAGATAGGACGCTGCCTCACATAAGATTTCGCATTCGGCGAGCAAGCTTCGCTCGCTGTCAGCATTCCTGAAGGTGATCCGCTCGATCGAGTTGATGCTGTACGGTTTCAGATTATGGTTTGCAAACAGAGTTTGGAGTTCAGCGGTGCCGTGCGATTGGAGAAAGGCCCCGAGCTTGGAGGCCCATATCTCGAGGAAATCGAATCCGGCTTTGCTTGCGGCTCGAATGTCGGTTTCCAGATCCGCCTTCATGGTTGTGGCGCCGTTAAGCGCTATTTGCATCAGTCTCTCCTTAGAGAATTTGGAGTCCGCCCCTCAGGACCAAGTCTGTAGAATCGACTGAATGCAGGGCGGCACCGACTTCCGACTACACGCACGACTACCAAAGTAGCGTTTGCTGCGCTAAGGTTCAGCAGGTATATTACGCCGAGCCATCACAGAACACGAATCGTCCGTTATTCAAGATATGCGGGCCGCGCATTGATCACGAGGAACAATGAAAGCATTCGAGATTCAAAACAAGTTCGGGCTGGAGTCGCTCACGCTCGTCGAACGGCCGACACCAGTTGCCACGCCGTTTCAAGCCGTCGTTAAGGTGCGCGCAGTGTCGCTAAACTACCGCGATCTGCTTACGGTCGAGGGGAAATACAATCCTCGTTTGGCTCTGCCGCTAATTCCGGTGTCGGACGGCGCGGGCGAAGTAGTTGAGATCGGCGAAGGCGTGACGCGGGTTAAGGTCGGAGATCGCGTTGCAGCCAATTTCGCGCAGAAGTGGTTCGGCGGGGAACCTGCTCGCGCAAAGCTTGGAGCCTCACTCGGCGGCCCGCTTGATGGAATGCTTGCAGAGTATCGAGCACTCAACGAAGAGGGGTTGGTGCACATACCGGCTCACTTGTCCGACGAGGAAGCAGCGACGCTGCCGTGCGCCGGAGTCACTGCCTGGAACTCTCTGATGAAGATGGGAGGACTAACCGCGGGTGAAACAGTGCTGGTTCAGGGGACGGGCGGCGTCTCTATCTTTGCGCTTCAGTTTGCTAAGCTCGCGGGGGCTCAGGTAATCGTCACTTCGAGCAGCGACGAGAAGTTGGCGAGGGCTAAGAAGCTGGGCGCCGATTTCGGCATCAACTACAAGACGAATCCGGACTGGGACAAGCGAGCTAAGGAATTGACCGGCGGATTGGGAGTCGATCACGTAATAGAGGTGGGCGGCGCAGGCACGTTCGGCAAGTCGCTTCGAGCCATCAAGATAGGCGGGCACATCAGCTTGATCGGGAACCTGTCCGGTAATTCGACCGAGGTGAACCTGGTTCAAATACTCATGCAGAACGTTCGAATACAAGGAGTGTTGGTCGGGAGCCGGGATTGTTTTGAAGCGATGAATCGATCGATCACTCTTCACAAACTACACCCGGTTGTCGACCGAGTGTTTGCGTTCGAGGAAGCGCCGAAGGCCTTCGAGCATATGGCCACCGGCTCCCACTTCGGCAAGATCTGTATCAAGTTCTAACCGCTGATTCGGGTAGAGAAATCGCGTCGCCCGTGCCGGAATCGAAGAAGAGCGCTTTCTGAAAGTCGAACTGAAGCCAGACTCGGCTTTCCATCTCGGCTCGAAACTCCGCCGGCGCGCGCGCGATTATCTTCTCGCCGCCCAGCTTCAAGAATACGAAAGTCTCGTTCCCCATCAACTCGGTTACATAGACCTCTGCGGGAAGCCATCCGTCTATCTCCGCGCTCGATACGCGGATGTGCTCGGGTCTCATGCCCAGGGTCACGCGACGGTCGCCGTTCCCTGCCGCGATTTTGGAATGCGATGGACCAACGATGATCCCACTCGCATCAAGCAGCAGCTGATTGCCGTCGATTCTTGCGTCGAGAAAGTTCATGCTCGGGCTGCCGACAAACTCCGCAACAAAGCGATTGGCAGGGCGGTTGTAGATGTTCAACGGCGTGTCGAACTGCTGGAGCTTTCCCGCACGCATCACCGCGACACGGTGCGCCAGCGTCATCGCTTCGGCTTGGTCGTGAGTGACATAGATGGTGGTCGTGCCCAGATCGCGCTGAAGCCGCTTTAGCTCGCCGCGCATTTGAACACGCAGCTTGGCGTCGAGGTTTGAGAGCGGCTCGTCCATCAAATAAACGCGAGGCTCGCGTACGATCGCCCGCGCAAGTGCCACGCGTTGGCGCTCGCCTCCAGAGAGCTCGCGCGGCTTGCGCTTTATCAGAGCGCCGATCTCGAGCATCTCCGCGACTCTGTGGACTCGCGCTGCTATCTCGGCAGGCGGCGTCTTTCGAACTACGAGCGGATATGCGATGTTATCGGCGACTGTCATGTGCGGATAAAGCGCGTAGGTCTGAAAGACCATCGCCACATCGCGGTACCTGGTCGGGATGTCGTTTACTCGCTGGTCGCCGATGAAGATGTTTCCCGACGTTGCTTCTTCAAGTCCGGCCAGCATCCTGAGCGTGGTCGTCTTGCCGCACCCGGAGGGGCCGAGCAAAACGGCAAACTCCCCTTCTTCGACGTCGAGATCAAGGTTATCGACAACCTTGGAGGAGCCGAAGAGCTTACTCACTTTCTGGAACCGGACGTTCATTCGCTAACCTCTGATACTCACCCCTTAACCGCTCCAAGCGATAACCCTCTCACGAGGTAACGCTGAACCGCTAACGCAAAAACCAGTATTGGGA
>DATMCM010000359.1:0-24348 GCA_035558335.1 Blastocatellia bacterium | reverse complement strand
GTTCTTTGTCAGAGGTTCAATAGTGAACTTCCTTGCTCTGGCTTTGGGCCAGGGCTAAACCGAAGCTTCGCGCGAAGCTGGAGTTCCTGCTCAGCGCGAGCGAAGTCTTATCCAAAAGGAGGGTACTCTCAGATGAGAGTCTACGAAGTTTTGTTTATCGTCGCTCCGAACGTCGAAGAGAGCGACATCGAAGCCCTGATCACTCAATTCAGTGACATCGCAACCAACCAGGGGGCCCAGGTGGCCAAGGTCGACCGTATGGGCCGCCGCCGGCTTGCTTACCCTATCGGGAAATTCAACGAAGGCCACTATATAGTGCTGACGATCGAGGGCACCGGCTCTGAGATCGCCGAGGTTGAGCGCCGCATGCGTGTCAGCGACGCTGTGATTCGCTACATCACGATTCGCATCGATGAGGACCTGAAACGAGCCGAGAAGTTTGGCGCTCGCCGCGCCGCGCGAGCTGCTGCAGGCCGCGGCCGACACCGCGGTCGCAAGGCCGAACCGGTTCTTCCGATAGGCAGCGACGACAATGACGAGGAGGACGAAGACTAATGAGCAGCGAATCTAGAGACCAGGGGCGCCGAGACGACCGCGGCGGGCGACAGGGTGGAGGCGGACGGCGTTTTATTCGAGCGCGTAAATCGTGCAAGTTTTGCGCCGACAAAGTGGATTATATCGACTACAAGGACTCGCGATTGCTGTCGACCTACATTCCCGAGCGCGGCAAGATTCTTCCGCGTCGAATCTCGGGGACGTGCGCTCCGCATCAGCGGATGCTTGCGACAGCCATCAAGCGGGCGCGCAACTGCGCGCTGATTCCGTTTGCGACGGACTAAACAGTCGAGAGTCTTGAGAGTCTTGAGAGTCCTGAGAGTCTCTGTCCGCGCGAGTGAATCCCGCGACTGATCGCTCTCTTAATTCGGACCCTCCAGACTCGAGACTCTCAAGACTTGAGGACTAATCATGGCACATATGGACGTTTTGCTTTGCGAGGACGTAGACAATCTTGGTGAGCGAGGTCAGGTCGTGCGAGTGCGCGCGGGGTACGGCCGCAATTACCTCCTGCCGCAGAAAATGGCCATCGAGGCGACCACAGGCAACAAGCGGCTGATCGAAGAGCAGCAGCGGGTGCTTGCCAAGCGCGAGAATCGTGAAAAGGCTTCGGCCCAAGGTGAGGCTTCAAACCTTGAGGGGTTGGAGCTGGTCTTCGAACGCCGAGTAGGTGAGCACGGCATACTATTCGGCTCGGTCACGGCGCTCGATGTAGCCGAGGCGCTCAAAGAGAAAGGCTACACCGTCGAGCGTCGCAGGATCGGATTACGCGACCACATCAAGGAGGTCGGCGAGTACGACGTTGTCATCAAGCTTCATCGCGACGTGACGCCCACCGTCAAGGTGAAGGTGTTCAAGGAAGGCGGAGCAAGAGAAGCCTCAGAAACGGCTCCTGAAGCCGATTCCAGCGCAACGGCGGAAACGGCTGCTGCTGAATCCGAGACCCAGGCCATCGGGCTGGAAGCCGAACCTGAGAGGTCGGACGCCGAATCCGGGGCCGCAAGTGAATAGTTTCAGGCTCAGAGTTCAACCCTTAGGTGGCTGCTTCCCAACGGCAAGCTGAACTCTGAACTTGCTGGACAGTTCCTTGTAGTCAATCGTCGAGTTGTCTGATATCATCGCGCGCGGAATGCCGGGGGCGACGGCATTCCGCAGCGTTGCCTTCATTCGTTACGTTGAATAAAACGCCCTACCTTGCGAATTCAACAGAAGCAGTAAACCCTTGATCGGTCGGGAACATCGGAGTTCAGACTTCAGGACTGCTTGCATCCGGCAGCAGGTTGAAGCGTGAACTCGGGTCGTGCTGGCTGACACTCTTACAAAACCGGGCTTCGGCTCCGGGTGAAATAGATGACGCGACCTGCAATGGGTGATCCTTTCTTCGAGAAGGGCCTCCCCTCGAACGTCGAGGCGGAGCGCTCGATACTTGGCGCGATCCTGCTCGATAACGCCGTCTGCAACCAGGCGATCGAGCTGCTCAAGCGCGACGATTTCTTTCTCGACTCTCACCGCAGAATCTTCGACAAGATGGTTGCGCTCTCGGAACGCGTGAGTGCCATCGACATGATCACGCTCAGTGATGAGCTTCGGCGCGCCGGCGAGTTTGAGCAGATCGGCGGGGCCACTTACATTGCGTCGCTAATCGACGGAGTGCCGCGAACCGACAGCATCGAGCATTACGCGCGGATCGTCAAAAAGAAGTCGATGCTTCGCAAGCTCATCACCGCTTCCAACCAGATTATCGCCCGCGCCTTCGATGAAGAGGACGACGCCGACATCATCATCGATCAAGCCGAGCAGGCTATCTTTCAAATAGCCGAAGACAAGATTCGACAGGGCTTTCAGTATATCGGCACCGTAGCCCAGCGGCGCCTGGAACAAATCGAGCAGATGGCCGACCGGCCGGAGATGATCACCGGGGTGCCCACGGGTTTTGTCGACTTTGACCATTTGACGTCTGGTTTGCAGCGGCAGGATTTGATAATCATCGCGGCGAGACCCAGCATGGGAAAGACCGCGCTGGCGCTGAACATGGCTCAGTATGCGGCTCGAAACGGCAGCGTGGTGGGAATCTTCAGTCTTGAGATGTCGGCCGAACAGCTTGCATCGCGGTTGCTGTGCTCCGAAGCTCGCGTTGACGCGCATCGGCTCAGAACCGGCTTCCTGAATCGCGAAGAATGGGCGCGATTGGGTGACGCGCTTCGGCGGCTCTGCGAGACCAAGGTGTATATAGACGACACGCCGGGCGCTGGCGTGCTGGAGATGCGGGCGAAGGCGCGGCGACTCAAGGCGGAGCATGGGCTCGACCTTCTGGTTGTTGATTATCTTCAGTTGATGTCGGGACGCGGCCGGATCGAATCGCGCCAACAGGAGGTCTCGCAAATCTCGCGCGACCTGAAGACGCTTGCGAAGGAGCTGGACATACCTGTCCTTGCATTGTCTCAGCTGTCCCGTGCCCCGGAAACACGCAGCGAACACAAGCCTCAGCTAAGCGACTTGCGCGAGTCGGGCGCGATCGAGCAAGACGCCGATGTGGTCTGCTTTATCTTTCGCGAAGAGGTCTACAACGAGACTGACGAAAACCGAGGCCGAGCCGAGCTCTTGATCGCCAAACAGCGAAACGGACCAACCGGCAAGGTAGAGCTCGCTTTCTTGAATTCCTTTACACGATTCGAATCGATGATGCGCGAGTGAACCACTGGTTTCACTACTGGACTGACCGCCTATTCATCTAGAATGGACGCTTAGGGCTCGGTCTATGGATAACCTGACACTCGGCCAACTCGCTACCATCACCGGCGGCAATCTAGCCGCCCCGACCTTTGCTGGACAGCTAATAGGGGGCGTCACTATTGACTCCAGGAGGATCGGTAAGAATTGTGTCTTCTTTCCGCTTCAAGGCAGACATGTGAATGGCCACGAATTCGTTGTCGAGGCACTGGCCAACGGCGTTGCCGCTGCGGTCGTGGCCGAACAATGGCTTGATCGGTTATCGGGTCTCTCAGACAAACCGTTGGTAGTTGTAGACGATTCCCTGGAAGCGCTGCAGCGACTTGCCGCCTGGTGGCGAACTGAAATCAATGGAAGAGTCATTGCTATAACTGGCAGCAATGGCAAGACGGTCGTCAAAGATGCGCTGGTACACATTCTATCGGAAGTATCGTCCTGCGCTGGGAGTCCTGATAGCTTTAATAGCCAGATTGGTGTCCCTTTGTCGGTCGTCCGCGTTCCTCGCAGCGCGGACTTTGCTGTCCTCGAGGCGGGCGTCTCGGGAGTCGGCGAGATGGCTCGACTCGAGCGTATCCTCCGTCCAGACTGTGGTCTAATCACGAACATAGGTTTCGGACATATTTCGTCATTCGGTAGCAGGTCGGCAATCGCAGAAGAGAAAGTAAAGCTCTTTCACCGCATTCCGAAGAACGGCTGGTTGCTCGTTCCCAAAGAAGAGTCAATCCTGACGAAGGCGTTGGAATCGCTCGAGTGCCGCATATACAGATTCGGCCTCCCATCGGAAGACCTTCCTTATATCGAAAATCGTCGCGTGACGAACAACGGCATACAATTGATCATCCGATTCCCATCGGATGATCGGATAAGCTTGACCGTAAACACGCCATCGTTGGAAATCGTGTCTGACGTCGAGATGGCGGTATGTGCCTCATACTTACTGGGCGTCAAGCCCGAAGCTGTGCAAGACGCACTCTCTGAGTATGCGCCCGGAAACACAAGGATGGAGATATGGAAGTCTCCAATCGGCTTTACCCTCATCAATGATTCCTGCAGTTCGGATCCGCTTTCAGTTCGTGCTGCGTTGAAATCGCTGGGGGCTATAAAGGCGGAAAGAGGCAGGAGGGTTTTTGTTTTTGGCGGAATGAGAGAGCTTGGCGGACTTGAAGCGGAGGAACACGCGGCCGTGGGAGCGCTGGCTGCGACGAGCAACGTGGATACGCTGATACTGGTAGGCGATGACGGAGTCGAGGCGACACAGGAAGCTTTCAAGAGCGCCGCGCCCGACCGCACCGTGATTCGTTGCAAAAATCCAAAAGAGGTGAAGGACAACCTGCTACCTAGCTTGCGGGGCGGCGATACGGTGTTGGTCAAAGGGCCCAGGAATATGGGCATAGCCAGCGTGGCCCGAGAGATCATCGAGCCGATGGGGCCAAACCGGTTCTTAGTTGATCTCCAAAGCGTCAATGAGAATGTTATGCGGTTCAAGCGCCTGGTTGGTCCAAAGACTCGAATACTGGCTATGGTCAAGGCACTGGCTTATGGAAGCGACGAGAGCAGGTTGGCACTGGAGCTTCAGCGAATGGGAGTGGATTTCTTTGGCGTAGCGAGCGCAGATGAGGGAGGCGCCCTCCGCAGAGCGGGCATTGACTCGCAGATTTTGGTCATGATGTGTACTCCAGCCGAGGCTGACAAGGCAGTGCATTATCGTTTGACTCCGGTGATCTATTCATTCGACGTCGTGGCGCCGCTCGCCCGCGCGGCGGTTGCACAGGGCAAAACAATTGATGTTCATCTTGAGGTCGACACCGGTCTTGGTCGCCTTGGTGTTTTGCCTGGAGAGGCAGCTGAGCTCGCACGGATTATCCTGGCTACCGGCAGCCTCCGACCGGCGGGACTGATGACGCACTTCGCCTCCGCCGATGATCCTTCGCAGGATGACATTACTAACAGACAGGTCCAAGGATTCAGGCGCGCTATCGCTTCGCTTCGAGAGATGGGTCTTAGTAATCTCATATGTCATGCGAGTGCGACGGCGGGTACCTCGAGAGTCCCGGAAGCGGGCTTCGATCTGGTGCGTCTCGGGCTTGGCATGTATGGCATCTGTCCGTCTGCAGAAGTGGGCAAACATATCGATCTGGAGCTGGCCATCGCTCTGGTAAGCCGTCTTGTGAAAATAAACAGGTACCAGAGGGGCGATCGTATTGGCTACGGCGGTACGTTTACAGTTCCTTACGATGGGTTCACTGGTGGCGTCGTACCCCTCGGTTATCACGACGGCATTCCCCGGATACTATCGAATCGGGGCAGCGTACTGGTGAATGGAAGCGGCGCCCCGATTGTTGGAAACATATCGATGGATTCAATGCTCGTCGACCTCTCAGACGTCCCCGCCGCCGACCTCGGGACTGACGTGCTCATTTACGGCAGTTACGGGGGATACGTCATACGTCCGGAAGCGGTAGCGCAGGCGTCGGACACCATAGCTTATGAACTGTTGGCGCGGTTGGGGCCTCGGGTGCAACGGGTATTCACGGGCGAGTTTAATTAACTCATAAGAGGATTTGCCAGCCCACTTTTGACCCTACAGATTCAAGCTAACACCCGGGTTCTAACTTTTCACGCGTCCACCGGTGTCCAGGATCGCCAGAAAAGCGACTCGGTTTGATCACTAGTCGCGGCTTTCCAACTGGCTACTAACCACGAACTACGGACCTGATTCAGCTTGCCCTCAGCTTGTCTTGAGCTATAATCTTGCGCATCACAGGGAGCGCGAGACTCAGGTTCTTAGAATTACTTAGAAGTGCGATCACGGTCAGTCAACTCGGGGAGTCCACTATGCAACAGCGGTCGCACATAAGTGCGAAAGACGTTTTTGAGAAAGCTGTTGGATTCACAAAGGCTGACGAGTTCCGCCGGGCTGGCCTCTATCCTTATTTCACCGAATTCTCAAACGGCGCCGATTCAGGGGAAGCCGAAGTGATGATGGGCGACCGGCGCATTCTGATGTTCGGCTCAAACAACTACCTCGGGCTGACCACGAATCCGGAGGTCAAAGCCGCAGCCAAGCAAGCAATAGACCTGTACGGGACCGGGTGTTCGGGATCGCGAATGCTGAACGGGACGATGGACTTACACGTGCGTCTCGAAGGGGAACTGGCAAGATTCATGAAGCGCGAAGCGGCGCTTGTGTTCGGCACCGGCTTTCAAACGAATGTGGGCGCCTTGTCTACAATCGCGCAAAAGGGTGACGTTATCGTCGCCGATCGCAACATACACGCTTCAATACTCGACGGTTGTTTGGCGTCATTCGCGCGAACAACCAGGTTTCGTCACAACGACATGGCGGACCTCGAGAAGGTGCTTGTGAGCTTGCAGCCGGACGAGGGCCGGCTGATCGTCGTTGACGGTGTGTTCTCAATGGAAGGCGACACCGCCAACCTACCCGAGATAGTTCGGCTGGCACGGACGTATGACGCGCGGATCTATGTTGACGAAGCTCACGCAATAGGAGTTCTTGGGCAGGAGGGTCGCGGCGCCGCCGAGCACTACGGCGTCGAAGGCGCCGTCGACGTTGTGATGGGAACCTTTTCGAAGTCGTTCGCGTCGATAGGCGGCTTTGTCGCTGCCCGCCGCGAAGTGATTGAGTTCCTCAAGCATCACAGCCGGGCGTTCGTGTATTCGGCTTCGCTCGCGCCTGCCAACGCCGCAGCCGTCTTGAAAGCTATCGAGATAATCGAGCGCGAGCCCGAGCGCCGTCAGCGGCTTCGCGAAGTAAGCACGATGGTAAGGCGGGAACTGACTGGACTTGGCTTCAAATTATTGGAAGGCATCACGCCTGTCATACCCGTCGTCGTCAATGACGAGGTCCTGGTCTGCAAGTTCTTCTGGGAGTTGATCGGCGAAGGCATCTACACCAACCCGGTCCTGGCTCCTGCGGTGTCTCATAGCCTTGTGCGGATAAGCTGTATGGCCACACACGCTGATGAACAGGTGGAGCGATTGCTCGAATCCATGCACAGGGTGGGAAAGAAGCTGGAGATAATTCAGTGACCGACGATCCGTGGACAGCTTCGAGACATCACGGATCAAGCATCACTAATCACTCATGAGAAGAGTCGTGGTAACGGGAATCGGAATCATCGCGCCCACCGGGGTTGGTCGCGAGGCGGTCTGGACTGCGCTGGCGGAAGGGCGCAGTGGGATCTCGCGCATCAATGACTTCGACACATCTAACCTGAAGACCAGCATCGCCGGGGTATGCCGCGACTTCAGGCCCGAGGATTTTTTTGATGAACGCGAGTTGTCGAGGCTGGATCGCGTGTCCCAGCTGGCGATCGCAGCAACCGGGATGGCCACGCGCGAATCGGGGCTGAGCAACGGGCAACTTGAGAGCTACGACGCGGGAGTGTTTCTTGGAACCGGCTTCGGCGGCCAAAGCTCAATCGAGGAGTTTTGCGGCGCGTTTTTTTCCAACGGACGCGGGCGGCGGTCGGCCATCGCAATCCCCAAGTCGATGTACAACGCGTCATCGTCAAACATCGCGATACGGTTCAAGACTCGAGGGCCGAACATCACCGTGAGCACTGCGTGCTCGTCGGGAGCTAACGCGATAGGGCAGGCGTTCCACGTAATTCGGTACGGCAACGCCGAACGAATGATAGCCGGGGGAGCGGATGCTCCGGTGACACCTGTGGTAATGGACGCGTGGAAAGAGATGCGAGTCCTATCGACAAAGAATGAACTGCCCGAGCGCGCCTGCAAGCCGTTCAGCGCGAACCGCGATGGGTTCGTGCTCGCCGAGGGTGCCGGGATCGTGGTGCTCGAAACGCTAGACGCGGCTCGAGAACGCGGCGCTCACATTTACGCGGAGATTCTGGGTTACGGCTCTACGGCAGACGCCGCGCACATAACGTTTCCTGATCCCGACGGCGAAGCCCATGCGATGAGCCGGGCGCTCAAGGACGCCGGCGTCGCGGCCGAAGAAGTGGATTACATAAACGCGCATGGCACGGCAACAAAGCTGAACGACGCTTCCGAGACCGAAGCGATAAAACGGGTCTTCGGCAGTTATGCCTACGAGATTCCGGTGAACTCTATCAAGTCGATGCTCGGGCATTCTATGGGCGCGGCCGGCGCACTTGAATTCATCGCGATGATACTTGCGATCGAGAACCGGTTGATACCGCCGACCATAAACTATGAGGAGAGCGACCCTCAATGCGACCTTGATTATGTAACTGAAGGCGCGCGGGCGGTTGGCTCCCGTAGGCCGTTGCGGACAGCTATTTCGAACTCGTTTGGTTTCGGCGGAAACAACGCTGTGCTTGTTGCGCGAGGGGTGGTCGAGTAGTATTCGAGCTTCGAAGTCGGTGAGTTACCCAATACAGAATGAGGACGCTAAGATGACTCGAGAAGCCAAGGAATCCATCGAGGACGTGGTTAAGAGCATCGTGGTAGCCGAGTTGCGCGTTGATCGGAATCAACTCGAGCCCGGCACTCACCTGATGAAGGACCTGGGCGCGGATTCGCTTGACGCGCTGAACATTGCTTTGCGGCTGGAAGAGCAGTTCAAAATAAAAATCCCCGACGACGCGATTCCGAAATTCTTAACGATCGGCGACATCATTACAGGCGTGAGCGAGCATCTTTCCTCCCGGTAACTGGGCCGCTTCAGGAAGTACTAACCGGCACACCGCTAAAGTTATCCAAGTCCACACTCTATGGCTTTCTTATTTCTGGAGTCCGTTCGAGGTTACGCCTTCGTATCGGGTCGGCAAGACTTGCAGCGGGAGAACGTCATCTGACTTGACTTGCGGTGTTGGTGTTCTAGGTTTTGGGCATTTTTGCGCGAAGCTACCGGTGAAGCACCGAAAAGAATCACAAAACCGAACGACAAGCGACGTTGATTCTTCACGAGGACTCTCAGCCTCCGCTGTTCTTTCGAAGCTCCAGCAGGACTTGCTTTGCGACGGCCTTCAACGTATCAAACACGCCCATCCCCCTGTTGGCTACGCCCTCAAACACCGGTTCGTCTTTGCGAATCAACTCGGCTTTCAGGTCTTGAGCTGAAACCACGTTGGGCAGATCTCGCTTATTGAGTTGAAGCACGTAGGGCATCTTCATCAGTTCGTAGCCGTGCTGCTTGAGGTTCAATTCCAGGTTAAACAGCGATTCCACGTTTGCGTCCATTCGCTCGCGCTGCGAGTCCGCGACAAACACTACGCCATCGACGCCCTTCAATATCAACTTGCGGCTAGCGTCGTAGAATACCTGGCCAGGCACCGTGTAAAGATGAAAGCGTGTCTTGAAGCCGCGTACCGTGCCGAGGTCGAGGGGTAGGAAGTCGAAGAACAACGTACGATCAGTTTCAGTAGCAAGGCTTATCAGCTTGCCTTTCGCCTGAGCCGACGTCGAGTCATAAATGTATTGCAGGTTGGTAGTCTTCCCGCCCAGACCTGGCCCGTAATAAACAATCTTGCAGTTTATCTCTCGCGATGCGTAGTTGATGAACGTCAAGGCTGGTATCCCTTATCGCTGGGCCGGTGAGGTTGGGGTTGGCTCCCGGTCGATTGGGTCCGAGGGGCAGTTGCGAGCCTCATAGTCTGGAGACTAGCTGAACAGTGCGTCGATGTCCTCTTCAGTTATTTCCGCGAATGGCGAATCGAATGCGATACCCATATCGCGCTCGCGTGTTATTTTCGAATCGATCAGTTCGAAGACCCCATTCATCTCGGCGGTTGCGCGCTTCACTCGAAGCCTTACGAGACCGAGGCTCGAGCGTTCATCGAAAATCACCACCAATATCACTCGCGAAGCGACTATCGAGATGTGAAGGTTATCGCGCTCACCCTCGTGCGACAGCACCGGAAATCCTCGCTCACCGATCAAATGGGCCAGCCCGTCGGTCGCCGCCACGTTGCCGGCGGTCAGGCTCGCCAGGCTTGTTGTGTCGAGGTTCAGCATCTCTCCATGCGCGGCGATTTGCTGTCCGTTCTTGTCAACGAGAAAAACAAACTTGGCGTTCGCATCCGCGCACAGGCGCGTGATTACGTGCTTGAGCTGACCGTATTCTTCTTCGTACAGAACGACCGGGGTCGTCATTGCTTAACCTCAATAGATCTGCCGGCGCAAGGGGAGCTGAACTGGAACAGGTTCACTGCTTGAAGGTAATAGCAAAAGGGAGTCACACTTGCCTCCGGGTTGCCCGCTGCTTCTGAGGTGGTCTTGCACTCGCTTGGCGCTGATTCAGAAGGGGCCATCTGTGGGGTTCGGCTGTTTTATAGCACGGCACCTGCGCCATATCAAGACTTTTCCAGACCAGAAGCAACTCAGAAATCAATGCTTGCGTTAGTCAACTTGCTCCTGGGAGACGGATTGCCTTCGTACTCGGTTACACCAAGGCAGTCGCTCTTTCGCTGTCAACAACAGGCAGACTATACTGATCGGGCATCACGATACCGCAAGCAGAGAGAAGGAGCCAGCTTCCTATGGATTCAAAGTTTGCTAAGCATGTCGACCCCAATGAGATCGTTCGGATAGTTTGCGATCTTGTCCGACAGAACACGGTCAACCCGCCGGGCAACGAGTACTTATGTAAAGAAACCGTCAGCGATTGCATGCGATCGCTGGGGATGGAAATCTCTTACTACGAAAAAGAGCCCGGACGGACGAACATCGTGGGACGGATCGGCAATGGGAAGAAGTCGATAGGATTCGTATCGCACATGGACGTAGTTCCGCCTGGGGAACTCGATCAGTGGAACACTCCTCCATTCGAACCGAGCATTAGCGACGGACGCATTTTCGGCCGCGGGACGCTCGACGACAAAGGATCGTTTGCTTGTGCATATTCCGCTTGCAAGGCTTTTCTCGCCGAACACTCGAGCTACGACGGTACGATATACCTGATCGCCGCCGCCGATGAAGAGCTTGGTTCTGAGCTTGGCATCATATATCTGGTTGAAGAGTGCGGACTGAAGTTCGACGTAGCGATCATCCCCGACGGCGGGCGGATGGATGTGTCGATTTACGGCGAGAAGGGCATCCTGTGGATCGAGCTCGAAAGCCGCGGAATTCAGGCGCATGGCTCGACACCCGAGCTCGGGCGCAACGCAATCATCCCGTTGGCGGAAGCGCTGGTGGAGATCAACGCGCTGGATCTCGGAGCTAGCTACGATCATGCGTTTGACGGCTGGACCATGAACGTGGGGACAATTCAGGGCGGCTCGTCGAGCAACACCGTGCCCGCGATGGCTCGCGCCTCTATTGATTTTCGGTTGCCCGCGGGAATCAGCAAAGCGCAAGTGCTCGAAAAGATCGAGGACAAACTAGCTGCAGTCCGGCGGCGCTCTCCCGATTCCGATGTTGCCTTAAGGGTGCTTCACGAGACCGAACCGCACATCTCCGACAAGAATTCGGTAATAATTCGAAGCTTCGACACCGCAGCGCGTCGGTTGGGGCTTCCGATGAACTACGAGACGTTCGGCGGGAACACGGTTGCGAAGAACTTGTACTTCGCGGGCATCACCTCGGTCGTGCACTACCCGGGCGACGACAAGCTCGCGCACGTGCCGAACGAATTTGTGATCATTGACGAGTTGGTGCTCGGCTCGGTTCTCTATGCGGAGACACTGGAAGCTTACTTCTTCGGCTGAAGCAGGCATGTGGTTCCGGTTGTAGGCGGGTTGCGCTCTGGATGTATGTCGCCTGATCTAAGGCGGACAAAGAACACGGGGTGACGATGCATCGTGCGGTTGTTGGTATATTGCTGTTGCTTGCGGTTCTGGTGAATCACAGTTCGGCCCAGAGTCTCCAGGCAAGGGCAAACGATATTCGGGCGGCAGTTGACGCGCGCGATTTCAACCGTGCCGAAGCATTGATAATAAATCTTCAAGCGAGTGACCCGGCCGCTTTTACTCGAAACAACTACGACTATCTGCTTGCCCGCTTGGCCGAGAGACGAGGGGCGCGAGCGGAAGCGTCGGCGCTCTATCTGGCGCTGCTCAATCGCAAGTCCTCGCTCGCCGAGTACGCGTTATGGCATTTGGCCTTGAACTCGCGCGCGGCGGGCGACCTCGCCGGCGAGCGGCAATACATCACTCGATTGCTTGCGTCCTTCCCTTCAAGCGCGCTCGCAGCAAGCGCCCGTGATCGGTTGATCGACAGCCATCTCGAAAGCCGTGATTTTCGGACCAGCATTGCGTTGCTGAGGCCCATCGCTTCAACCGGCGGCGCCCGAGGACGAAATGCGATGGCACGGCTGGGCGAGGCCTATGCGAAGAGCGGTGATACTCAGTCGGCACGCGCAATCTTCAATCAACTGATCAACGGCTCTCGCGATGACTACGCGCTCCGCGGCGCTTTGGGACTTGACGCGCTCGATCGTGCCTCGAAAGAGAAGCCGAACGAGTTTGAGGCGATTCGCCGGGCGAGGATCTACATGTCGAATCGCCACTGGTCCGAAGCGCGCGAGCACTTCGTCGCCGTCGTTGAGCGCTTCCCTGACAGCCCGAATCGCGCCGAAGCACTCTATCAAGCGGGCTACGCCTGCTACCGCGAGGACAAATTCGACGACGCGATTGCGTGGTTTAATCGCGCACATGATGAGTACGCCCAAAAACCCGAGGGCGAACAGGGATATTATTGGGTGGCGACAGCGCTCCAGAAAGCGCGCCGCTACGAACCGGCAGCTCGCCGCTACAGCGAATTCATCACCGCTTACCCGAGGAGCACACTGGTCGAGGGCGCATATCGCAATGTCGCCGATACCTTTCGTTACGCTGGTAAAGATGCTGAAGCCGTCGAGTGGTCGAAGCGAATCCAGCAGCGCTTTGCCGGGCAGCCTTTGGCGTCCGTCGGCTTGTATAACGAAGCGAAGATCGAACTGGCCCGCCGGAACTACAACACGGCGATTGAGCTTCTATTGAGAGTGGCGGCGTTGCCGGTTACGCCCAAAGTCGTCAGCGCGCCGATCCGCGGCGAAGCGGCATTCATGCGGATCTGCGCGATCGAGGAGATGGGAAGGCTCGCGGAGGCTGCGCGGCTCTATCTGTCAATCCCTGACGAGCGCGACGGCTATTTCGGGCATCGCGCTACGCTCAGGCTTCAGGCGATGGCTGCGACCGAGGAAGGCCGGCGGATCGTCGAGCCGCTTGCTCGCGGCTATCGCGATCAGGCGCGAGCGGCGCTTGCGAGTGGGCGCTACACTGAAGCGAAGGACGCCGCGACGCGAGCTTTAAGATTGGTCACCGAGGCTGCTGCCGAGCAGGATCTGTTGTCCATCCTTCGTGCGTGTTACGCCCGTCTTCCCGGCTACAACATAAGCTCGCGGTTCCGCTTGATACCTGCGGCGCGGCCCGCGATCGGCCCCGCGCAAGCCGCAAGCGACTCGTCACATTCTTCGCTTGGCGCGGAGCTGTTGTTCCTCGGCTTGTACGACGAAGGCGCGCAGGAGTTGAGGCTCGGTGGGTTTGGCGCGCGATCGAATATCGAATCGAGCGATGAACAACAGGATGAGAGCACTCCTCGAACAACGATGGGCGGAGGCGATGTAGCGTACTCGCTGGCCGTCTACAGCAATCGGGGCGATCACTCTCACTACGCGATTGCGTTCGCTGAACCGGTGGCCAAGTCAATCCCACAGGATTACCGACTCGAGCTGCTGCCCCGGGACCTTGCGGAAATGATTTATCCCGCGCCCTATCGCGATGCTCTAAATCGCTACTCGCGCGGCAGCGAGGTCGACCCGCGACTGGTGCTTGCGCTTGCGAGACAAGAGAGCCGCTTCAACCCGTCCGTGAAGAGCAGCGCCGCCGCTCGCGGGCTTGTGCAGTTCATTCAAGAGACGGCGTTGAAGCTGGCGGAAGAAGAAGGGCTCAAGAACTTCGAGCTTGACGATGTGTACGAGCCGGAGCTTGCGATTCGCCTGGCCGTTCGCTACGTCGCCGACTTGCTCAAGCTCTTCCCCAAAAACCCGTACGCGGTTTTGGCTTCCTACAGCGGTGGCGAGCAGAATGTTGAGCGATGGATCTTCCGGGCGCGGTCCGCTGATCCTGATCGATTGATGAGCGAGATCGCTTTCCCGGAGACAAAAGACTACGTCGCGAAAGTGATGAGTAACCTCTGGGCCTATCAGCATCTGTACACCGTCGATCTTGGTCAACTCCGGAAGTAGCGCGCCTCCCGTCGAAACTGAGCGGCAAACGCACTCGAACGGGCTGCTGGAGCCCTTTCAGCCGGCTTCTTCCCAAAGCTTACTGAGCAACGACATTCGAAGTCTGAGACCCCGCGAGCCGATCAAAACCGAATCAATTCGTGACCTCTAACCTTTTCAGCCTATGATGTCTCTATACTAGTGAGGGCCGTCGCGACCGTGCGAAGGCTTGGAGCGCGGATGGCGAAGGAAGGCGTAGAACCGCCCGACGAGGTGTTAGTAGTTGCGTCGATACTTGGCGACCTGGACGCGTTCGATCTGTTAGCGACGCGTTATCGCGCGGCGGTTGTTCGAACGGCTCAAGCGATAGTCGGTCGCGAGGATGCGGAAGACGTCGCACAGGATGCCTTATTGCTGGCATTTAAAGGCTTGCCGTCGATTGAAGACCCGACCAAGTTCGCCGCGTGGCTTGCGGCCATTACTCGCCATCGCGCGATGCGCCTGGGCAAGCGGGAAGGAGCACTCCAGCGCGGTCGAGTCGGGATGGATGAGTTCTTGATCGAGCAGGTTGAAGCGCTTTCGCATCCGCCCGCTCGCGAGCCCGAAGGAGATGAAAGCGTGAGACTTGCGCTTGAAGGCTTGCCCGCGGATTACGCGCTGGTGCTGCGTCTGAGGTTCTTCGACGAGATGCCTCTTAAGCGAATAGCCGCGTTTCTTGGAGTGGCAATTTCTACCGTCAAGTGGCGCGTGCATCGCGGCAAGCAACTGCTGCGCGGGCTGCTTGAACAACCAAACATCAGAGGTGAGAAATGGAAAGAGATCGAGAGATAAGAAAACTCGTAAACGTACTCCGGCGCATTGTGCGAGCGGCGAACTACGCTTCCTGGCGACAGGCAGAACCGGACGCCGCGCGCTTCTGCGTGTCGCAATACAACAAGGTGCTGTCGCGGCTAGCGCAGCTCGAGCCGGCGGCTGCCCCTCTTTTTACGCCGCTTGCAGAAACGGCGTCTCCTGAAATAACACGGATGGCGGCCTACGAGCTCGCCGCCTATTTTGAAGACGAGGCGGCGACGGAGAGAGGTCATCGCCGCGCACGGCATTGTGGCGGGAGGCGCGTGCGGGTCGGTTGGACCGCGGTCGTGCGATAGTAAGGAGGTGAAGCATGGAACGAGAAAAAGAGCTGGCAAAACTTGTTAACGTCTTGAGACGCACTTCTCGAATGGCGCTCCAGTCCGAATGGACCGGCAGCAGCCAGGACGCCGCACGCTTCTGCGTTGAGCAGTACAACCGCGTGCTCGCGCGATTGCAGGACCTTGACCCCGACGTGGCAGGCGTCTTTGATGCGCTTCCGGCGGAAAGCTCGCTCACGGTTGCGGCGATGGCGTGCCGACAACTCGCGGCCTACTACGAAGACGAGGTCGGAAGGGCGGGCTGGGGTGAGTGGGGAGGCGTGTGGGGCGATCCGAGGTACGGCGCCTGGGTAGATAAGAAGGCGTTCAAAGACTTCTGGAGCAAATCCGCGCGCGAAATCGAAGATTTCGGCGAGTTCATACGCGACAACATCGAGGATTGGGTCAAGCAATACAAGGCCAAGGACAAACCTGCGGAGGGATGCGGACCCACCACCACGAAGCTTGACCCGGAAGACACCAAGCCGCAATGAAACAGGAGACCGACAACGAACTCTGGTTCTCTGGGCTATGTGCAACGAATCCGGTGTGGTTGGCATGCTTCCAAGCCCCCGGGTAAGGTCCGGTTTACACTTCGTCAGTGAGTGGTGGTGCTTTTCACCGTTGACGCACGGGCGCAAAGCTTACACGCACACACAAGGCGAGCGAACCGGGACTACCCAAAGCCGGAAAATCTTACACTCCGGAGCTGTAATCTTTACCGTTGGCAGCTCCGACTTCGAATCCGGCGTGTCAACTTTTGAAGGTAGTTAAACGCCCGCGCGACCTCTTTTTGGGTCGGCACAACGCTTGCTCCAGCCTAAGTGGGGCAGAGATACGGGTGATGATCAAATCATTCTCCGATCTCTTATGCGGTTACTGTGGTGAGGACAGTAACCACACAAGGCGATGCGGATAATCTCTGCATCGCCTTTTATTTCCGTTCTGGCCGAACCACGATGAAGAAAAGATTGATACAATTCGCGGCGCTGAGTGTTGTAGTTGTCATCGGTTCGGTCGGCTGCGCGACCAAGAAGTACGTGCGGAACCGCGTCAACGAGCGGGTGACGCCACTCGAACAGAGGACTGGCGAGTTAGAGGAGACCTCGCGTCGAAATACTCAGGACATAGGACGGCTCGGAGAAGACATAACCGAAGTTCGCGGACGCACGGAGCGCGCGCAGACTCAGGCTGACGCAGCACTTGGGCGCGCCGACGAGGCGAACAAGCGTGCTGGCGCGGCCGAGCAATCGGTCACCGATCTGCGAGCGAATCTGGATAAGTACGCGCTTCAGAACACCGCAACCGTGCACTTCAAATTCGACAGCTACGAACTGACGCAAGAGGGTAAGGCGTCGCTGGATCAACTTGCGGCACAAATAAGGGACCGTTCCAACTTCATTCTCGAGGTGACGGGCTTTGCAGACTCCGTAGGCTCGGAGGCTTACAACAATCAGCTCACCGAAAAGCGTGCCGACGCAGTCCGTCGTTATCTTGCCGAACAACACAACATCCCGTTGTTCAGGATGCACATGCTTGGCTTTGGTGAGCTTCGGGCAGTGGCTGACAATCACTCGAGCGAAGGCCGCGCGCAGAATCGCAGGGTCGAGATTCGCTTGCTGAGCCGCGGACTCGGCACTGCGAGCACTCGCTCGACGACATCGACGCAGCGCTAACTTATAGTCTCTCTCACTGATCGAGCGGCTAGAACCCCTAACGACAGACCGCGCTCGATCAGAGCCCCCGAAGAAAAAAGGCGGACCGTACGGGCCGCCTTTTTTTCTATCTCGTTTGCTCGGTTCCCACGCTGAAAGAAAGCGAGGGCGCGCGCCCCAAAGCTACTGCGATGAACGCAGCACATGGTCTGCTTGCCACGCTCTGGTAAAGAGCACGCGAGAGCTGCTTGCAATCTTGCCAGTATCTATTCAACGATTGATGCGAAAGACATGAAAAGGAGAGTTGAAGCACTCAAAGCTGACATAACTACGCTCGAGGTAGACGCAATAGTGAACGCCGCGAATAGTTCGCTTCTTGGCGGCGGTGGAGTCGATGGCGCAATACATCGGGCTGGTGGTCCCGAGCTTCTTGCGGAGTGCCGGAAGCTCCGAGGCTGCCCAACAGGCCAGGCGAAGATCACTCTCGGTCACAGGCTTCCGGCGAAATACGTTATTCACACGGTCGGGCCAATCTGGCATGGCGGCCGCCAAGGAGAAGCAGAGCTTCTTGCTTCGTGCTACCGATCGACCCTGACCCTGGCTCTGAAGCATGGCATCCGGACAATCGCTTTCCCCGCGATAAGCTGCGGGATTTACGGCTACCCCGTCGAGGAAGCGTGTGCGATTGCAGTCAGAGAAACGGGGGCCTTTCTTGCTAGCGACGAGTTGATCGAGAAAGTCACTTTTGCGTGCTTTGCGGACGATGTTTACCAAGCTTACGTAGAAGTCATCGACGCTCTTGGGATAAACCTGAAATAGGGACGCTGGCGCGAGTGCTACTCGAGAGAGAACAACTCAACCTCAAAGTCAGTCAGATCCGTGGTGAAATGGGGTGCTTGACTGAAACTGGACGATGAAGAAAGAAAAGGCTCAAGAAAAGCACTGCTACGATCATCCTCGACCGGCGGTCACCGTAGACATCGTCCTGTTCCATCGCGCAAACCGCGGCGCCAGAATCCTGCTTATCCGGCGCAAGCACGAGCCGTTCAAGGGGCGATGGGCTTTCCCCGGTGGTTTCGTTGATGCTGACGAAGCGCTCGAAGCAGCGGCAGCGCGCGAGCTGCATGAGGAGACTGGCCTCACGGGGATTGAGCTGCAGCAGATCGGCGCCTTCGGGGATCCGGGGCGCGATCCGCGCGGTCATACCATCAGCGTGGTTTTTGGGGCCTTGCTTGAGAACCAGCCTCAGCCTTCGGCGGCAGATGACGCGGAAGCTGCTGCGTGGCATTCCGCTTCCAACCCACCACCACTCGCCTTCGATCACAAAACGATTCTTCGCACGGCGAGCGCCCGGATCCTCGGTAATCGAAGAAGGCGCAATAAGGAATGAAAGAGTCCGGGAAAGCCCAAAGCGAGTCATCAATCGACAAGGGCTCATCAAAGCTTCACGTTGCGCTCATCGAGCCGGAGATCCCGCCCAACACGGGCAACATAGCCAGGCTTTGCGCGGCCACCTTCACTCCGTTACACCTTGTGGGCAAGCTCGGATTTCGTACAGACGACAAGGCGGTACGGCGTGCCGGATTGGACTACTGGAGCGAAGTCGAGTTGCACCATCATTTGAATATCGAAGCACTCTACGACGCGTTGAGCGAGTGCCGCTTCCTGTATTTCTCTACTAAAGCCGAACGGCTCTACACAGACTTTCATTACTCGCCGAATGATTGTCTGGTTTTTGGGCGCGAAACGCGCGGCTTGCCTGAAGACTTGCTGCGCGCAAACTGGGAGAGGTGTTTGACTATACCGATGCCAAACAGACGCGTGCGCTCGCTGAACCTTGCGACCTCCCTGGGAATCGCGTTGTTCGAGGCGCTCAACCAGATCACGCGTCGCGAATCCTGAGTCTTGACCGCGTCACTTACCCAAAAAAATCGGGCCGGATGCGTATTAGCAACCGGCCCTCAGCTTACGGAGGAGTGATGAGAGAAACAGTCTATGGTGTGTCGGGCGGTTTGGCCGTTGGTTTGTCGGGCGGCTTACCATCACTGTCACGCCGCTTCAATGTAGGCTTATCCTTTGGCTGCTCCTCGCCGCCAGTCGTCGTCTGTTGAGTCGTGTCGTCGCCCGTATCTTTTCGCCGTTTTAAAGTAGGACGGCTACGGCTGGTGTCCCGACTGCCAGCCTCAAGCGTCTTCGCATTGGTCACCTGAAGAAGACGTGACTTGACGCGATTGAACTCCGAGGTGCTAACCGTGTACTCGTCGCGGTCCGGGAATTTAGCCAGCAGATCGCGAACCTTGACTATGCGGTCCGGGGTTGGTGGATGCGTGCCGAACAGTTTCGACAATGTGCCGGGTTTGTGCTTTTCTTTCTTTTCGAGCTTCTCAAAGAAAGACAGAAAGTTGTTCGGATCATAGCCTGCCGCCCAAAGATACTCGGCGCCCAGCTTGTCCGCTTCTGACTCGACATTGCGGCTGAATTTCAGGAAAGCCAAAGGCACGCCGATCTGCGCCGCCTGATAAGCTATGTATCCGATTCCGCCGGTCATGAAGATCAGCGGGATCATCGCGTAGTTCGCAAGCTGCTGCTTGGAAGCCTGCTCAACGCCGTGGCGCGCTGCGACGTGCGCGATCTCGTGAGACATGACCCCGGCCAGCTCAGCTTCGGTGTCGGCAGCAAGGATCGCACCCTTGTTCACATAGAGAAATCCGCCGGGCAGCGCAAACGCGTTCACATCATCCGAATCCAGGACCTTGATTGTGAAGGGGATTTTAGCGTCCGAGTGAAGCGCCAGATTCTGGCCAACCCGATTCACGTACTCGGTGATCACCGGGTCGTCGATGAACTTGCCTTGCCGATCAACGTCGGCGGCAAGCCGGCGGCCGATCCCGACCTCTTTCTCCAACGAGTAGAAGTCAATCTGATGCTTGTTAATATTCCGCTTACCGATCATCTCTGGATTCTCATCTTCGGTAAGTTTTCCCTTCGTGGCGGTCGCGCCTGCCTGCGGAGCCGCAGAGTCTTGCGCCTTGGCAGCGGTAGCTTTGCTGTCTTGTGCAAACAACGTCGCGGGCGACGCTATCGATGCCGCCAGGGCCAGAACGGTCACACGCTTGAAGATCATAGTTTTCATCGGGAAACTCCTGGTTGATTAAGGATGGCAGCGACTTCAACGATCGTCCGCACGGGACGAGTTCGAATGCTCGATACCTGCCAGTCTCATCACCGATTATACCGATCATTCATTAGAAACCGGTTAGATCCGAATTATAAATCGCTAATTTCTTGCAGGCAAAGGCCGCCGCTACTTCCTCGAAGCTGCTGCCCGGTTCTTGCGGCGATCCTCGATGACGAAGTGGCCGCGGATCAGATCGACACCGATAGCGACTCCGTGGGGCGGGCGTATGGTCAGGGCTGGGTTCGATGTGGCTTCGAGCCAGGGCTGACGGTTTCCGGTGAGGATCAGGAATGATTTCTCGCTGCTTGAGAATGAGCTAGCCTTGAGGGTCGCGATCGCCCTCACTATTCGAGTTGGAGCGCTCTCCAAACTTCCGGTCCGGATCCGTGGAACGTCCGCTTCAGACGCTGACAATGCAGGCGTAACCAGAGACGACTCGTTGAGGTCAGCAAGCGCCTCGCTCAGCTTCTCAAACAGCTCGGACGATCCCTTGCCCGCCAGTTCCGCAAGTTCGATCAGATAGGCGGCGAGCGAAAGTTCGTGTTCGGCTTCAAGATAGATGGCCGACGAGTTCGAGCCCTGGTGAATAGCTCTGAGGGTGACATCGGATTCGGTCGGCCGAGCAGCCTGGAACGCGGATAGATGAACGAGCAAGGCGGCGAGGACTTCGTCGGTGACGCGGCCTTCGATAAGAATCTGCGCTAGCGGTCTTCCAAGGATGCCAATGAAGACATCGTGCAACGAGGCGCGTTCTTCCTCCAGACCGTCTTGAGAGATGTCGACCCATTCCGCCCACGCATCCGCAAGCTTTACTCCCGCGCAACGCACATCGTGCAGCTTCGCCGCAGTCAAGTTGCATCCGGTCAAATCAACCCCGGTCAGATCCGCGCCGCGCAAGTTACAGCCGGTGAGCGTACTCGCTGAGAGATTGGCGCCAGTGAGATTCGCGCTCACCAGGGAGCACTCATCAAGCCGGACGCCAGAAAGATCGGTGTAGGAGAGGTCCGCGCCGTCAAGCGTCGCGCCCGTCAAGTTGCTTCCGGCCATCTGAGCCATCCTGATGTACGCGCCCGACAAGCTGGCTCCGCTCAAGTCGGTTTCGTTCAGAAAGGTGCCCACCATGAATGCGCCCTGTAGTTGCGCTCCTCGAAGATCGGCTCCGGTCATGTCAGCCGCACTTAAATCGGCGCGGCTCAAGTCGGCGTTTTTCAACACGGTCCCGATCATGCTCGATTCGACCAAAGTTGCGCCCGTCAGCGTGGCTTCCGTAAGGATGGCCCCGCTAAGAAAACATCCGGTCAGTCGGGCTTCTCTCAAGTCGGTGCGTGAAAGCTCGGCCATTCGGAGATTCGCCTCAGCAAGATCTGCACGCGCCAGGTCCATAGCCGAAAGATCCGTCCTGACCAGGTTCACTCCGCGAAGGCTTTCACCGCAAGCTATGCGGTCAAGAATTTCGCCTCTCGATAACTGCGGCATAGGTTTCTCGAGTCAAGAGAACGCTAGTGGGGACGCGTATGAATGCGAATCAAGGGGCGAGGGCGATGAGACAATGTGGGACGTCATCTGCGCGCCATGTTAGCCGGAGCGATCTGGTGAGTAAATACAAATCTCGGCGACTCGAGCGGTCTATGAGAGGAGCTTCGAGAGTCGATCGGATCTGGCCCGCGTATCACTCAGCAACCGGGAGCGCGACTAATTCCGGTCTTCAGCCGAGCCGCCTCTTGAATCTCCTCGGCAAGCTCGAGCGTCCGTTGAGCCGCCTGTCGGGCAAGGCGCTGTTCGTCTTCTGTCAGCGCATAGCGAGCCAACAACGACCTGCCCAGCTCATGGTGATGCTGCTCGTCGGGCTGGATTTGGTCTCGGTAAAGGGCAGCCGTTTGGTGGTCGCCACGGGACTCGCAGAACTCGATGAAACGCTGATTCCGAACCAGTGCGATTCCCTCTCGAGTGAATTGCGCGGCAGCAACGCGAGCGACCGTACTCTGAAGCTGGTGTAGATATTCAAACAGCGGCGAGTAGCCCCCTTCACGGGGATCGATCCCCGACGCGTCTATCCCCAGACTTGCCAATCGTTCCGAGATGAGCCGGTAGTGACGAGCCTCGTCGCCAACCTGACGCGCGAAAGCGAGCTTCACATCGAGTTCAGAGGTCGTCGCGATCCACAACGCGGCGATCTCGCTGGCTTCTAATTCATTCTTGAGCGCGACCCGGAGTAACCGTTCGATCGTGAGCGTATCGGGAGCTTCACCGGCGGCACTTAACTCGCCGAGCCGATCGAGCGTCCGGCGGTTCTCTTTGTCCAGCGCCGAAACAAACTCTTCCCCTGCATTAGCTCTGTTGGTCTCGTCTGCAGTCATGGCATAACCCGCCAGATTATATCAGCCACCTGCCGCCGCCGCAGAACTTGCGACACCGCTATTCGCTGATCGCCCGATTTGACGCGCGCTTCTACCATCACCTAGAATTCATCGTGGTGTCGCCGCCCAACGTGAACGTCGACTGTGAACGCAGTCAACCAAAACCGAGGCAGCCTGTTGCCGGGGCACGCTGGCTTTGAGCGGCGGCCGAGGCAACAGGCTCATTGATTTTGGAGGGCTCGTATCAGGGCAAAGGAAACTAGCGCCGAGATAAGCAGACAATGACCGTAATATTTAACAAGGTTGCGACAAAGATATTCGGCAGCGCAAACGAGCGGCTGCTCAAGCGTCTTTGGCCCGTAGTCGCGGAGATCAACGCATTCGAACCTGAAATGCAGCGTCTGTCCGATGACGAGCTGCGAACGCGCACCGTCAAGTTTCGTGAGCACATGGACAGGTGCATGGCAGATGCCGAGATAGGCGGCGCGACGCCGGAAGAACAGAAGAAGGCTTTGCGCGAGGCGATCGATAAGTGCCTCGATGAAATACTGGTCGAGGCTTTCGCCGTCGTTCGCGAAGCCTCAAGGCGCGCCACGGGTATGCGTCACTTCGATGTCCAGCTGATCGGCGGCATGGTCCTGCATCGGGGAACGATTGCCGAAATGAGGACCGGCGAAGGAAAGACGCTGGTCGCGACTTTGCCGGCGTACCTCAACGCGCTCGCCGGCCGAGGCGTCCACGTGGTCACCGTCAATGACTATCTGGCGAAACGCGACACGGACTGGATGGGCAAAATCTATCGCTTCCTCGGTCTGACCGTCGGATGCATCCAGCACGACATGGACGATCAGGAGCGGAAAGAAGCCTACGGCGCCGATATTACCTACGGCACGAATAACGAGTTTGGCTTCGACTATCTGCGCGACAACATGAAGTTCGAGCCGTCGGCAATGGTTCAACGCGGACACTATTACGCAATCGTCGACGAAGTTGATTCGATCCTCATCGATGAAGCGCGAACGCCGTTGATCATCTCAGGCGCGTCCGAAGAGTCGACTGAGAAGTACTACCAGGCAAACGACTGCATGAACAGTTTGAAAGGCGTTCAGCAGAAACGCGTGGCCGAGATCAAAGCTGCGAATGGCGATATCGATCTTAAGCAGGATCCTCGTTTGATCTACCACATCGACGAGAAGCAACATTCAGCCTCTCTCACTGAAGAAGGAGTCGAAGAAGCTGAGCGCATCACCGGGGTGGGCAACCTTTACGATCCTGTAAATATGGAGCTGCTGCATTGCATCGAGCAGTCGCTCAAGGCTCAAACGCTCTACCATCGGGACAAGCAATACATCGTCAAAGACGGCGAGGTGATCATCGTCGACGAGTTCACCGGGCGCGTGATGCCGGGGCGGCGTTGGAGCGATGGCTTGCATCAGGCCGTCGAGGCCAAGGAAGGCGTTAAGATCGAAGCCGAGAACCAGACGCTCGCAACCGTCACCCTTCAAAACTATTTCCGGATGTACGTCAAGCTCGCAGGCATGACTGGAACCGC
>DATMCM010000358.1:0-16725 GCA_035558335.1 Blastocatellia bacterium | reverse complement strand
AGTTGCTTCTCTCGTTCGTTCGGACTGGTAGGCACTACTATCTTCAACCTGACGTACTCGTCGCCGCGCCCTCCATCACGCCGGTTCAACCCCTGGCCCTTCAGCCGCAAACGCTGCCCACCCTGCGATCCCGCAGGTATTTTCATCTCGGCCTTTCCTTCAATGGTGGGAACCTCGATGGCCGCTCCCAACACCGCTTCCCAGGGAGCTACTGGGACATCGACCGTGATGTCGTCTCCCGAAACCGAGAAGATCGGGTGACTTTTGATCCTCAGCGTTATGAACAAGTCTCCCGGCTCAGCTCCGTTTGATCCGGGTTGACCCTGCCTGCTTACTCTAATCACCGACCCGTCGCGCGCAGCCGGAGGTATCTTCACATCAATGGTTCTGGGCACGAGCACCTGGCCCGATCCCCGACACGATGAACAAACTGTTCCGTTCGATTCCCCCGAGCCCCTGCACACAGCGCAAGTACGCGCGCCTTGAAGTGTGATCCTGTGTCTTCCTCCGCGATGCGCATCTTCGAGCGAGATTTCCATTTGAGCCTCGGCGTCCTGGCCCTTGCTTGCCCTGGTGCGCGATCCTCGCCGGCGTTGATTGGATTGAGCATTCTCCCTGCCGCCGCCAAACAAGGTCTCGAAGAAGTCGCTGAATCCGCCTCCGCCTCCAAAGATGCTTCCGAGATCCTCATACTCCACGTTGACCCGGCCCCAGCCAGGCGGCGGCGTAAACTCCGCGCCGTCTTTCCAGTTAGACCCGAGCTGATCGTAGCGCTTGCGTTTTTCCGGATCGGATAAGACTTCGTTGGCCTCGTTGATCTCCTTGAATTTCTCTTCCGCGCCTTTGTCTTTGGGATTCAAATCGGGATGATGCTTGCGAGCCTGCTTGCGATAAGCCTGACGTATCTGCTCATCGGTGGCGTCGCGTTTCACGCCCAGCACTTCATAATAGTCTCTGAACTTTACCGCCATCGATCCTTATCCCCACCCAGCTCCACCTGCTGCTTTTTCCCGCCAAATCTGAGTACCGATCAGCATAAAATATGAGCCCGCCATTGTCAAGTTTGAATGATAATTTGGGCTGATTGAGAGGTCAAAGATGGTGGTGTTTTAGGGAAAGCAGGCGCCTTGGGAGTGCACTTAGTTTGTGGAGGAGCCCTCCAGCTTGAGATGCGTTCCGCCGTAGCTTTTCAGTGAGGTGACAGATCGCAATCAATGCCGGTGCGAACGCACCGGCGGTTGGCGATAGACGCAATTGCGGAGATGAGGTATCCTAACAATATTGATCCAGCGGACGACTCCCAGACGGCGGTCATCGCGAAATCAAATCACAAAGCTCAGGAGGTGTGGTTATTCCGAAAGACGATATGATCCCCGTGGAGGGAACGGTAAAAGAATCGCTTCCCAATGCTACTTTCAAGGTGGAAATCGGCGAGGGGCACCAGATCCTCGCTCATCTCTCAGGGAAGATGCGCAAGAACTTCATCAAGGTCCTGGCGGGCGACAAAGTGACCGTCGAGCTGTCTCCCTACGATCTCACAAAAGGCCGCATAACTTACCGGCATCGGAGCTAGGACTTAGATTACTCACCCGATGCGATCCTGGCGGCCTTTGAAGCTGGTCGCCGCAGGCCGAGCATTCCGCAGCAATCCTCTCATGCAGTACTTTTCGGGCCTCGCTTATTGCAGAGCGATCCTTCGGATCCGGAAGTTTTCCGTGTCAGCCACATAAAGCACTCGGCGTTGGATGTCGATCGCCAGGCCCCTCAGGCTGTGGAACCTTGCGTCCACTCCGGGTCCGTCTCTGAACTTCGCCGAGCTTCCCGCGAGCGTGTTGACGGTGCCCGCAGGATCGACGCGGCGAATGTTGCTGTTATCAACGTCGCTAACGTAAAGCGTGCCGTCCGAGTCGAGCGCAAGTCCAATGGGTTGCCTGAACGTCGCAGTGTGCGCAGGCCCATCATCGGAACCGGCAAACCCGCTGCCGGATAAAGTATCAACCATTCCAGCAACCAGATCGACCCTGCGCACCCTGTGATTAACTGTGTCGGCGACAAACAGAAGCCTCTCGTCGGGGGAGAGCGCCAGGCCGGTTGGGGTGTTGAATCTCGCGTTGTGCGCTTCGCCATCCGCGAAGCCCGGCACTCCGTTGCCCGCGACCGTTTCAACGGTGCCGTCCAGGTTGATTCGGCGAATCGCGTGATTATTGGCGTCGGCGATGTAGATCAATCCGCTGGGCGCCACTAAAATATCATCGGGCTGCCTGAAAGCTGACTCAAACAAAGTGTCATCGCGATAGCCGTCCCGTCCAACCCGAGTGCTGTTCAGCTTCTTCTGCCGGTTCTTGTCTTGTATGTCGTTGAACGAACCGGCAAATGTCTCGACAGTTGTAGTCGCCCCGATTCTTTTTATGAGGCGCACAACTCCATTGCCGTTCTCAGTCACGTAAATTGTTCCGCTTGAATCCAACGCAACTCCGTTGGGGAACGAAAAGGTTGGTGGGAAGTCTCTTTCGTTTCCGGAGTCGTTGTAGCCTTCAAGCCCGGTGCCCGCAACAGTGCAAACTTCCCCGGTGACCGGGTTCAAGGTCCGCACCGCGTGGTTCTGGTTATCAGTGAAATACACCAATCCATCGGCTGCGAGCGTCAGCCTTCGAGGCCGTCGCAAGAGAGCATCATTAGAACTGACGCATGTTTCTTGATTAAAGCCGTCGCGCTGCCTGCCGGCAATCGTACTCACCGTGACGTCCGGCACAACATCGAACGATACCGTGTTGGTTGGGTTGCCATCCTTGTCGAAGACCTGAACCGTGTGCGATCCGACGGATCCGGTTAGGTCTTCCGGAATGACGACGGTGAGGCCCCGGCGCGTGTTGTTCCTCACCTTGGCGTCGTTGCCGTCGATCTTCGCCGTGGTGTCGGCATCGAAGTTCGCGCCGACGATGTCGATGGTAGATCGGCCTTCGCCTTGTCGAATCAGCGACGGCGCTATCTCAAATATGAACGGGGCCTCAGTTGGAGTCACCGAGAGGAGCGCGTCGGCCGATTGGATTCCATCCTGCTGCACGCGAACAAATAGCTGGGCCGGTTCGGCGCACAGGCTTGCCGGAACTGTAGCTTCAAGCCTGCCGTTCTTCCCCTGCGTTGTGGGCAGCGCGGTGTTATTCACCAGGATCGTTGCGTCCGGTTTAAAGGTGCCGAACACCTTCAGCAGAAAGTCTTCAGTCCCGGCGTCGACGGTATCCGGGTCAATCGAGTCGAGAACCGCTGGGCTCGGAACGATAAAAAAGATCTCCGTATTGGAGTATTTCCCTTCCTTATCTCGAACGTTGATGGGTATGCTCGCTGGTTCATCCCCAAACTCCTGCGGGATTTCGATTTGTATTCTCTCGCCCGACACTTCCGTGAAGGGAACCGACTTGCCCCACACAAACGCCTTTGAGACTTCGCCAGAGTCTGGAGTCTTCAGATTGGGAAGGAAAATGAAGCCCGAATCTTCCTGGGCGGCGTTACTTTCAAGCTGGATGGTCGTGTCTGAGTCCGCGGGCACAACTGTGAGAGTGGCGGTTGCGGTCGTACCGCCATCCGGATTCATCGCCTGGACGGTGTGAGTTCCAGGTACAGCCGCAAGGGACGCGTCTACGTCGGCGAGCAATAGCTTGCCCTTCGGATTAACCCGAGGAGATTCGAGAGCCACGCCATCAAATAAGATCTGAGCTCCCGGCGCAAAGTTCTTTCCCGCGAGTCGTACAGTAAAAGTGCGAACGCCTGCACTTACCACGTCTGGACGCATGCGCTTTAGTACGGGCGTTGATTGCTCCTGTGCCGCCGCCGTACGAACGGCGATCCCGGCAGGTGTAGTCAACGAAACAGCGAGCGACAACGCCGCCAGAAAAGCGAACAACTTCCTCATTGTCTTGTATCTCCTAACCCCACTACGCGGCTCGAACCCGGATCGCAACTCCTTCGATGCTTCAACAGCGCCGTTTAGTACGACCCAGCCACTCAGGCATCTTTTCTATGTTGATCCTACAGTAGGAAGAACCGTCCGGGCGAAACCTTGCAAGGTTAATTCGAACCTGCACGAAGGATTGAGCCCTACTGAATGTTTTGACCCAATTTCAACAAGGGAAAATTATAAACACCGGCATGAGGATTCCACAAGATCAATCCCCTGCCGGAGTGCCTACATGGACTGTCTCTTCGCGTGAATCTCTGATGCGTCTCAGGCCTCCAGGGTGGGAAAGAAGAGCGCGTGGTAGGAGTGTCCTTATTTCATTCAGGTCGTCTCCGCGTCTCGGTGCCTCTGTGGTTAGAGCAAGTTTTCGGCGCTTGCTAAGCGTATGAAATCGCCACACGAGTCAATATTGTGCGCTCGGCGAACCCGTCGTCTTTCTACGCGGCGCTTCGGGGGTTAGAATCTTTTCTTTGGAAAGGAGACACCGTTGAATATCAAGCGATTAGGCCGTACCGGTTTAAAGGTGACTGAAGTCTGCCTCGGAACTATGACCTTCGGCCATCAGTGCGACGAACAGACCTCCTTCAAGATCATGGACGCGGCCGCAGCCAGGGGTGTCAACTTCATTGACACGGCCGACGTGTATCCCATCCCGGTTTCTCTCGAGACGGCTGGGCGTACGGAGGAGATCGTAGGTCGATGGCTTCGAGGCAGACGCGAAGAGTTCGTGCTTGCAACAAAATGCAGGATGCAAATGGGGAGCGGCGCCAACGATGTCGGGCTGTCGCGCAAGCATGTGCTTTCCGCGATCGAAGCAAGCTTGCGCCGATTGGGCACCGACTATGTTGATCTGTATCAAGTCCATGCGCCGGATCCTGAGACCCCCATCGAAGAGACGCTGCACGCGCTGGACCGGATCGTCGAAAGCGGCAAGGCCCGCTACATAGGCTGCTCGAACTTTCAGTCGTGGCAGCTTGCGAAGGCGCTCTGGACGAGCGAGCGCCTTGGATTTGCGAGATTCGACTCGGTCCAGCCGCGATACAACCTGCTGTTTCGCGAGATCGAACACGATCTGTTCCCGTTGTGCGAGGACCAGGGAATCGGAGCAATCATCTACAACCCGCTTGCCGGAGGTTTGCTCACCGGCAAGCACCGACGCGACGCCGCGCCCGCCGAGAATACTCGCTTCGCGGTTGCCGGCTACTATAGGGATCGCTACTGGAATGAAGCTTGTTTCGACGCCGTCGAGCGGCTCGTGAGGTTCTTCAAACCCCGCGAGAAGTCTCTCACTCACGTTGCGTTGGCGTGGACGCTCAAACAGCGCGCAGTGACCTCTTCGATTGTTGGAGCAACCAGCGCCGAGCAGCTCCAGGATACGCTTCGTGGCGTGGATGTTGAGTTGAACGATGAGGAGATGGAACTGTGCGACAGCGTCTGGTATGACTTGCCTCGCATTCGCGATCCGAAGCTCGCGTTGAGGTGAAGCCACGAACGCAATGCCCTTCCCGGCTTTTCACAAGCGCCGGCCCAACCGTGCCGGGTCTCGCTATCTCGGTTTTCCTCGTCCGGAGAATGACTGATGAAGAATCGCAACGAACCCGAGTCTGATGTGATGGTTCATACGCATCATGTCTTCCGGGCTCATCAACCACTACTCGACGATGCCGTTAGAAACCGGGCATTTTTCTCAGCGCTTAGAAAACGGCTCGGCAGCGACTCGGCTCTCCTGGACGTGGGGTCGGGCACCGGGGTTTGGGCCATCGCCGCGGCCAAAATCGGGGCCAAGAGGGTGGTCGCCATTGAAAAAGATGAGCTGCTGGCCGGGCTGATTCGGACCCTCGCCAGAGAGAATCAAGTTCAAGACAGAGTGGAAGTCATCGTCGGCGATTCGAGGGAAGTTAGCCTTAAAGGCAGATTCGACGTCATCGTCAGTGAGACCATCGGAAACCTCGCATTCGATGAACAGATAGTCCCAATTCTGATCGATGCAAGGAAGAGGTTCCTCAAGCGCAACGGTGCCCTGATCCCGGGCTCGATTGCACTAATGGCGGCAGCGGCTCATCTCAAGGGTCGAAGCAAACAGGCGCCCGCCGGAATACCGATCACTTGCGGTTACTTCGACTCGCTCAATCGAAACATCCCGGTAATGTTGGAAGACAAATCCAGACTTACAATTCTCTCCGACCGCATCGAGATCACTCGGGTCGATCTGACAAGAATCAAGACGCCACCGAAGCCTGAAAACCTGACCGCAAACTGGAAGCTGAACGACGCGACCGGGGTAAATTGCTTTGCCGTTTGGGCTGAGGCAACGCTGACCGATGGCGTGGACTTGTCAACTCTCGACACAACGTCGTGGTCCCCGATTATCTACAGGATCACACCTTTCGAACAGCAGCGAGGCACGATACGGTTCAGTCTAAACTTATCTGAAAGGAACAACTATTGGTCGGCGTCGATTTCAAATAAGGAATCAGAGGAAACGCAGGGCTACTCCCCGGTCTTCGCCTACGCGGCGCTAAACGCAAACAGGGGAGCGTAGCGCAGGTACCACAACAAAGATACTTGCCTGAGCGAGTTTTGCGAGATGTGTGGAGAATGGAGGCGCGGTTGTTCAAGGTCGCACTAGTCGGGACTCACGGGGTCAACAAGACGACGATAGCATACGAGCTCGCGGGAGCTTTGAAGCGCAAGGGAAAGACCGTCGAATTGCTCACCGAGATTGCTCGCGAGTGTCCATTCCCGCTCAACGAACAAGCAACACGTGAAGCTTACCAATGGATAATCGCGCGGCAAGTCCAACTGGAGATCGAGAAGTCGCCCCGTGCCGACGTTCTGGTTTGCGATCGCTCTGTGCTGGACAACTTTGCTTACTATGTGAGGCGGTACTCGAACCGCGGGCAAGAGGCCGAAGGCCTTGCTGCATTTTGCCGCTCGTGGATGGAGACTTACGACCTGCTGGTGCGGCTTCCGATCGCGGAGCCTCTGGCCTCGGATGGCTTTCGATCGACTGATAAAGATTTCCAACTCGAGATCGACCGGTTGTGCGACGAGATGTTCGAGAAGCAGTACAACGAGCGGACGCGACCTGCTTACTTGCGCGGTCCGATGTCCGCCGGCGCGATCGCACGGATCATCCTGGAGAGCGAGCCGCGGGTTCGAGGCCCGCTTCTCGTTTGATTATCAAACAGCGCTACGTCCTTCAAGCCGCCTTAAGATCGGACGTACACTGCGGACAGCGAGTCGCTTCGATCGCGATGCTCGAGCAGCAGTATGGGCACGGCTTCATCGTGGGCGGCAACTCCGCCGGTTCCCGCTTCATTCGATTGATCGCCTTGATCACCAGGAAAATCACGAAGGCAACTATCAGGAACTCGAGACAGGTGTTGATAAAGAGTCCGTAGTTGACAGTGACCGCGCCTCCGTCTTTCGCTGCTTTCAGCGTGTCGAAGTGTGCGCCTTTGAGAGTAATGAACAGATTCGCGAAATCGACGCCGCCCAGCAACATCCCAATCGGCGGCATGACTATGTCGTTGACCAGCGAGGTAATTATCTTGCCGAAGGCTGCGCCGATCACAAGGCCGACAGCCAGGTCGATGACGTTGCCTCTTGCGATAAACTCTTTGAACTCTTTGAGCATTCTTCCGCCCTCCGTTCTGAACCGGGCATTACTGCCGTTTCGTGTAGTGCGGAGATCATTGTTTGAACTTGCTGAAAGGTCAAGCGAAAGAAGCGTCGGCTAGCCGATTTTGGCCACTGCATTTGGAGTACCGCCTTCAGTAGTTTGTAGCCGGAACTCCTGACGCCTGCTTAACAGTCCACACGCCCCGTGTTACGGTTTAGTCCCGATGACAATCACCGAAGCGATAAAGAGGGTAGTCGATCGCCGGGACCTCAGCACCGCCGAAGCCGAACTCGTGCTCGAACAGATCATGACCGGAGGGTGTACCGACGCGCAGATTGCTTCGCTGCTGACCGCGCTGCGAATGAAGGGCGAGACAGTCGAGGAGCTAACCGGCTTCGCGCGAGTGATGCGCCGCAAAGCCGCGCCCGTTCGGCCTCGCTCGATTGAAACTGCGGCGATGGGCGGCACCGAACGCGAAGCGCTTATCGACACCTGCGGCACGGGCGGCGATGTGAGCGGCAGTTTCAACGTCTCAACCGCAACCGCCTTCGTCGTAGCCGGCGCCGGCGTTCGAGTAGCAAAACACGGCAATCGCTCGGTCTCGTCTCAATGTGGAAGCGCCGATGTCGTCGAAGCCCTTGGCGTGAAAATCGAGCTTCTGCCCGACCGAATAGCAAGGTGCATTGACGAGGTGGGAATCGGCTTTCTGCACGCGCCGTTGCTCCACGAAGCGATGAAGTACGTTGCGCTCGCCCGCCGGCAGATGGGGATTCGGACGATCTTTAACATGCTAGGGCCACTTACAAACCCCGCCGGTGCGAACACTCAAGTTATCGGGGTGTATGCCGAGCACCTGACCGTGCTGCTCGCTCGTGTGCTTGCCGAGCTTGGCGCTACACGAGCCCTGGTTGTTCACGGAAGCGACGGGCTGGACGAGATAACCATCACCGGCGAAAGTAAAATAACGGAGTTGAGAGACGGTAAGCTGCGAAGCTATTCGGTTGTCCCCGAAGACGTCGGATTAAGCCGGGCCTCACTGAAGCAGATTCAGGGAGGTGACGCTCAAGCTAACAGCAAGATAATCCTTGAAGTATTGAACGGAGAGCTCGGGCCTCGGCGCGATGTTGTGTTGCTGAACGCGGCGGCGGCGTTCGTGGCGAGCTCGAAAGCCGCTGACTTCACGGAGGGCGTAGAGCTCGCGCGCGAGTCGATCGACAGCGGAAAGTCGCTCGGAAAACTACAAAGACTGATCGAGTTCACAAATCAGGAGCCCGCCTAGCAGCTATTTTGTACGGGCGTCCCTCCTTAGGAACCATCCCCGTAAGCTGTTGATTTCATTAGACAGCTTACGGGAAGGGTTTCTACAGCGGCATTGGCTCGCAAAACGAGCTTGGTTGCTCCGTGGGCGCCCCTCTTTGTTCCTAAAACACAATTAAGAATGCTGAGTTCCTAACACAATTAGAGATCCTGAGAAGGGGCGCCCACGGAGGGACGCCCGTACAGGTTGAACCTTAGCCTCTTCCAAACAACAGCCATCGCTTTTTCTTCTTTGGACTTGCACGGTCGGGCACTGACGGAATCGATCTTCCCTCAACGACCGCGAGAGGGTTCTCGCTGGCTATCGCACGAGCGTACCCTTCTCCGACTACCTCCGCAGTCAAAGCTACCGCCTCCGACAACCCGGGCAGCCGATTGCGGGTGTTGTGGCAGTCGCTGGCGATAAAGTGGATCAGTCCGTGTTCAAGCATCACTCGCACGGTCTGCTGAACCTTCCGTCCGAACTGGCCTGTGATCGATCCGGTGTCCATCTGACCGAGCACTCCCATCTCGATCAAGGAAAAGAACCGCTCGGGCTCGGCGATCAGCATCTGATTTCGCTCCGGATGGGCGATGATCGGAGTGATCTGATTGCTCATCAGCTCGAACAAGGGGCGCTCGCTGCCCGGAGGCACGACGGTGTGCGGAAACTCGATCAGCACGTAGGGTCCGCCAGCGATCGTGGGCGCGGTCTTTGTCTCGCAAACTTGTCGAACTACGTCGTGGGTGAATCTGAGCTCGCAGCCGATTACGACTCGAAGGGTTCCTTCCAGTCGGTCATTCAGCTCGCCGACCTTCCGGCGGAGGAACTCAGGGTCGTGAGTTGTATGGACCCCGTCGTGGGCGTGAGGTGTGGCAACCATCACGTTCACTCCGTCTTTGGCCGAAGCACGACACATCTCGAGCGATTCTTCGAGACTGTGCGAACCATCGTCTACTTCAGGGAGAATGTGGCTATGAATGTCTATCATCGGCAGAAGCGAATGGTAACCGCTAAAACAAAGATAACTCAAGAGGCTGCTCTTTCATACTAAGCGGTTGCGATCTCGCGCACAATTGTATTCGGGAAAGAGCGCCGCCATCGGGTGCTCCTGGAGGGTGCGGGGGTCGTATTCGGCGTCTTCCTAACCGCGGAAACGCCAGGTCAAATCCTCCGCCGGAAACTCTTGATTCTGAGACAACCTCCCGGATTGACGAGTCTTGACTCTCAAATCTCCACGCGAGTATCATCCATTTGAGCTTCCCGTGATTCTACCGATGAGATTAGACGACGCTCGTAAGCTGAAGGCCCAAGAACAGGAAACCTATGAAGCACATTTTCACCTCGCTCTGCTTGATTGCCCTTCTGACCGCCACATCTCTTGCGTTTGACTCGAACGGAAACACTAACTTCATGCCTCTGGAGGAAGTTCGCACAGGCATGAAGGGGTACGGAATGTCGGTGTTCCAGGGCTCGAAGCCCGAGAGATTCGAGGTCGAAGTGCTTGGCACCCTAAACGGGATGCCCAATCCCAAGCAAGCCATCGTCATCGCTCGGCTCAGCGGACCGCTGGTCGAACGAACCGGGGTGTTCGCCGGCATGAGCGGAAGCCCGGTTTACATCGACGGCAAGCTAGTCGGGGCCGTGGCTTATGCGTTTCCGTTTGCGAAAGAACCCATTGCAGGAATCACTCCCATCAAGTTCATGATCGGCGTGTTCGAACAGGGCGGCGACGAAGCGCCTCGCTCCGGCCAGCGCGTTAGCTTTAATACATTGATCGGTGCCTCTGACGGATCGGCCTCCGCGGACTCGTCATCGACCGGGCAGGCTCAGGCCCGGACGGTGAGCGGCGGCGCGCTGACGCCCTACGTGGGTCAGACCATGGTGCCAATAGCTACGCCAGTCACGTTCTCGGGTATCTCGCAAACGACCGTCGACATGTTTGCTTCTGACTTGAAGCGGCTCGGGATACAGCCCATCGCCGGCATCGGCGGAGGATCGAACCTGGGACCGATGGTTCCCTTTACCGAGGACACACTCGCGGCCGGCTCTTCGGTGAGCGTTCAACTCGTTCGCGGAGACTTCACGATCGACGCTTCGGGAACTGTGACCTATCGCAACGGCGAGCGCGTCTACGCGTTCGGCCATCCGTTCCTCAGCTCCGGCCTTACTTCGTGGCCCATGGCGGAGTCGTCGGTCGTCACCGTCGTCCCGAATGTGAACAATTCATTTAAGCTCTCCGCCGGCGGCAATCTCGTTGGCTCGATCAATCAGGACCGCTCGACCGGCGTGTTCGGCGAGCTTGGCGACAAACCAAGAATGGTTCCCGCTCGGATAACCGTGCACACCAGCCGCAACAAGACCGAGGTCTACAACTTCGAGATCGTTTCAGATGCGTTCCTGACGCCGCTTCTCACCAGGATCACGATGTTCTCGGCGATCGCGGCTACCGAACGTCAACTCGGGAATCAGACATTGAAACTCACCGGGCGCATAGCGATTAACGGCCAGCCCGACATCGTACTGGACAACAGCTTCTCGGCGGCTAACGGTGCGGGGATGTTTGCGGTGAACGCGGTGGCTCAACCGCTGGCGGTGTTGTTCAGCAGCGGATTCAGCGCCCTCGATGTGAAAGGGATCGAAGTCGACGTAACGTCGAGCGATGCAAGGTCAAGCGGCTCATTGAACCGGCTTTGGATCGACAAGACCGAAGCGCGCCGCGGCGAGAGCATCGAGATACAGGCGTTTGCGCGTCACGACAACGGCGCCGAGTTTGTCGAGCGGATTCCGCTGGTCATTCCCGCCGACGCGCCGATCGGACCGCTGGTGATCATGGTCGGCGACGGAGCCTCGATGAACATGGTCGAGCGTTCACAACCGTCCGCTGAGTTCACGCCGCGAGACTTGAGTCAGCTTGTGCGCGCGATCAATAAGCTCAAAAAGAACAACCGGCTCTACTTGAAAGTGTTGCGTGCGGGGACTGGAGCGATCGTAAATAACGAGGAGATGCCGATGCTGCCGCCGTCAGTGCTTGCGACTCTTGGCTCACAGCGAACGTCGGGGGGATACACTCCGCTTTCGGTTGCGACTATCGCGGAGCACGAGCTTGCGCCTTCGCAGTTCATTATCAGTGGGCAGCAATCGATAACAATCAACGTGATCAGATAGCAAACGGAATCGAGTTGGCGATCAGAACTCTGCTCGCTCGTCTGCCGGAATAAGTTGTAAACCTAAGCCCGCGAGAGTTGCGGGCTTTCACTTTGTGAGCGCCAGGCCAACGATGACAGACCGGCGCGGAAGGAAGTTGTGATGTTCAAGGTTCTCGGTTATCGCGCGATGGCGCTGGTAGTGCTCGCGCTTGCTTCGGTCTCGGTCCCGGTGATGGCGAGCGGTCCCGCATTCTGGGAAACCTCAAAACAGGAGGATGTGCTCAAGGGTGACGCCCGCGGAGTGTCGATCGGAGAGAACGGCTCGGTCACGCTGGCTCCGGCGTTCACTCTGGTCTTCGACACCAAGGAAGCTTATATCTGGTCGAGCGCCAGCGACTCGGCCGGCAACCTTTACCTGGGGACGGGACACGACGGACGCATCTTCAAAGTCGATCCCAGCGGCGCAGGCCGGCTTCTGTACGACGCGCCGGAGCTTGATGTGACCGCGCTCGTGACGGATCCCCAGGGAAACGTCTACGCGGGAACGTCGCCCGACGGAAAGATCTACAAGATAACCCCCGACGGCCAGCAGTCGGTCTTTTGCAATCCCGCGGACAAGTACATATGGTCGCTGGCATTCGATCCGGCTACTTCAACGTTGTATGCCGGAACCGGTGACAAAGGTCTAATCCACAAGATCGATTCTGCGGGCAAGGCGTCGGTGCTCGTCGACACCAACGAGACAAACATCGTTTCGCTCGTGCTGGACAAGAGCGGCAACCTCATAGCGGGCACCGATCCGACCGGGCTTGTGCTGAGGGTCTCTCCGAACGGGAAAGTATTCGCACTGTTCGATTCGCCGATGCAGGAGATTCATTCGCTAACGACGGCCGGGGACGGATCAATCTTCGCGCTGGGCGTGAATCAACAAGGTGGTGCCCAGAAGGGGACGAGTGGAACATCCTCCACTTCAAGTCTCTCGAGCGACGGCGGCATAACCATCTCCTCGGACGAACAGGATCAGCCGCCACCGGTTGTTTCATCTCCTGATATTTCCGGGATGCTCAACCAATCCTCGGGCCGCCGCAAGGCGGAAGGAGCTCGAAGCGCTGTGTTTCGCATCTCACTCGACGGTGGAAGTGAAGTCTGCTGGCGATCGGGCGACTCGGTTGGATTCGGTATGAGGTCGTTGCCCGACGGTCGGATCCTGGTCGGCACCGGGAGTAAGGGCCGTATTTACGAGATCGCGCCCGATCGCTCGTACACCCTGTTGATTCAATCACCCGAAGATCAAACCTCGACAATCATCGCGGTCAGCGACAAGCTGTTCGCTACTTCCAGCAATCTCGGGCGGCTATACCGAATCGGCCGCGACCCGGTGAGCGAAGGTACTTACGTCTCGCCGGTGCGAGACACAAAGTTCGCCGGGCAGTGGGGCGTGATCAACTGGAGAAGCACCGGTAATGTGGAGCTTCAAACACGCAGCGGCAACACTGAAACTCCAGACCCGACATGGAGCGACTGGTCAGCGTCCTATCGAAACGCGAGCGGCGATCAGATCACAAGTCCGCGCGCGCGATTCATTCAATGGCGAGCGAGTCTCAAGAGTTCGCCGACAACCGCCGTGTCTTCAGCCCAACCCTCCAAGGGAAATCCAGCACGCTCGCCGTCGACCACACTTCAATCCGTCGTCGTTGCCTATCTGCCTCGCAACCAGGCGCCTGACATAAGCTCGATAAGCGTCCTGCCGCCAGGCATAGCCTTGCAGGAAATGCCGCTATCGATCGATCCTTCAATCGCGTCCTCCGGGCTGGACCCGCAACTCTTCGGAATTGCCTCAAACGTTCCGCCTCGCCGTTTCTTCCAGAAGGGCGCGCGCACCTTGTCATGGCAAGCGACAGACCCTAATGACGACACGTTGGTTTACAAAGTGCTCTATCGCACGCTTGGCGACGACGAGTGGCACCTGTTGGCCGAGAACCTCACGCAGCCGTACTATACGATCGACGGAAACCGCCTCCCCGACGGCGAATATCTCTTCAAAGTAATAGCCAGTGACTTGCCCGGAAACCCCTCCGGCCTCGCGTTGACCGACGACGCACAAACCGACGCGATCGAAATTGACAACACACCTCCGGTGATCAAAGTGGGAGGGCCATCAATCAACGGTCAGACCGCGGAGGTGACTTTCGATGTATCCGACGCTACCAGCCGAATAGTGCGAGGCGAGTACAGCGTTGACGGCGCAGCCTGGCTGCTGATCTTCCCGGTGGACGGAATAGCCGACTCCGCTCACGAGGTATTCAAAGTGAGCGTGCGATTCGATAAACCGGGCGAGCACCTGATTGCGTTTCGTTGCTCCGATTCAAGCTCAAACGTCGGAAGCAGCAAAGTGACTGCGACCGTTCGCTAAAGCCATCATGTAGAGGGCGGCCCCGTGGCCGCCCCTACACTACGTGTCACTGAACTCTTACAATCAGACACTTCAAATAATAGGTCTCCGGCATCGAGACCAGCACCGGGTGATCTCGTGCTTGCGCTCGCTTTTCGATGATTTGAACGGAGCGGCGCGCATCGGCTGCCGCGTCCGCAATTACATTCAGAAACGCATCCTCGCTCATATGATATGAGCAGGTTGAGGTTATCAACGTCCCGCCTTCGCTGAGCATCTTCATCGCGCGCAGGTTGATCTCCTTGTAGCCCCGTTTCGCAGCATCGACCGCCGCGCGGTTCTTTGCGAACGCGGGAGGATCGAGGTTGATCACGTCGAAGCGTTCGCTCTTCTCTTCCAATTCGCGCAGGAGGTCAAAGACGTTGGCCTCGATGAACTCGACATTTGTAGACCCGTTTAACTCGGCGTTGCGCTTTGCCTGAGCTATCGCCGCCACAGAGACGTCAACTCCGATGACGTGCTCAGCTCCGCGCGCGAGATGGAGCGCGAACCCGCCCTGAAACGCAAAGCAGTCAAGCGCTCGGCCCCGCGCGTAGCCTGCCGCGGCGACTCGGTTCTCGCGCTGGTCGAGAAACGCGCCGGTCTTCTGACCTTCGAGCAGGTTCACCGCGAATCGGACTCCTTTCTCTTCAATCAAAAGCTCGCCGGGGTCCGATCCGTAGACGACACCGGCTGTTCGCGGCAAGCCTTCCAGATCGCGCACGCGTGCCTCATTGCGCTCGATTATGGCCCGCGGCTCGTAAAGTTCAACAAGCAGCTCGATCCACGTCTGCTTCAGCGCGTCCATTCCCTGGGACAGGGTTTGTAAGACGAAACAGTCGTCGAAGCGATCGACGATCAGCGACGGCAGCAAGTCGCTTTCGCCATAGACAAGTCGATAAGCGGTCGTGTCCCGCACGACCTGTTTTCTCAGCGTCTCCGCCGACAAGAGTCGTCGCCGCCAGAAGTCTCGATCAACAACCTCGTCGTCGTACGAGACAAACCTCAGAGTTATCTGCGAGCTCGAACTGTAGAGCGCCCGCCCGATCACCCGTCCGGTCGTATCAACAACGCGGACAACTTCGCCGGGACTCGCCGCTTTCGCATCAGCAACGTCGCTGCGATAGATCCAGCAATGACGCGCTCGCGCCCGTTGTACGCCTCGCTTTGTTATGGTGACCGTTGTCGTCATCGAATAGTGACTCTATGATAAGCGGTGAACTATGACAAACGACCCTCAAGACGACGAATCAACAAGCAATCAATACTGCCTTGCTGCGCGCCCGGAAAGCGTTTACCTCGGTCTGGGATCGAATCTTGGCGATCGCGAGGCCAACCTTCGCGAATCTATCGAACGCATCACGGCGCTAGGGCTCGAAGTCGCGCAGTCTTCTTCGATCTATGAAACGGAGCCCGTCGGCTACAAAAATCAGCCGTGGTTTTTGAATCAAGTGATTGAGGTTCGAGTTGCGCCAGTCTTGCCGCTTCACGATGACGCCGAGGTGGCCGCCGGGCTCAAGGATCTCTGGGACGAGGAGCCGGGGATGACTTCATACTTCTGGGTTTGCCGGCTCTTGAAAGAGCTGCTTGCCATCGAACACGCGATGGGCCGCGAGCGCACGATCCCCGATGGCCCTCGCCCGATCGACATAGACATACTGATCTACGGCGAGTTGGCGGGTGGATTATCTGAGACACACGAGGATCCCGAACGAGCGGGTTTCAGGCGCGCCGAGGCGCCATTTCTGACTCTGCCGCATCCTCGAATGCACGAGCGCCGCTTCGTCCTCGAGCCATTGTGCGAGATCGCGCCGAACCTGGTGCACCCGACGCTCAAGAAAACCTGTTGTGAGCTTCTCGCGTCGCTTGAAGACAGTTCAGCCGTCCGCCTGTACAAGAAGATCTAGCAACTTTCTTTCGGCTTTTCTTCTCTTGCACTCATCCCTTGCTCCTCCGGATGCGCCAGGCGCTTTCGGTCTAGTAACCAGCGCGCGGCTCTTGCTTCCCGTTACTCCGCCCACCTTGCGCGTCGGCACTGAGCCGCGTTCAGGCAACTCTTTGCTTCCGTTACTCCGCCCACCTTGCGGCGTCGCCACTGAGCCGCGTTCACGCTGCTCTCTGCTTCCCGTTATTCCGCCCACCTGGGGCGGCGTCGGACTGAGCCGCGTTCACGCGGCTCTCCGTAGGCAAATAGGCCAGCCGTTTACGGCTGGTTCGCCGCGAGCCTGTCCGCGTCGAGCCCGTTTCAACGGGCTTTCATTCGGGCCT
>DATMCM010000357.1:0-13663 GCA_035558335.1 Blastocatellia bacterium | reverse complement strand
GAATGTGAGACGAAAAGAAGACGGTCTTGTTGTTTGCGCGAAGAGACAGAAGCAAGTCTCGAATCTCGCGGCGCCCTATTGGGTCAAGGCCTGACATCGGCTCGTCCATGAACACTATCTCGGGGTCATTAACCAGCGCCTGTGCGATTCCGATTCGTTGAAGCATGCCTTTCGAGTACTTGCGAAGTTGGCGATCGGCCCTGTCGGCGTCGAGACCTACAAGATCGAGAAGCTTGTCTGCGCGAGATCGAGCCTTCTGCTTTGGAACGCCGAACAACGCGGCAGTGTACTCCAACAACTCACGGCCGGAGAGGTAATCATAGAAGTACGGGTTCTCAGGGAGGTAGCCGACGCGTGATCGAGTCGCAACATTGTCTATGGGCTGTCCCAATATGCGGGCGGTTCCTGATGTCGGGTAAATCAGGCTGGTGAGCAGCTTCAGCGTTGTGGTTTTGCCAGCGCCATTAGGCCCGAGGAATCCGAATATCTCTCCAGCCCTGACCTCCAAAGTCAGGTGGTCGAGCGCTCGAACTCTCTTCTTCTTGAGAAAGCCGACCTCGTAGTCTTTGGTAAGCTCATCGATCTCGACTACTACTTCTGATTTGCGGGTTTCCGTCGGAGTCATCTCGCCCTTCTTTCGAGGCACTTTCCTGCCGCTCGCAAATAAGCCGCGCGGATTTCGGGATCGGTAATGCGGTCGGCTTGCTCGCGCAGAGGAAGGGCCTCTTTCTCGGGGGCGATGAATTGTACAGTCTGAGGGGGCTCTGTGTCGCTAACGATCACACTGGGATTTACAACAAACTCCAGCGAAGTAACAAGGGGATTGCCCACCAGCGAGTTAAGCTTGAAAAGAAACTGCCCTCTCATTTGACTCAACTGTGTGCGCCAGGTTGCATCGGGGACAGCGACGATCAGCGTCTTTCGCTCGAGTTTCACCGGTCTCGTCACGCGTCGAACGTGAGGGCCAGCTGCGACTACCCAAGCGGCAAACGCGGCTTGTTCGCGCGCCTCCTCCGAATCGCCCGACTGGCGAATCATCCGGGGAAGCAGCGATAACAGCTCGGTCAGCATAGAAGTATTCACCGCACTTTGGCGCTGGCGATCGGATCCTTGCTCCCGTGCCTTATCTTTGGCCAGTAGACCGCGAAGTCAAAATCCGGATCGTTCGGTGGCGCGTGACACTGAGTGCATCCGGCTGGGGTCTGCACTTGCCCGTAGGGTTTGCCCCCAGGATTGCTGGCATGCTCACGGCCGGGCCCGTGACAAGACTCGCATTGTACGTTCGCGAACTGGGGCGTGGTGATCAGTGTTTGGAAGCCGCCTTTCTCAAACCCCACGACGTGACATCGAACGCACTCGTTATCGAATTGCTGGTTCTTGTGTTCCAGCGTAGCCATCGCGTGTGCGTGGCGCGTCTTTGACCATATCTCATCCTCGGCAGCGTGGCAGCCCGCACAGGTAGCGCCTCCAACAAAAGGAGAGAACGCCGCGTTCTCCAAAGCCGATGTCCCACCGCTGGCAGGCTGGGTATGCACCGCCTTGTTTTGCTCACTGGTGAACTCGTTGTGTGCTGCGGTCACCGCTTCAAGGGCCGACAAATCATCTGGTATCTGCGAATCAAGCGCGACGTAGCGGTTTACCTGGTTCTCAACAGTGCCATCGCTCTTTACGTAGACACGCATCTCGCCCAGATACTTGGTCTGGTTGTAAGCGTAGGCAATAGTCGCACGATTGAAGTGCTGAGGCTGATCCATGCTGTTGAGTTGCCGAGCGCCTATGATGGTGTCAATCTCTGGATTCTCGCTGGCGAGCCGTTGCGCCTGGTCCTGTGACATGTAGGCAAGCGCGACGATGAAGTCGGTCTTCTGCTTCAACTCCGGTAAGATCTTTTTAGCTGCTTCGAAGATGTCGCCGATCCTAAAGCCGGCGTAGACGGACTGCCTATCGACCTGGCTAGTCTGGGTGACCTCGGTGAACCCAACAATACCCACTCGAAGCTTTTGCCCGGTGGCTCCACGTTTGAGAACGATTTCGCGAATCACGTATGGAGCGGGCGCGCGCCGCTGGTCGTCCACCGGTTGAATGTTCGCCGAAACCAGTCTTTCGATGAATGGGTACTCCTCAACGCGTTTGGCGTAGCCGTCTTTCTTGAGCAACTCGGCAAGGTACGGTAAGTCAGCGTAGGCGACGTTCGCGGCGTCGTGGTGGAAATTTCCGTATTCCTTGACTACCCATTTGTTTTTTGTCATAACCTCAGCGTTCAACTGATCGCCGATCGCGCGATCATCGCTGAACAGGTTACCCGCATCCACAAACAAGGTGGGAACTTCTAGATTCGATCTTTGTCTGAAGGCTTTGATATAACTGACACGCCGTGCCAGTCCACCCATAGGGTGGCTTGGTCAGCCACAGGTTTCAAGACTGCCGTGAACGTCGGCGCCATACATAATCGCGAAAGCATAACCGTCATCTTCGGCAAGTCGTTCTTTGAGCTTGGGGTCGCTGAGATCAAAGCTCGAGCTGCCATCCATGTCCGCATCCGGATCCGATGAACGTGAGCAGCCGTTATTGATCGTCGCGAGCGCGGCTACAAATACGGCGATGACAAGAAGTGAAATCTTGCGGCGCAAGGTGACCTCCAGGTTCCGTACAATGTCTCTTAAAGTAATTGAGCGATGCAATAAGACTCAACCGCTCTCATCTGGCTAATGTCGAGATGCCTGAAAGCGAACGGAAAATCATCCTTGCTTCTTCTTCGCCCCGGCGCGCCGATTTGTTGGCAGCTATCGGCGTCAAATTTGACATCGTTCCCAGTAATGTAGAAGAGCGACCTCATCCTGATGAACCGCCAGGGGATTATATCACACGGCTGGCACGGGCTAAAGTTGTGGCAGTGGCGAGAGATCAAGCTAGCGGCCTTGTCATTGGCGCAGACACTGTTGTCGTGCTCGATGGAGTGTTGATGGAAAAGCCGGCTTCCGTTGAAGAGGCCCGCCGTATGTTGCGTCAGCTATCCGGGCAGTGGCATGCGGTCCTGACGGGCGTCGCTCTTTTCGACGCAGCCACACACCGAGAAGTCGCTGACTACGAGAAGACGTTGGTCAGATTCGCCCGGCTAACTGACAGCGAGATTGACTGGTACGTAGACAGTGGAGAGCCTATAGACAAGGCTGGCGCTTACGGCGTTCAAGGGCTGGCCGCGATGTTTGTCGAAGAAATCGCCGGGAACTACTCGAACGTAGTTGGTCTGCCGATACCACTCGTCTACCGCCTGGCGCGGCGACTCGGTTACTCGTTTACCGGCTGATGCAGTAAGAGATCGGTTCTATGAGCAATATCGAAGGTAAGTCTGCAATCGTCACCGGAGCGACCCGGGGGATCGGTCGCGCGGTAGCGCGCGCTCTATTGGAACGAGGCGGACGAGTCTTTATCTGCGCCCGAACCGAAAGCGATGTCGAGCAAACGGTTGCAACCCTGAGCAAGGAATTCCGCGAGCGGATTCACGGCTCGGCTTGTGATGTCGGCATCTACGGCCACGTCCGCTCGATGTTCGCACGGATCGAGGAAGTGCTGGGCGGAGTTGACCTCTTGATCAACAACGCCGGGATAGGTTCGCGCAGCTACGTGGAGAATATGGCGATTGAGGAATGGGACTCGACGATTCAAACAAACTTGTCGGGAGTCTTTTATTGCTGTCACGAAGCTCTGCCGCTGATGAAGCGGCGAGGGGGCGGTTACATCATCAACATCGGGAGCCTTGCCGGAAAGAACGCGTTCCCGGGAGGAGCGGCGTACTGTGCATCGAAGTTCGCGCTGATCGGCTTCTCTGAGGCGTTGATGCAGGAGGTGCGATACGATCACATACGTGTGAGCTGCGTGATGCCGGGCTCGGTCAACACCAGCTTCGCCCGAGACGGTGAGCAAGACCCGGCGACTTCGTGGAAGCTCTCCGTCGAAGACGTTGCCACGACGGTAATGAACTTGATTGAAATGGACTCTCGCGCACTGGCGAGCCGCTTTGAACTACGGCCCTCCGAGCCGAAAAAGTAGCGCGGCTCAAATTCACGCACGAAAGGAGCAGCATCACCGTAATGACGGGTATCGTTAAGCAAGGACATCGGAGCCTCATGACTGGCCTGCATGACTAGCCTGCGTTGACATGCTAAATTAGGGCTTGTTAGAATTTGCGCGGTTGTTCGAGCTGAAAACAGCTGGAAATACGCAATCAAACCGGAACCCATTTCTATGGCTACAACTGAAACAGAATTAGGGTCGAAGACTGAGACTCCTGCTGCGGCTACGCCTACCGTCAAGGTAGTATCCAAGACCAGCGACTCGCTGCTCGACAAGGCTCTCCGCCTGCTCAGTTCGGTTCGCTTTGGCGTTACGATGCTGGGCATCCTTCTGGTCTGCTGCATGATCGGAATGTTGATAGTGCAGGTCACCGTTACGGAGCCGGCGGGAGCGTTTGACAGATACTATGCGAGTCTCACGCCATCGCAGCGGGCAGTCTACGGTGCACTCAACTTTTTCGACATATACCGGTCGCGTTACTTCATGCTCCTGATGGCGATAACCGCACTCAACATAATTCTAGCGTCGATCGATCGGTTCCCGGCGGCATGGCAGTATGTTCGAAAGCCCAAGGTCACAGCTTCACCAAAATTCATCGCCGCCCAAATGTTCAATGCCGAATCATTTGAGCGGGAACCACCTCAAACGGTCGCGGAAAAAGTGCGCGGTGCGTGGAAAGCACACGGGTTCAAAGCCCGCGTAAACGAAGAGAACAACCGAATAACCGTGTTCGCTCAACGCCATCCTTACAATCGTCTGGGCGCCTACATCGTGCACGTGGCGTTGCTGACGATCTTCACCGGAGGGATGCTGACGAGCCGCGGCAGCACCGGCGGCCCAATGGAGATCAAACCCGGCAAATCGACAAATAAGTACAGTACGTTCGACGTCACGATGGAGCACGGCCCTCGACAAACCGAGGCTGAGCTTCCTTTCCAGATCGAGTGCCGCGACCTTCAGCAAAAGCTAATCAGGCCCGAGGGTGGGCTCGACGCCCAGAACACCATCGACTGGCTGAGCTACATCACGATCAAGGACGGCGACGTTCAAAAGGAGATGCTCGTACACTTGAACAATGTCGGCAACTATCGAGGATACCGCTTCTTCCAGTCGCAATTCATGCCGGTGGGCAATGCTCGAGAGATAACGATCAGCTTCGACCCGGTGCGCGATAGCGCGCAAGCGATCCAGCCAGTGAAGATAATGCGTAATGGGTCCACTCAAGTACCGGGAATCGGAACCGTCAAATACGTTGGTTTCTATGCGGACTTTGATGTTGAAGACTCTGGGCCAGTGACCAAGTCTCGGGACTACAACAACCCCGCGGCACAGCTCGAAATCACTAGCCCGGACGGCAAAAGGAGCGCCGCATTCGCGTTGAACCCACGGCTTGCTGATGAGTACATCTCCAAGGCGGATGACAAGATCGCGAAGGAAGGCGGCGAAAACCCGTTGCTGGTCAACGGGTACAAAGTGATTCTTAGAGACTTCGAGAAGGTCTCGACGTCACACACGCTGACGATTCAAAAGGATCCGGGGCGAACGCCGGTCTACATCGGCTTCACTTTGCTGGTCCTCGCTTTGTGCTTCGTTTTTTTCCTGTCGCATCAACGAGTGTGGGCGGTGATCGAGCCCGATGGGGGCGGATCAAAGATCTACTTTGGCGGAAACACGAATCGGAACCGTCCCGCTTTTGAGGGCCGATTCAATTTGCTGGTGCAATCAGCGATGGGGAGGAGCAAAGATGAGTAGAGCGATTAGCCGCGAAGAAGCGATGTTGCCGGAACTGGAACTTAGCTTGCCAAAGAAGATTGTGGGGTTGTGGCCGATTGTCGCGCCGATTGCTGGAACGATTCTGCTAATCGGAGCTCGTATCTACGCGGGCCGGGCAGTGGGGTTTCTCTATGGCGAAGCGCTCATACTGCTGGCGTTGGTCTGCTATATCAGCGCAGCTGTGGTTTTGGTGACCAACCTCTTCGTAAAAGAAGACGTTCTCGACAGGTTAGGTTTAATCTCAGTTTCGCTCGGCTATTGCTTCAACCTGACCGGCTGGATGATCCGCTGGGTCGAGGCCGGTGACAAAGAAGGTTGGAAGGAAGGAATCAACGGCGTTTGGCGCTACTACCCGCTGGACAATCTGTACGCATTGACGCTCGGCTTCTGCGCGGGAGCGGCGCTGGCTACGCTGGTGGTAATTCGCAAGCCAAAATACCGAATGCTTGGCGCGCTGTCGATGCCGATCCTCGTTGTTGTGCTTACACTCGGAATGATGCTTGGGAGCGCCATTCAAAGCTTGCCGCCGATTCTCGACAGCTACTGGCGGCCGATTCATGTTTCGATCGCAACCGTGGCTTATGGCGTATGTCTGCTGAGCTTTGGACTGGCGTTCGCCTACCTTCTTAAGGATGGCATTCGATCGGAAGCTGTCGCAATTGGAGCAATCCTCTATGGCGTGCTGGTTCTGATGACGGTTGGCGCATACTCAGTCCCGTTTCACGGTCAGTACACCGTGAACCTTGCTATGGGTGGAAGCACGCAAATGGTCCGAGCTGAATTGCCGATGGTCGGGCCGCTTATGGTCTTAACGCTTTTGGTTCTTGTTGCTGGCCTGGCCTTGCTGGTCAAGGATTTTCTGAAGCGCGACGCGACGGCGAATCAGTGGGGATGGAGGCTGTTCAGGACTGCGGCGGTTTTGCAGGCAATAGTCCTTATCGCGCTGTTTTACCAGCTCAAGAATCTCGATAATCCGGTATCCGATATTCCAGCGCGGGAGTATCAGGCATTCAGCCAGCGTCTGGCGGCACAACAGGAGCCTACGATCATCTCGGCCGAGGAGCTTCGACTGTGGGCCCAGTCAAACTCGGAAAAGTTGAAGACAAGCGTGAACTCGAATCCGGTCGAGTTCGGAGGGCTTCTGGGCTTGTTCGTAGTGCTGCTGCTCGTTTCGCTGTTCTCGTGGAAACGCGATCAGGTGACGTCGTCGCTTCCGTCGCTCAAGGTGATTGATGGCTTGCTATATCGAACGGTAGGCGTAGCGTTTCCGCTACTGTCGCTACTTTTGATCACCGGAGCAGTGTGGGCGAATGAGTCGTGGGGGCGCTACTGGGGATGGGACTCGAAGGAAGTCGGCGCATTGGTCGCGTGGATGGCGTACGCCGGGTTCCTGCACACACGTATTGCGCACGGGTGGCGTGGCCGACGTAGCGCCTACTTCGCACTGCTAGGTTTCGCGCTGGTGATCTTTACCTGGCTCGGCGTGAGTTTCCTGCTGCCGGGCTTGCATTCTTACGCTGGCGTATAGCTGCAAAAATGAAAGCGCAACTACATGAAAAGGGCGGGCTTCGGCTCGCCCTTTTGGATTGTGGGCAGCCCGAACAAAGGAGAAGACAATGGCAACCGCAGGAAAGATGATCGAGTTTCAAGCTGGCGGCCGAAAGGCTCAAGGTTACCTGGCCGAGCCCGAGGCTAAGGCATCGCATCCGGCGTTAATAGTCATCCACGAATGGTGGGGCTTGAATGATCACATCAAAGACATCGCGGAGCGTTTCGCGGCGAAGGGCTATATCGCGCTAGCGCCTGACCTCTACGACGGTACAGTGACAAAGGATCCGGCAAAGGCGGGCGAGTTGATGCAGGGGCTCGCCCAGGAAAGAGCGCTTGAAGCGCTAAGCGGGGCGGTGAACTTTCTAAAGGGTTACGCGAGCGTGAAGGCTGAAAAGATAGGGGTCACCGGCTTCTGTATGGGTGGGACCTTCGCTCTGCTGCTCGCTTGCTTTAACAGCGACATCAAGGCTTCGGCACCGTTTTACGGGGATGTGCCGCCGGACGATGTAATCAAGAATCTCTCAGCGCCGGTTTTATTCATCGGCGCGCAGAATGATCCATGGATTACGAGGGACAAGATGGAGCGGTTGCGTGCGGCGCTCAAGAAGTTCGGAAAAGAGGGTGAGGTCAAGATCTACAGCGGCGTCGGACACGCATTCTTCAATGACACCCGGCCTGAGGCTTATGACCGCGAAGCGGCTCAAGATGCCTGGGAGCGAGTAGGTCAATTCTTGACCGATAGACTTGGTGGGTCCTGAACTGGGTTAGGGAACGTTCCGACGCCGGAGCCCAATAAAGAAAACGATGGCACTCTCGCGGATGAAAGTAGTCCGGATCCTGTCGATGAGGTCTTTCAGCGAGGACTCGTTCCGGAAGCTTGAGGCACGAGCAGAATTAGGTAGGCATTCCGAATGTGTTGCTCGGATTAAAACAGTTGAGCGCTCGACGCGCCGCTGATAATATCAATACGCCCCTCATTCGAAACCGTGGGAGTCTAAGATGTCCAGTATTGTTTTACTTCTCGTCGGTCTCCTCACCGGAAACCTCTTCGGTGAGATAAATACCAAACACGAAACCGATCCCTTGCTTGCCAAGATCGAAGAGGGGAGGAACCGATTGAAGGACGAGTCCGTGAAACTCGTGATGGGAACAGTAGGCACGCGGAGGGTACGGGTTGGCAGACGGAAGTTCATCGACGTGCCAATAACGGGAATCATCGCACGCGAGATGGCGATTGTGGTAGTGGACCCTGGCGGAAAGATTCGAATAGCTCGCGCGATCAAGCGGGATCCCGGGTTCGAAGTGCTAACTGAGGGATTGACTCTTTCGATGCGGCGTGAGAACGGATTCAATTCTGACATTCAGTGCATCATGCCCGCCGGTGGCAAAGTGTTGGCCGTCAAGTATCCAGTATCAAACGAAGGCCAAAGGTTTGGACCCGGACCCTCAGTAATCGAAGCGGTCTACACTCCGTACTCGGCTGAGATCAAGAGCGCTGCAGTGATTGAACGCGGGATTGAAGTAGCGGATCGTTTTATCGAAAGGGCCTACGAGCGGCTTTCAAGCCGGGGAATTCTGTCGCGAGCTCTCCCTGGACGAAGGGTGACCGACGCTATCCCGCGAGACGTTCTACGAGTTCTACTGGTGAACGAGCACATTGATCCGGGTGAGTTCAAGAGTGCCGGACTGGCGCAGGGATTAGCAGAGAGAGTGCTCACGATCATCGCCACAAACCGCGAGAAGGCTTACGCTTATTCGATAAGTCCGGCGGGCGCTCGCGGGCTTGTGCAAATGATCCCCTCCACCTACTCGCTGCTGCTGAACAAGTATCCGAGCGCGGGACTTCCATCAAACTTCTTTTCCTGCATGGCTGATCCGGTCAGTGCAGTAATGGCCCAGGTGCTTTTGTGCGACGCAGATTGGGAGGCAATCAACGCCCGGAGCTTCATACCTAGGGATCGCGTCGGGCCTTATCTGGCTGCGGCTTACAATGGCGGCGTGGGTCGCGTCCTCTCGGTTCTAGCTCACGATCAGACCGAATGGATGGAGTCGCCGGACTCGAACAGCAAGCCTACGATGACCGTAACCCAGCGGGTTCCGGTCAAAGTCCGAACACGCGGAGGCGTTCGCAGGAAGTACGTGCTTAAGAGCTACACGCAACCAATCTTTAGGAACGAGACGAGCAAGTACGTTAGCCAGTATCATTGGATCAATGATTTCTTTGTTGAGAGGAAGGCTCAAGGCGCGAAGAGCACTGATGCAGCAAAGTAACGGCGCAATGTCGTGTGGCTCACAGTTGTTCGTTAAAAACTACCCTCCAACAAAATAGAAGGACCGAAGCAATCAGCGCAGCCCCCGTTGCCCTGATCATTTCGGCCCTTCCGTCTTTTTCGAAGCTCGTCTCTACTCTTGGCAAGTGCGGTGCCACTTCTTTTTTTGGGGAGTACAATCTCTAACTGTTGATGCTTCGCAATGGCACGGGACGACAGGTCCATTCTGAAGTTCTCCGCTCACAGAATTTGTCAGTGGCCGATTACTGTTTTTGTTAGAGCGATGGTCTGATCGTCGTTTGCGAATTCGAGTCGGTCACAGGCTGCCGTTCGGTCACTAGCAATCCAGCCTGAGCGTCTTTTGACGTCTGCGGATACCTCACGTATGATTCGTTGACTTATATGATGGGAGAGGCCCCCGGTAACGCAGTTCAATCCAGTTCGTGGCAAAAGAAGGACATTGTGGCGAGCGACTTAGAGGTGAACATTTAGATGCGTGTGCTCATAACAGGCGGAGCGGGATTTCTCGGATCCCATATTGTTGACCATTTGATAGCGGGCGGTCACGAAGTGGTTGTCTTTGACAACTTGCTGACTGGCAGAGCTGACAATATTGACCATCATTTTGGTAACAATCGATTCAAATTCATAAAGCAGGATGTGACTGAATATCTGTTTGTGGCGGGCCATTTGGATGCGGTAGCGCACTTCGCATCGCCCGCGAGCCCGATCGATTACTTGCAACTGCCGATTCAGACCTTGAAAGTGGGGAGCCTCGGAACGCATAAGGCGTTGGGGCTGGCTAAGGCAAAAAATGCTCGCCTTTTGATCGCATCTACGTCGGAAGTATACGGTGATCCGCAGGTGCACCCACAGACTGAAGACTACTGGGGCCACGTTAACCCAGTCGGGCCGCGTGGGGTTTATGACGAGGCGAAGCGCTTCGCCGAGGCAATAACTATGGCTTACCATCGCTACCACGGAGTTGATACTCGAATCGTCAGGATCTTCAATACGTATGGCGGGCGGATGAGACCGAACGATGGCCGAGTAGTGTCCAACTTTATCGTTCAAGCGTTGCGGGGAGAGCCGCTGACGATCTATGGCGATGGAAAGCAGACCCGCTCGTTCTGTTACGTTAGCGATCTGGTGGAAGGCATCGTGCGCTTGCTTTTGCTCGAAGACAATGGTTTGAACGAAAAGGCAACAGCCGATTACGACATTCACTTACCAGTAAATCTGGGGAATCCGGGTGAGTTTACAGTGTCAGAGCTGGCGGAAAAAGTAATACGCTTGACCGGTAGTCGAAGCGCTATCGAACATCGTGAACTGCCAATTGACGATCCGCGGGTCAGGCAACCCGACATTACGCGTGCCAAGCGATTGTTGGCGTGGGAGCCAGTCGTGAGCTTGGAAGAGGGACTGGCGAACACTATTCGGTACTTTCGATCCATCACTTAACGAACGCCGCCTTCTGGATTCTTACTGAGGGCCCAGCTTTAACTTTCAGGAATATGTGATGTGCTCGCGCCGTCGATCGGGGCGCGACCTTCTGGAGGTGGGATGCATATTGTAGTAATAGGAACCGGCTATGTTGGCCTGGTAACTGGAGCGTGTTTTGCCGAGTTCGGCATGAGCGTCATATGCGTTGACAAAGACGACGCGAAGATTCAACAGATTCGGAACGGCAAAATGCCAATCTATGAGCCAGGGCTGGATGCGCTGGTAGTGAAGAACGTTCGAGCAGGGAGGCTCGAGTTCAGCACGGATGTAAGACAGGCTGTCGAACAGTCGCTGGTCGTCTTCTTAGCCGTCGGCACTCCGCCGACAGGTGACGGGTCGGCAGACATGAGCCAGATCGACGAGGTGGCGAATGAGATCGCAAGGTCGTTGAACGGGTACAAAGTCATCGTCACGAAGAGTACGGTTCCGGTCGGAGCCGCGTCTCGCATTCGTAAGATCATTGAGGAGAAGCGGGTTACTTCGAGCCGTTTTTCCGTGGCCGCGAATCCCGAGTTTCTCAGAGAAGGCGCAGCGATCAACGACTTTATGAGGCCGGATCGCGTGGTCATCGGCTGCGGTGATGACGAGGCGATTGCAATTCTCCGTGAGATATACAGGCCTCTCTATTTGACCGAGACTCCGTTTGTCATCACAACACCAGAATCGGCCGAAATGATCAAATACGCATCGAACGCTTTTCTGGCCACAAAGATTTCGTTCATAAACGAGATCGCAAACTTGTGTGGCCTGTTGGGAGCGGACGTGCGCGATGTCGCGAAGGGTATGGGGATGGACGGAAGGATTGGCAATAAGTTTTTGCATCCGGGTCCAGGTTTCGGCGGGAGCTGCTTCCCGAAGGATGCCAAAGCGCTCGTGGCGGTCGGGCGCAGTGTGAACTATGACGTGCGAATCGTGCGAGCGGCGCTTGAGGTCAACGATCTTCAAAAACAGTCGATAATCGATCGGATTCGAATGCTGGTGCCCGATCTCACTGACAAAACAATCACCCTGCTTGGCTTGGCGTTCAAGCCCGAGACCGACGATATGAGAGAAGCTCCATCGATCAAGATAGTCGCAGACTTGGTTGATGGCGGGGCGAAAATCAGAGCTTATGATCCGGCGGCAATCGAATCGGCCCGATTGATTTTGAGCGGTGTGGATTATTGCGAGGACGAATATCAGGCGTCTCGCGGAAGTGACGCACTGGTGGTGGTGACGGAGTGGAACCAGTTCCGCAGCCTCGATCTGAGCCGGCTTAAGCGTACTATGCGGGAGCCGAACATAGTTGACCTTCGAAACATCTATGAGCCAGAGATGGTGCGATCGGCCGGATTCAGGTATGTTGGAATGGGTCGGACCTAGTACGGGGTATCGCGGAGGTTGGCGATGTACAGGCTTCGTTACTTGCAGCAGCTTGGGGCGGCGAGCCTGATGGTGATCTCGCTGAGTTTAGGCTCTTTCGCTCAAAAGGAACGAAATCAAACGCAGCCCAATCGCGATGAAGAACCGATCAAGCTGGGTACTACCCTCGTGCAAGTCCCGGTCACTGTCAGCGAACCGGGCGGACGGTACATCACGGATCTTTCGAAGGGCGACTTCTCCGTGTTCGAGGATGGGATAAAGCAGCGCATTGAGTTCTTTGGGTCTGTAGAGGAGCCGTTCAGTGTTGCTTTGCTGCTGGACTCGAGCGGCTCGACGGCAGCTCAAGTCGAGCAAATCAAGTCAGCGGCCCTGGCTTTCGTCGACAGTATGAGGACGCGGGATCGTGCGATGGTGATCTCCTTCAATGATAGTGTGGAGGTTCAGTGCGACTTGACCAGCGACCACCAAGTGCTCCGAAACGCAGTGGCCTCGATGGTAGCAGGAGAGTTTACTCAAGTCTATGAAGCTGTCTACACGGCAGTGTGGGAGAAGCTACAGGACGTCGAGGGTAGAAAGGCAGTGATCGTCTTCACCGATGGCATAGACACGGCGAGCAGCGAGATCTCGGAAGAAGATACGCTCGATGCGGTCATAGAATCCGAAGACATAATAGTCTACCCCATCCGCTACAGTACCCGAGCAGATGTCGAGGCAAAGATGGAATCACGCATCAGATCCTCTGTCGGCACCAAAGGAAATGACGCGCTTCTCAAGGAGTTGGCTCGCAGCCGGCGAGAGATCGATCGAACCTACAGAAAAGCAGACGAATATCTGAACCGCCTCGCGGAGATGTCGGGGGGCGTCGTTGAGCGGGCCGACAGCATTCAAGACTTGAAGGGCGCGTTGACCAGGATTGCCAATGAACTACGGCGGCAGTATTTGCTTGGCTATTATCCGACAAATCGAGAGAAAGATGCACGGGATCGAAAGATCAGCGTTGAGGTATCCAGGCCCGCCTTGAAGGTTCGGGCTCGCCCTGCCTACAGAGCCGTGCAGTAACGACTCGAGTTACAACGTGCCGGCCGGGAGGGAATTGCTCCAGATAGGAGTGGGAGCAAGCGCACGAGTAT
>DATMCM010000356.1:0-8848 GCA_035558335.1 Blastocatellia bacterium | reverse complement strand
GTTCTCCGAATGTCCACACCGGCATAGGGAAATCACGGTCCGCCCTGCAAGCCCGAACGTATTACCTGCGGCGTCCTTTATGGTGATGTTGCTGCCGATTATCCGGAGCGGCCCGTTGTTGATGGGAATTATCGTCTGATCGTTCTCGTCGCTCATCAATTCTCTCCTCTTGATCGAAGCTTATTGGACCTGATCGCCGATTGTAGCTCACGCGCTGGCTTGATAGAAAGCTCGCGATCCCGCGAAGCAGCCTGCGATTCTCAAGTTGAATAGAAGTCAGGACCCGGACTAGTATGTGCGCTCCTTTGCGAGAAGAAGTCAGGATTGTATTGAGGGGCGAAATGGAACAACGAACGCCGGAAGGTCTTATTAGAGGAATCCGCCGGTGGGACCTTGCGGCGATGGCGATAAACGGCATCATTGGCGCCGGCATTTTCGGATTGCCGTCCGAAGTGTTCGCGCGAACTGGGGTCTACTCGCTGTTCGCGTTCGCAGCTTGTGCGCTGGTCGTGGTCGTCATCATTTTGTGTTTTGCCGAAGTAGGCAGCCGTTTCAGCGAGACCGGCGGTCCTTATTTGTATGCGCGCGCGGCGTTCGGTCCGCTGGTTGGCTTCGAGGTGGGCTGGTTGATATGGGTAGCGCGGCTCACGGCGTTCGCAGCCAACTGCAATCTGCTGGTCGGCTACGTGGGGTTCTTCTGGCCCGCAGCAGGTGCGAATCCATGGCGCCCGATGATCATTACATCGGTTGTGGTGCTGATGTCTCTGATCAACATCCTCGGCGTAAGAAACGCAGCAGTCGTCAGCAATTTCTTCACAGTCGGCAAGTTGATCCCGCTGGTGCTGTTCATCGCCACCGGTCTGTTCTTTATTCAACCTGTGCGGTACTCACTCGGCGGGGCCCCGGGCTACGGAGAGTTCTCTTCGTCGTGTCTGCTTTTGATCTACGCTTTCAGCGGCTTTGAGATGGCGATCATCCCCGCAGGCGAAGCTCGCGACCCGCGGCGCAATCTGCCATTTGCATTGCTGACCGCAGTGGCAGTAGTTGCGGTAGTGTACATGCTGATCCAGATCGTCTGCATCGGCACGCTGCCGGAGCTTGCCGGGTCGAAGCGTCCGCTCGCAGATGCCGCGACGGGTTTTTTCGGCGCAGCGGGCGGCGCGATCATCTCGGCGGGAGCGCTGATTTCCATTCTTGGAAACCTGAACGTAATCATTTTAGCGGGATCGCGGTTGCCATTCGCGATGGCTGAACGGAGTGAGCTTCCGCGATTTATCGCGGCGGTGCACCGTCGCTTTCGCACCCCCCACGTTTCGATTGTGATCACCGCCGCTGTAATGCTGGCGCTTACGTTGTCGGGCACATTCGTGTACGCGGCGACCATAAGTGCGATCGCGCGGCTGCTGACCTACGCCGCAAGCTGTGCGGCTTTACCAGTGCTGCGTCGCAGGGAGCAAGAACTGCCGGCGCTTTTTCGCGCGCCCGCCGGCGTGGTGCTTGCGATACTTGCGCTGGCGCTATCGGCGTGGCTCCTGTCGAACAGCTCGCCTGAGCAGCTTCGCGACTCAGCAATTGCCGCTGGCGCTGGATTACTAGTCTACTGGCTATACAAACTTTGGAGCCGGCCGGAGCCAATCGACGAACCCTCCTCCTAAGCATTCGCCGCGACTCGAGTGCCGGAGCCAACCCTTCCAGCCTCGACTTCAAGCAAACCAGCATAATCCTGCGTCGACAATGCCACCGTCGGATCCTCTTGTGAGCCATCGCGCTCGAGACTACGAGACGTGCTTGTCAACTGCCCACACCAGGGCGTGCGGGTTGATCGGTTTAAGCAGCACTTCGTCCGCACCTGCTGCCAACGCCTCCTCCATTATCTCACCGCTGCCAGTTACCATAACCACAGCAGTCATCTTGCGGTGCTCAAGCGACCTGATCAATCTCACAAGCTCCACTCCGGTTGTTCCGGGTACCCGGTTGCTAAGCACGATGGCGTCATAGTGCTCATCCCCGGACAATCGCTCGATCGCGCCCTCTCGATTACCGCAGGTTACAACGGTGAACCCACGCCTCTCAAAGAACTCGGCAAACAGTTTTGTGATGATCTCGGAGCCATCGATTAGCAGCAATGATTTCATAGACCAAACTGTGCATGATAGAGAGAGGGAGCGCAGCGCGGGTGCGGACGTCGTGGGTTTTGAACCTTGCCGCGAGGCGCGCCCTCTCTAGCCGTGAAAGGAGTTCAAACTATGCAAGCGTTTCCAGTCGGATTACCAAAACCGCTCGCGTCGCCAAGACTCCTTCTGTCTGACTGAAGAACCCATCAAAAGCAGCTTGCGGTATGTTTTTATTTGCCCTGGTGTCCGCCAACAAAAAGAAGTTGGCTTCAGCAACCTTCGAGACTAACCTCCGCCCGATTCCGCCTCACGATTTCAGCTATGCTCTCATAAGGCGCCGGACCGTTTCACAATGCGTGCAGCAACAGCCACCATCGAAGCTCCCGTATTTGAGCACCCGGAGACAAACCCAGCCCTCCGCAAGCGAGACACCGCTCGTCACCCCTCGCGGTCCATCGATGAATCGCCATTGCGACAATGAGCGATGCTCATTGCCCTCGATGAGCCACTAAAACTGTTCGTGCGAGACAAATCGAGACCTGGCGGTCACGCTTTCACCTGAATAATTGAGCCGTCCGAGCGCTTGTGCTACAAAAGACCCGGAGCTAATCAAGCACGCCGACTCGATAAACAACCCTTACCCGATTTCGCGGCGAGTCGATCGGTCTGGCTAACTCCCGGTAATCCGGATGCGCGCTATAGTAAGACAACTTCCCAAGAATGTCAACCGTTATTTTAGGCATAACCGAAATAACAGGCGCCTCCCGATCGGGGTAATTGTTACCGGACTCTGTTCCGATACAGGAATCCCGTGAAGCTATTGAGAGGACACTGTAGAGTGATCCTATGACTACTTCGGACACCGAGTTCGCGCCTTATAAGCCAACCTCCGAACCCGCGATTCGCGTGGTGCTGATGCCGAAGGACACCAACGCGCACGGGACGATCTTCGGCGGAGTCATCCTCAGTTACATCGACATCGCCGCCGCGGTCGAAGTCCGCAAGCACACGCTGAAGAGGATCGTTACCAAAGCGATGCACGAAGTAGCGTTTGTCGCGCCGGTCTTCGTTGGCGATCTGGTAAGCTTCTACACCGAGCTGGTTCGAATCGGACGCACCTCGATCACGATCAAAGTAACCGTGGAAGCCGACCGAGCGAAGGACCCGGGCCAGCCTACGCGCGTCACCGAGGCCGAAGTCGTCTACGTGGCCGTGGACGAAAGCCGCCGTCCAATCCCGATTCGAAACGAAGCCTGAACGTGAAGCGTTAACGCAAAACAACTTGCAGCTTGCCAATTTTCAAATCCGGGGCACGCCTGCAGATGTCGCCAGGAACCACCCTGCCTCGAAAGGCGTACAAATCGTCAGTGGATGATCGGGCAACCTCAGAGTAAGATGAGCTCGAAGGAGTGAGTGCGAGATGACAAGCAAGCTCGATGAAATAAGGCGCCGCGCGGAAGAAGCTGCCCGGCAGCTTGACGAAAAGTACGACATCAAATCCAAACTGGATCAGAGCGCAAAAGTCGCCGGCGAGGTCGTCCGCAAAGGAGTTGACGCGGCGTCTTCGACAATCGATGCGGCACGCGAAGAAGCCTCGCGAATAGACCGCGAGCACCGCGTCACCGAGCGTGTCACGGACACCGCTCGGCGCGCGACCGGCGCAGTCGAAGACGCGGCGCGACGTGCGGCCAGCGCAGCCGATGATCTGGCTGAACGAACGGGCGCTAAAAAAAAAGTAAATGAAGTGGTCAACGATCCGGGCAAGGCAGCGAGCGATGCCGTCAATGAGGCTAAGGGCAAGGCCTCCGACCTGTTCGGTGAAGCGAAGCGGTACTATGAAAACGCGTCGGGCGCAGCACGCACGGGTGCTTCGGCGGCTCGTCTGCCTTCGTCGCTGCTTGCAGCAATAGCAAGCGGACGGCGGTGGGCTAAGCAAAACCCCGGCAAGGCTGCAGTTGTTTCGCTTGCGTTGATCGCCGGAACCCGGGCCGGTTCGGCGTTCGCATCGTTGGATGTCGTCTTGTTGGGCGCGGGCGGCGCGGGTAACTGGTTGTTTCATTCGGCCATCGCACCGTACGGATTGAGAAAGCTTTCCGAAAAGTATGAGGAGTATCTAAAGCGACAGGAGAAACTGCTCGCAGAAGGCAATCTCACCGAAGCCGAAGCCTCGCGGGTCAAGTTCGAACGTGATGCCGCGAAGTACGTCGGCGCTCCGTTGCTCGGAGCGTTTAGCATCGCGGCTGGCGCGGGGCTCGTAGCCGAAGCGTTCACCGGCGGCGCGGTCACCGGCGTGCCGATCAGCCTGGTGCTGGGCGGCAATCCGATGCTTTCGAGCATCTGGCTTTTTGGGAACGGCCTTGTTTGTTTTCACAACGGCTACAAGTTTTTCATGATGGCGCTTGCGGATCAGCAAGAAGTGTCCCGTGTGGTGCGAGACATCAAGGGACTCCTGCCGGAAGCAGCGGTAGGTGGCTAGTAGTCAGTCGTCAGTAGTCAGTAGTCAGTAGTCAGTAGCCCGTAGCTCGTATCTTTAAGATCGAGTAGAACTTCGAAACACGAGCTAACGACTACTGGCTGCGGACTACTGACTACGGACTACTGGCTACGGACTACTGACTACGGACTACTGACGACATCTCATCCGGATTCAACAGAATATTCCATGAAAGACGTTCAAGTTGCGCTGCTCGGGCTCGGAAATGTGGGCCGAGCGTTCGCCGACTATTGCAGAACAAATTGCGACGGTCTTTCACCGACGCTCAGCATTCGCGCCGTTGCCGACAGCTCGGGCGGACTCGTGCTCGACTCACACAAAGCCCTTGATCGCGTTCTGATTCACAAGTCGCAAGGTCGCAAGCTCAGCGAATATGCGCCTGCCGTATCGCTGATAGACTCGCGCTCGTTCATCCATTCGCTCGAGCCGGCCGGTATTACAGTTCTCATCGAATCACTGCCCACTGACATTCAGTACGGCCAGCCCGCACTCGATCTGATCACGCTGGCCCTTTGCCGAGGCTTGAACGTCGTCACCGTGGACAAAGGACCGCTGGTACATGGTTTCACGTCGATGGGTCAAGCAGCCAAAGCGGGCGGCTCGCGCTTCGCCTACAGCGGCACCACCGGCGTGATGATCCCCTTCGAACTCGATGGCGAGCGAGTGTTGGAGATTGCAGGCGTACTGAACGGCACCACCAATCACATCCTGACTGAGATGCAAGAGCGGGGAGTTCCGTTTGAACAGGCGTTGGCACAAGCACAGACAGAAGGGATCGCGGAACCAGATCCTTCGCTGGATGTCGAAGGCTGGGACACCGCCGCAAAGATCCTGATCCTTGCAAAGTCTTTGATGAGCGCCGACACGATGCTCGCGGATGTGTCGCGGGTTGGCATCAACGAAAAGACCGAGCCCTTGATTGAAGCCGCGCGAGCTGCCGGACACGCGGTGCGGCTTGTCGGCCGAGCGCACGAATCCAACGGCCGCGTAAGGTTGACGGTTACCCCCGAGGTTGTCGCCGCTGACTCGCCTTTCTTCTCGGTGCGAGGCACATCGAAGCTCGCGGTCTTCAAAACTGAACTGGGTGAGGTCGTTTCGACTTCACGATCGGGCCGGGACGCAATCTCGCAGACGATTTTGGACGATGTTGTTCGGGTCACAAGCGCCCCGGATTTGGGATAGGATTCGGGTTCGGACGGCCCGCATGGATGTACGCTGGCGCTAATACGTTTGACTGCGTTGCATCTTCGAAACTATCGTACAGCAGCGGCCAGACAAAGCTTTGCAACTGCCCTCTCATAAGGATTCTTACGATGGATAAACAGCAATTTCACAACACGCTCGACCAATTGCATGTCGAGCTTCAACAGATTGAGTCTGTGGATCAGAAGGAGCGGCAGACTCTTCAGAAGTTGATGAGCGACATAAAGAGGCTACTAGATGAAGGAGAGAGTAATCAGCACCAAGTTTATGATCGGCTTGGTGAAGGGTTGAGAGAAGGAATAGAACTCCTTGAAGCTTCCTACCCGAGAGCGACATTGCTTATGGGACAAGTGATTGACGCGTTGGCAAAGATTGGTATTTGAGTTGAGAGTTGCCTCTCAAGGCAGGAATACCCAGATGGAACGATCTGGAATCTGCTGGCTAGCCGTCTTGGGTAAACCCGGATTCAATGTCTACAAACGAAAGCTGCGGGCTGGGTTCTTCATCCTCGCTTTCAGCGTGCACCGCCTGAGCCTGAGTAGCGCGCAATGCCTTCTGAACATCGCGGAGGTTGAAACGAATCAGCCGGTCGGTCAACAGGACCGCGGGGATTCGGCCTGCTCGGCGGAGTCGGTGAACAGTTGCTTCGCTTATCTGCAATACTTCGGCTAGTTGCTGCGCGGTGAGGTATTCGACCTTTTTATCCTTCCCGTGCTCAGAAGGATCTCCGTCGCGTTGTCTCGAACGCGAGTGCCGTTCGCTCGTGTTGTCGTGATCCGTTGACACTGTTTTTGGCCGGCGGAATGATAACACAGAGAACCCGAAATCCATTCCCGAGTGCTGGGTCGGTTCAGAGTTCAGAGTAGCTCCATTCCTGGTGGTGTCTAAGATTCAATTCTCTCAGCGTTGTCTCTGCGTATCGGCGGCTTTGCGTTTATTAGGTTTCGAGGCTATCTAACCGCAGAGTCGCTGAGACGCAAAGGGATCGGAGAGATGACGACGAAACTAAGACACTGCCCATTCCTCAGCTTCGTTGCCAAGCCGCTGTTCGATTCGCTATCATCCTCGCGGCGATGATTAAGACTATTGAATGGACTGACGCCGGCGTGGTGATGATTGATCAACGGCGGCTGCCGACCGAAGAGCTCTACCCGATCTTCAAGACCTACGAAGAAGTTGCCAACGCAATCGAAGACATGGTCATCCGAGGCGCGCCGGCTATCGGCGTCGCGGCGGCTATGGGCATTGCGCTGGGCCTGAATCAGTCGAACGCCTCTTCTATGGATGAGTTCGAGCAAAACTTTCACCAGATCTGCGAACGGCTCTCCGAGACGCGTCCGACTGCAGTAAACCTGTTCTGGGCGGTCGAACGGATGAGATGGGCTTTCAAACACGCCCGCCGCGACGGCGCCTCAATGGATGACGTCCGCCGAAGCCTGATCGACGAAGCAAACGAGATGCATCGCGAAGACGTCGAGAGCAACCAGCGAATGGGCCAGTTCGGCGCGTCGCTGATACCGGATAACGGCACGGTGCTGACTCACTGCAACGCGGGCGCGCTTGCGACCGCAGGCTTCGGCACCGCGCTCGGAGTGATACGGGCGGCGGTAGAGTCGGGAAAGCGGGTTCGAGTCATCGCAGACGAGACTCGCCCTTTCCTCCAAGGCGCGCGGTTGACTGCGTGGGAGCTTGCGCACGACGACATACCGGTTACGCTTATTACCGACAGCATGGCGGGGCACTTCTTGAAGGCGGGCGCCGTAGATTGCGTTATCGTCGGAGCCGACCGCGTGGCGGCGAACGGCGACGTAGCAAACAAGATCGGAACCTATATGGTCGCCATCGCAGCACACGAAAACAACGTGCCGTTCTACGTCGCAGCGCCGCTTTCGACCGTGGATCTGAAGCTCGGCTCGGGCGAACTTATTCCCATCGAGTCGCGCGCCGCAAGAGAAGTCACTCACTTTCGCAGCGAGCAGATTGCGCCGCACGGCGTCGAAGTTGCCAATCCAGCGTTCGATGTGACTCCTCATCGATACGTATCGGCGATAATCACAGATGCTGGAATCGCCCGCGAGCCTTACGACATCAATTTGAGAGCGCTTTTCCAAAGAGATTCAGTCGGTCAGAAAGATTAAGACGATTTAGGTTGGACTTGTGCAAGCTTGCGATTTTCGCCCCTTGCTAGTCAAAACCTAAGATCCAAATTGACATGAAGCTAGAACACAGAGTTGGACAACTACTGATAATTGGTCTTCCGGGCACGCAGCTCGATCTGATGACGCGCGGGATGCTCGAGACGATCCAGCCCGGCGGCGTGCTGCTGATGGGTCACAACATCGAAAGCGCTCAACAAGTCGTCGAGTTGACGTCGTCGATTCGCTCCTTGCTGCAAGTTCCGCCGCTGATCGCGGTTGATCAGGAGGGCGGACGCGTTGATCGACTGAAACAGATCTTCTCGCCGATGCCGTCTGCCGATCTGCTTCGCGCATCGGGCGACGCCTCGATCGCGGCGCGATTGGGCGAGATCACCGCCGAGGCGCTGCGCACGCTTGGCTTCAATCTGAATTTCGCGCCGGTGCTGGACATCGCCCTGGACGACTCCGTCAGCAATGGAATCAAGGGCCGATACCTCGGCAGTTCGGTTGCCGAGGTGGTTCGGCTCGGAGGGGCATATCTCGAGGGGCTTCAGCGCGGCGGCGTGATCGGCGTCGGGAAACACTTTCCAGGTTTGGGCGGGGCGGGTGTTGACTCGCATGAGATCTTGCCGACCATAGATCGCTCGCGCGACGAGATAACCAGGAATGACGTAGCGCCCTACCTGGAGCTGTTTAGCAAAATCAACGCCCGGCTGAACGCGATCATCGTGGGACATGCCCACTATCCTGCGTTCGATGGTCCGGCCGCATTGCCCTCTTCGCTATCGAAGAACATCGTTAGCGGGCTGCTTCGAGATGAACTGAACTTCAAGGGCCTCTCTTTTACCGACGACGTGATGATGGGCGCCGTCACTCAGACTCGGACCCCGGCTGAGTCT
>DATMCM010000355.1:0-4506 GCA_035558335.1 Blastocatellia bacterium | reverse complement strand
GTAGTCCGTAGTCCGTAGCTCGTGCTTCGAGGTTCTACTTGATCTCCGGAATACGAGCTACGGACTACTGACTACGGACTACTGACTACTGACTACTGACTATCATAACCCCGAAACCAGGAACCATCATGGAAACCTTACTTCAAGACTTGCGCTACGGCGTGCGAATGCTCATCAAACAGCCGGGCTTTTCGATCGTCGCGGTGATCGCGTTGGCCCTGGGCATCGGTGCAAACACTGCGATCTTCAGCGTGGTGAATGCGATCCTGCTTCGGCCTCTCAACTACAAAGACTCCGAGCGGCTGGTTCAGATCTATCACAACTACCCCAAACTCGATCTGAAAGCCTCGGTGTCGGCCAGCGGCTATTCGTATTATCGCGACCACTGTGATTCATTCGAAGCGGTTGGCGCGGCAACCGGCTGGCCGGTGAACCTGACCGATAGCGGCGATCCCGAGCGCCTGCAGGGAATGACCATCTCGCACACGTTCTTTTCCACGCTTGGAGTAGAAGCGGCGCAAGGACGTTTGTTCTCGGCGGAAGAAGATCAGCCAGGCCGCAATCGTGTGGTCGTCCTGAGCGATGCTCTCTGGAAGCGTCGCTTTGCCGGTGATCCGAATCTGATCGGCAACACAATAAAATTGAACGGCGAGAACTACACCGTGATCGGTACCTTGCCGCGTGACTTCCAGTTCGGACGCGAACTCGGCCAGGTTCAGGATCTGTACTCCCCCATAGCCTTCACCCAGCAACAATTGGACCCGCAGCGATGGCGAAATGAATTCCTGTTTGTGATCGCCAGGCTCAAACCGGGCGTCACGATGGAGCGGGCTCAGGCTGAGATGGACACCGTTGCGGCAAACGTGCGCCAGCAGTACTTCGAGGGCGGTGACGCAAATGATCCGACAAGTTGGGGATTGTTGCTGGCCTCGCTGCGCGAGAACGTCGTTGGCGAGATCCGGCCGGCGCTGCTGGTCTTGCTCGCAGCGGTTGCCTTCGTTTTACTGATCGCCTGTGCGAACGTCGCCAATCTCTTGCTTGCGAGGGCGGCGCTGCGTCAGAAGGAAATTGCAATCCGTACCGCGCTCGGAGCCGGACGCTGGCGGGTAACCCGTCAGCTTCTGACAGAGAGTGTGTTGCTGGCCCTGGTCGGCGGCGGGGTCGGGCTTGCGCTCGCCTATTGGGGTATGTCCGCATTGTTGTCTATCAATCAGGACAAGATTCCCCGCTCGAACGAGATCGGCATCGATGCCCGCGTATTGGTCTTCACGGTTGGTGTTTCGTTGCTGACCGGGATTATTTTCGGTCTGTTTCCCGCGCTTCAAGCCTCTATGAGTGATCTGCATTCGGTTCTGAAGGAAGGCGGCAGGAGCGGCTCAGCGCGCCGCAGCGTGCGCGGCCTTTTCGTGGTGGCGGAGGTCGCGCTTGCTCTGGTGTTGCTTGTGGGAGCGGGTCTGCTTTTGAAGAGCTTTCAGAGACTGCAAGAAGTTGATCCGGGGTTTCGCGCTGATCACTTGCTCACGATGCAGCTTTCGTTGCCCGCCACGAAGTACAAGGAGCCTCAGCAAGTTGATGCGTTTTTCCAGCAATCCCTGGAGAAGGTCAAAGCTTTGCCCGGTGTAGAGTCTGCCGGCGTCTCTACGAGCGTGCCGATGAGCGGATCAGGCTCGAGCGGCAGCTTCAGCATCGAAGGTCGAACACCCGCTCCCGGCGAGATGTCGCCGTGGGGAAACCGCTGGTTCGCCGGCGCGAGCTACTTTCAAACGATGAACATTCCGCTTGTGCGAGGCCGCTATTTCGACGATCGCGACGTGCGTGATGCACCGCAAGTGGCAATCATCGACGAAACCATGCAGCGCAAGTTCTGGCCGGACGAGGACGCGATCGGAAAACGAATCAGCTTCCAGCGTGATCCCGAGGGCAACCCCATCTGGCGCGAAGTAGTCGGCGTTGTCGGGCACGTGAAGCAGCGCGGACTGGAAGGCGAATCGCCGGTTCAGTACTACGTTCCGCATCGCCAGTTGCCGACAAATGGTCTCTTCCTGGTCGTGCGCACCACCGGTGAGCCGGCAAGCGTCGCTTCGGCGGTGCGCGGCGCAATCCAGGAAGTGGATCGTGAGCTGCCGATCTTCAGGGTCAGCACTATGGAGCGAATGGTCGCGGACTCGATGGCCCAGCGGCGATTCGCGATGACTCTGCTTGGCGTGTTCGCAATAGTAGCGCTGATTCTCGCATCGGTCGGGCTGTATGGTGTTATGTCCTACTCGGTCACGCATCGTACAAACGAGATTGGGATACGCATGGCGCTTGGAGCGCAGGTGACGGATGTCCTGGCGATGGTAGTCGGGCAGGGCATGAAGTTGTCTCTGGCCGGGGTAGGGATTGGGCTTGCGGGAGCGTTCGCGTTGACGCGAGTGATGCGGACGCTGCTGTTCAGCGTGAGCGCAACCGATCCATTGACCTACGTCGTGGTTGCTTTGCTGCTCGCGGGTGTGTCGCTCGCCGCGTGCTACGTCCCGGCTCGCAGAGCTACGAAAGTGGACCCGATGGAGGCGCTTCGATACGAATGAATCGTGCTGGCTACTGATCAGCTAAGGATTGCTTGCAGAATGCTGGGGCGCGGCAACCACCTCGTTGAGTAAATCCAACCAGGCGGCTTGCTCGCGAGACGGATCGAACAGCGTGCTCAAACTGTGGCACCAAGTTGTTAGACCCGCAAGAAAGGCTGGGTCGGTTTCGCAGCGCAACATCAAACGCGCAAGTTCGCGAGTATCACCCACCCGGAAGTAGCCCGGATAGTCATCGCCGAGGATCCCAATCGAGCCCGGGATCCGCGAAGCGAGCACCGGCAGCCCGGCGACGATCGCTTCGCCGAGAGCGTTCGCTCCGCCCTCGATTCGCGATGAGATCACAAACAATCGGCTCCTGGACATCACGCCGGCCACCTGGGATGGTGAGACTTCGCCGAGCCATCCGTACCGAGAGTTCGACTTCATCTCCAAACGAGCACGCGCCTCTTCCCTTTCGGTTACAGCGCCCCCGAGCTGATTGACTCGAATCCGAGACGACTTCGGTAGAAGCCGGGACGCCATAGCAGCCCGGAACGGATCCTTCACCGGTCGAAGGTGGCCAACAACACAAACATCGAAGCTTTCGGCGGAGAATGGCCGGCGAGGTCGCTTGAGCGGTGAAACCGACTGGTGCACAACTCTCGCCTTCCTTCGCCAAACAGGTTGCAGTTCGACGAGCGCCTGAGTTTGAAGTACCACGATGCGGGTGGCGAGATCGAGCGAAGCTTGAGCCTGTTTGCTTTGTCGCTTGACGTCTCGATAGAGATCAGTACCGGTTAGCGCTACGATCAACGGAGCGTTGGCACGAACGCGGTGGAAGCGGCTGATTGAACTGGAGCTGCGTCGCGCGTGCAGCGCAACCAGCATGTCGAATGCTTCGCAGGTGTAGGACTGAGTTATTACGACGCGATGGCCCAGCTTCCTTAGAATCTTTGCCCAGCGAATGGCTGTGACTCGATTGCCGGAACGCGATTCGGGCGGTGCGGGCGTCACAATACCGATGTTCATTCGAATGGCACCGAGGAAAAGTGACCAGGGCTCAACTGATTTGCACGCCACAGGTGCGAAAGCCAGCCCACACGTCGCGACGGTCGGGTGTATAAAAGTTGCGATAGGCGTTGTGAATCATCGATGAGCGAGTCGCCCAACACCCGCCCCTTAACACTTTGTGATCGCCGAACCACGGCTCGGAATACTCTTTGTACGGACCCGGTTCGAAACCGGGATACGGGCCGAAGTCGGTGGAGGTCCACTCCCAGCAGTTGCCAATCATCTGCCGGCAACCGAACGCGCTATCGCTCAACGGTAACTCGTCCACTTCGATGGCGCCCATCGCCCGCCAATCGAGGTTTGCTCGATCAGGGGTTGGCTGCGTATCGCCCCAGGGATAAGCTCTCTTGCAAGCGGTGATGCCGTAGCCATCAGCTGAAGGCTCGCAGCTGGCTGCCATCTCCCATTCGGCCTCGGTTGGCAGCCTTCGCCCGGCCCAACGGCAGTACGCATCGGCTTCATACCAGTTGAGATGAATTACTGGAATTCGATCTTCCAACGGAACCCACCGATCGAAATGCCGTCTAAGCCATCGACCCGTTGATTCACGTCGCCAATATACCGGGTGTTCGGCCCTTGCGGTCTGTCGCCACCGCCAACCCGCTTCGCACCACAACTCGGTTCGGTGGTAGCCGCGATCTTCGACGAACGCTGCGAACTCGGACTGCGTAACCGCGGTGCGTGAAATTGAAAAAGGGTTCACTTCGACCTGGTGCGCCGGTTGTTCGTTGTCGAAAGTGAAGCCTGACGATAACGTTCTGCCCATCAGGAACTTGCCGCCTGGAATATGAGCATCACCTTCAAGTCGTTTGTTGTTCCGCTCTTTCATTTGAGCCGCGGTAATCGATCCGGTGAACCGCGGCGCCCCATAGCCTAGCGTCTGACG
>DATMCM010000354.1:0-3341 GCA_035558335.1 Blastocatellia bacterium | reverse complement strand
ATCCGCGCGTGCCCTGCGATGAAACGAACCTCGCACACAAAGCTGCAACCCACCTCCGCGAACTTGTGGGAACCGAGTTCGGAGCGCGGATCGAGATCGAAAAGCGCATTCCCGTCGCGGCGGGTCTTGGCGGAGGCTCGTCGAATGCTGCCGCTGTTCTTCTAGGACTGTGCCGCCTGTGGAAAGTCCAGCCGGGAGATCCGGAGCTGACGCAAGTTGCCGCGGGGCTCGGTTCTGATGTTCCTTTCTTTTTGATCGGGGGCACCGCTTTGGGAGTCGGGCGAGGCGAAGAGGTCTACTCGCTCGATCAAGCGGAATGTGAGCAATTGCTGCTGGTGAATCCAGGGTTTGCGGTATCAACCGCCGAGGCTTACGGAAAGCTGTCGCGGTTGACATCGGCGGGACCGGCCGCTATGATGCCTTTTACTTTTTTTGCCGCTAAAGGCATCCGTGGGCTGTCACTTGCGGTTGGCAACGATCTTGAAGAGGTTGTGCTGGCCGCGCACCCCGAGATCGCGGAAGTCAAGCGCAGACTCTTGAGTCTGGGTGCGAGACAAGCTTTGATGTCCGGCAGCGGCGCAACTGTCTTTGGGGTCTTTGAAAATGTGGAAACGAGCCGGCTTGCGCACGCGGAGATGCGCGCCGCCGGCTATTGGTCGGAGCCCGCGCGGGCGATCAACCGGCGGGAGTATTTGGAAACGCTTTTTCAATGAAAGCCAGCCTTGCTCGGTCGAAGCCTCCGTATAACGCTTTTGGCTTCTCGTCAGGCAGGCGAGTTTCGGACTACAATCCTTAAAAGCTGATCTTGGGGAGTCGCCAAGCGGTAAGGCAGCGGCCTTTGGAGCCGCCATTCGGAGGTTCGAATCCTCCCTCCCCAGCCAACAAACCGGTTTCGGAGGAGAGGTGAACATAAAGGTCTTTTCAGGAAACGCGAACCGGCCGCTCGCTGAAGAGATCTGCCAACACCTGGGGATCGAGAATGGCAAAGCGAACACCGGGAGGTTCTCCGACGGCGAGTACAACTTTCAGATTCTTGAAAACGTGCGCGGTGAAGACTGCTTCATAGTCCAGCCTACCTGCCCGTCGGTCGACCAGAACCTGATGGAGCTGCTGATCATGCTCGATGCGTTTCGGCGCTCTTCGGCAAAGCGGATAACCGCGGTAATTCCGTATTACGGCTACGCGCGCAAGGATCGGAAGGACCGGCCGCGAGTTCCGATTTCGTCAAAGCTCGTAGCCAACTTGATCACCGAGGCCGGCGCCGACCGCGTGCTGCTGTTTGATCTGCATGCTGGTCAGATTCAAGGTTTCTTTGATATTCCGGCCGATCACTTGTTTGCCGCCCCGGTGCTGGTGGGCTACTTCCAGAATCTGGCGCTGCCGAACCTGACTGTGGTTGCGCCGGACGCGGGAGGTGTGGAGCGGGCCCGCGCTTATGCGAAGCGGTTGGACGCCGAGCTGGCAATCATCGACAAACGCCGCGACTACGAGCGGTTGGGCGAGGTCGAAGTGCTCCACGTAGTCGGCGAGGTCGAAGGCCGGTCGGCTTTGATCGTTGATGACATGATCGACACCGCTGGAACGTTGGTTCAAGCAGCGGTGGCACTCAAGAGGAACGGTGCGGAGCGGGTGCTGGCATCCGCCACGCACGCGGTGTTGAGCGGTCCAGCGGTTGAAAGAATCGAGGCGTCGCCTCTGGAGGAAGTTGTAGTAACCAACACGATTCCGACCGCCAGCGCTTGCGGGTCGTCAAAGATAACGTGCTTGAGCGTGGCGAAACTTTTGGCTGAAGCTATTTTGTCGATACACGATGAGACGTCGGTGAGTAAGCTGTTTATTTGAATTTAGTGATACGTGAGGATGGATTTGTGGCGATTGGTCACTATCGCATTCTTACGAGTCACGAATCGCATATCGGAGTAAGCGATGATAAAAGACTTAACAATCAGTTCAATCTCGCGCGAAGGCGTGGGCAAGGGTCCAACTCGGCGGCTGCGGTCTCGTGGGATGGTCCCCGTTGCCGTTTACGGCGAAGGGATTGACCCGCTCGCGATCGCTGTGAGCGCGAAGGACCTCGCGAACATTCTCCGGTCGGACACCGGTCACAACACGATCTTTAAGCTCGCGGTGCCTGGAGAGACAGGCGCCGAGCCGGCGACTGTAATCATAAAGGACTGGCAGGTCGACCCCGTCAAGGGACGTCTGCTTCATGCTGACCTGCTGCGACTGTCGATGACGACCGCTACACGCGTTCGCGTCCGTATCGAGACGAAGGGCGAGCCGGTCGGCGTAAAGTTGGAAGGTGGCATACTCGAGCTTCAGATGCGAGAGCTTGAGGTCGAGTGCTTGCCGGGCGATATCCCGGAGTATATCGAGGTCGATGTCTCCGGTCTGAATATCGGAGATCACGTGACGGTGGCCGATCTGGTTTACGATCGCGACAAGGTCAAGATATTTGTCGATCCTCACCAGATCGTAGCTGGCGTGCTTGCGCCGAGAATGGTCGAAGAGGTTGCAGTGGCTGCGCCTGTTGAGGGCGAAGCTGCGGAAGCCGCGCCCGGCACCGAACCCGAAGTGATCAAGAAGGGCAAGACGGAAGAAGAATAGCGGTCAGTGGTCGGTGGCCGGTGGCCGGTTGAGAGGGATCAACGCCGACCACCGCCCACCGACCGCCGGCCACTGTTATGAAGTTAGTCGTGGGTCTTGGGAATCCGGGGACGGAGTACGAGGAGACTCGGCACAACCTCGGGTTCATGCTCATTGATAGATTGTTCGAAAGAGCGGGCGGTCGCCGCTTTCGCAACGAGTTCGCCGCTAAGACTACCGAGATCGTGTTGGCCGGCGAGCGAGTGTTGTTGGTCAAGCCGCAGACTTTCATGAACTTGAGCGGCGATGCGGTGAAGCCGCTGCTCGAACGCCACGCCGAAGGCGACACGGCGAACCTGATCGTGGCTTCGGACGAGGCTGCGCTGCCGTTCGGGATGATTAGAGTTCGTCCGAGAGGGAGCGCCGGGGGCCAAAAAGGCCTGAAGTCGATAATCGATCGGCTAGGCTCTGGAGAGTTCGCCCGTGTGCGAATGGGCGTCAAGCCGGATCATCCGGTCTCGGATCTTGCCAGCTTCGTGCTTTCGAAGATCCCGAGGAGGGAGCGAGAGACGCTGGAAGAGGTGCTCGATCGCGCTGCAGATGCAGTTGAGGTGGTACTCGCAGAAGGAGTTGAACGCGCGATGCAGCGCTTCAACGAGCGAGTGAAGGTTGAGGAATAGCGCAAGCTGACAGCTTGCGACGCCGCAAGCCTCTGGGCTGTCGGAGCTAGCAGCTCTGCGACGCCACAAGCTGGC
>DATMCM010000353.1:0-3675 GCA_035558335.1 Blastocatellia bacterium | reverse complement strand
ATATCCGATCTGGGATGGGCACAGTCAGACGCGGCTCGCGAAATTCGCCGTCGGCCAAGTGTAACTAAGAGATGGATGTGAATTAGAAACGCATGCAAGCCGCGGGAAGCAGCCGACTTTCAAAGTCGTTGGCAACCAAAGGGTTTTGCGAGACCGGCAACCTAATCAGGAGCGACGGCCATTGGACACAGCAGATATAGGTTTCAAAGCACACGAGGCAAGCGATGGATTAACCATGAGTGCTCTTATTGCGCCTAGACCGTGCGCATTTTCTTTCGGCGTCGAACGGCGTTGCTATGCGTCGGGTGCTGTTGTTAGAGAAGCAGGTGGTCGGCGATTGACCCTTCGATATGTGCGCGTCCGTGCGACCGTTAGATTGGGCGAGGTTGAGACGGCGAGGCACCTCGAACATTTGGAGCAAGAGCCGATCAGCTCTGGGATCTTTTTAAAGGATCTCAAGAGCGAGGAATAGGCTAATAGCCCGTCGTCGCTCGAACCTTGAGTTCCCTGAGCCATTGCCCGCGTTGATATGCAAGGCCCTGCACAAGAGCATCCACCTGGTCGTCGTGACGACCGCCGGGAAAATCAAGAAGTTCTCGGATGAAGATCTCGCGCCATTCAGCGTGCTCCTGAATAAATATCGAGCCACCCTCAAAAAGATCGCTTTGGGCGATAACCCGGGACCGTTTCTCTTTGTCAGGCGTTACGGTGACGACGTTGACATTCTTGTTTTTCAACGCCTGAATCAGCCCCTTGCTTATAGGAGAGTCCTCGATAAGCAACGTGCCTCGATAGCGGGTGCACATATCGACGATTTTTTCGAGTAGTTGTGGAAACGGAAAGCGACCTCGGACAACTTCGCGAACGTAGAAGGTCTCACCGCGATTAAGCAGCACAACCCCCGCCGAGTAGTCCCCGGTCTCGGCTTCGCTTAAGGCAATGTCCCAACTCATAACGATTTGATCTTTAGGTCCGAACACAATTTCCGAATAAACCACTTGTTCTTGATAAACGTTCCCTCAGCAGAAACTGGAGTCTGTTGATACTGGGCAAGAAACCCCATCGAGCCCATTCCCTTTCTTAAATTCAATAATACCTCGTCGGGCTCGTGATCCGGGTGAAGCAACTCTCCCGGCGAACGAAAGTAGGCAGCATCCGGTCCAGTCGGGATCCGACTGCCAGTTGGAGCAATAGCTGGCAGATTAAGGACTTCGAATTTACTGTCCTGCTCCTGTAAGTAGCCGACGAGATCCTGTTGGTGAACGCGCTGCATGAGCACCACGATCCGAGCGGACTTCTTGTCGTCCAGTCTGGTCAGCAGGGTTTCGCGGTACCAATCGATAGTGCGTTTGCGAACGACCTCAGAAAAAGCGTCTCCAAGCTTAATTGGGTCGTCAATAATGAACAAATTGCCGCCGAGGCCGGTGAGCGTGCCCTCGATGGAAGTTGCGTAACGCTTCCCGCGCAATGTGGTGGTAATTTCCTGATCGGTGTTGCGCGCAACGCGCATGTCCGGAAACACAGTCTGGTAAAGAGGATCGTTGACCACTCGGCGAAAGTCGTTGGCGTGGACCTTTGCCAAGTCCGCAGAATAGGAAATCGCTACCGCACGTTCGGACGGATGGTGACCGAGAAACCAGGCCGGTAGGGCGACCGAGGCACAGATGGATTTTAGATTACGCGGCGGGACTGTGATAATCAGCCGCTTGACCTCGCCGGTAGCAACCTGGGACAACTTGTAGGTCATAGCATCGATATGCCAGTTGGGTCGAAACTCTATCCCCGGCCGAAGCACCCCAAACACATACTGAACGAACGACCGGAAATCAGTCGCTAGTGCCGCGCGCAAGACCGCTTGCTGCGAAAAATTACTCGGGACGGGAGTGGCGGTCAGATCGGCCATGGTAAGGATTTTCTCGGCGTTTCTCGGCTTCGGAAACTAAATGCGTGGTTGCGATTGGACGTGAGTCAATCATGTCTCAGGAGGCCGGAGGCGATTCACCGGTCGAGTTGTCTTGGGGCGAATTGTTACGACGCCGTCCCGGAGTTCAGCAGACGCAATCACCTTTGGTTCGATTACCGGACTGGCGCGCGGTTGGCGTGAGACATAATCATCGAGGATAGCTTGATGACTGGGCAATAGAGCTTCCTCGATTTTACCCCTCTGGCCAGCCAGCAAATCCACACCAAATTTTGCCGCTATGTCCATCAAGTCTTTGCGGGCGTGACGATCGCCTTTGGCGAACTGATTGACGAGCTGTTCGATGCCAACAACCGCTTTAGATATTAAGACTTGTCGTTCACCCCTTTTGACCTCAACCTTCTTGTTAAGTGCATCCTCCAGAGCCTTTTTCAGATCTGGTGCGAGGGTTGCATCCTTGCGCGGTCGGCCCGTTGGGTGGGGTGATGGGGCGCCCTTCTTGAATTGATGTTCTCTTGGCGGGTGTCCGGGGCCGACTTTATACTCAGGATTTGGTGAGTTTCCGCTGTCGGTCGGAGCTGGATCGGAGGTCGGTTTTTTCGGAGGGTTTTGGTCAGCGCTCATGGCAACACCGAGCCGGGCGTCGGGGCCGCTCCGCCGGGATCGAGTTTTCCTTTGGTGAGGGGAGCGCGTTCCATCTCAATGTCCTCGAAGGTTCTGTTCGAGCCATCAAGGGTTGCGGTCTTGCCGGTATATTTCTGCCAGCGACATACAATGACGTCGCAATAGCCGGGATCATATTCGATTACGCGGGCATGGCGCCCGGTCTTCTCCGCCGCGATGACAGTCGTGCCACTGCCCGCAAACGGGTCTAGCACAATTTCCGCGCGCCGTGTCACGTCGCGTATGGCATCGGCAATCATCGCAACCGGCTTGACGGTCGGATGCATTGCAAGCTCGTCCAAGCGACCATTGCGAAAGGTATTGACCCCGGCATATTCCCACACGTTGGTGCGATAACGACCGTGCTGGCCAAGCTCGAAGGTGTTGGTATGCGACGCACCGCCGTTCTTGAAAACAAAGCAAAGCTCGTGCTTGGATCGATAAAAGCTGCCCATGCCGGCGTTGTCTTTGGCCCATACCACAAGATTCTTAAGGTCGAGGTCATTGTCCCGACCGGCGGTGGTCAGCTCGGTCAGGTGTCGCCAATCCATAAAAACGAACATGATGGCGCCGTCCTTGCAGCAAACCTTCGCGCAGCCCAGGAACGACGACAAAAAGTCGGTGAACTCGCGCTCGGACATCTCGCCCGATGCCATCGCAAACTCCTGATGCTTGACCTTTCCCAGGCCCGATACATGTCCATCGATTGGAACATTGAACGGCGGATCCGTCAAAACCACGTCAGCCTTTTGGTCTTCGAGCAGTCGTTGATAGTCGGATGGATCCCGCGCATCGCCACAAAGCAGGCGATGGGTGCCAAGAATCCAAAGATCGCCGGTTCGGGAGACAATATTTTGAGGAACCCTGCCGCGATCGTCGTCGTCGGGACCGGACTCTTGCGGGCGCTTTTCGGAAGCTTCGTCAAGGATCATGTCAATCTCGCCAAGCGAGAAGCCTGTAACCTCAATGTCATCGAACTGCACGTCCTGAAGAAATTGAAGCTCGATCGCCAAGGTGTCGCGATCCCACCCCGCAAGCTCGGCAAGCTTGTTGTCGGCAATGACATATGCTCGTCGATCGGCCTCGGTCAT
>DATMCM010000352.1:0-9933 GCA_035558335.1 Blastocatellia bacterium | reverse complement strand
AGGGGCGGCCCTCCGTGGCCGCCCCTTACGCCTGCGCTTTCGAGGAGGGGTGGCCACAGAGGGCCGCCCGTACAGGACACAGCAACTAACGAAGATGGCAAGTTACCTTCTAACGATCATTGCATTGCTGCCGCTGGCGGGCGCCATCGCGCTTCTCCTCATAGGCCGCGGCGAACGCACCAATGAAAATACGATCAAGTGGACCGCGTTGTTGTTCGCAACCGCAACGTTCCTCTTGTCACTGGTGCTTCCCTTTGGGTTCAATTCCGCGGGCGGGCGCCAGTTCGAAACAAACGTTCCCTGGATAAGCGCGTTCGACCTAGGCGTCCGGTATCACGTCGCCATAGACGGTTTGAGCCTCTGGCTTGTCTTGCTCACTACACTGCTTGTTCCCCTTGCATTGCTCTCCTCCTGGAACTCAATTCATCACCGCTTGCGCGAGTTTCTGATCGCGATTCTCGCTCTCGAGACCGGAATGATCGGCGTTTTCATCGCCTGGGACATGTTCCTGTTCTATCTCTTCTGGGAAGTCATGCTTGTCCCGATGTATTTCCTTATCGGTGTGTGGGGCGGCGAGCGCCGAATCTACGCCGCAGTCAAATTCGTCATCTATACCGTAGTCGCCTCGCTGCTGATGCTTGCCGGAATCATCGCGCTTTACTATCTGCACGGACACGCGACGAACAACTTCACCTTCGATATCGCGACGATCACCGAAGCCGTGCAAACCCACGTTCTTGTCTTGAGCCCGAACACCCAGACCTGGTTGTTCTGGGCGTTCGGTCTCGCGTTCTTTGTCAAAGTTCCGCTCTTCCCTTTTCATACCTGGCTTCCGGACGCTCACGTCGAGGCGCCAACCGCGGGCTCGGTGCTGCTCGCTGGTGTGCTCCTGAAGATGGGGACGTACGGATTGATGCGTTTCAACCTGCCGATTTTCCCGGACGCGGCTCGCGAATGGGCGCCGCTGATCGCAACCCTGGCCGTGATCGGCATCATCTATGGCGCGCTTGTAGCGATGGTCCAGCCCGATATGAAGAAGCTGGTAGCCTATTCTTCGGTGAGCCATCTGGGATTCGTAGTGCTCGGGATCTTTTCATTCACCGACAAAGGCATGCAAGGGGCGCTTTATCAGATGCTCAACCACGGCGTATCGACTGGCGCACTGTTCATCATTGTAGGGATGATCTACGACCGGCGGCATACGCGCCTGATCGCGGAGTTCGGGGGGCTGGCCACCGTCATGCCGGTTTACTCGACTCTGTTCCTGATCGTGACGCTTTCGTCGATCGCGCTTCCGTTGTTGAACGGCTTCGTAGGCGAATTCCTGGTGTTGATCGGCACGTTCACGTCGACGGTGCTGCCGCACGCGATGCTGTTTGCCTCGCTCGCCGCGATCGGGATGATCCTCTCAGCGGTGTATATGCTCTGGATGTACCAGCGCGTAATCTACGGAGAGGTTACTAACCCTGCCAATCAAAAGCTCACCGATCTCAACGCGCGAGAGAAGTTAGCGCTGGCGCCCGTGATCGCTTTGATTTTTGTTATGGGGGTTTTCCCAGGCGTGTTCCTTTCACGCACCGATGCGAGCATAGCGGCAATCAAGGCGCGATTCAGCCCGGCAGTTGAAACAGCCGAGACATCCTCCGAAGGCGAGACTCTTATTCAAGAGCGATAGATGAACAAAGTTGGCATCAGTTTTCACGCAATTCTGCCCGAGACGATCACGGCGGTTGTCGCGATTCTCATAATGGTTCTCGACGCGGTCTCGCGGCAGATCGAGCGCCGAATTGCGAGTGCCCTGTCGCTTGCCGGCCTGGCTGCGGCCGCTGCTGCCGTGGTCAGCCTCTGGGATCACGACGGAGAGATCTCTTACGGCGGCATGATCATCAACGACCACCTCCGGCTGATGTTCGCGATGATCTTTTTGATAGTCACGTTCCTGACCGTGCTCATTTCCCTGCGATGGATCAAAGATGAGGAACTTCCGGTAGGCGAATACTTCGCGCTTCTCATGTTCGCAACGACCGGAATGCTGTTCATGTCAGCCGCGAACAATCTGGTGATGATCTTCCTGGGACTCGAGATAACGTCGATAGCGACCTACGTGCTCTGCGGCTATCGTCGCCGCGACACTCGCTCGAACGAATCCGCGATGAAGTACTTTATTCTCGGCTCATTCTCGACGGCGTTTCTGCTTTACGGCATGGCCTTTGTCTACGGCGCTACATATCAAGCGGGCGAGAGTCCCGCGGCAACGACCGATCTTCAGCTGATCGCACAGCGCATCGCGTCCGGGCGCCTGTTCTCGAAGGAAATGTTGTTCGCGGGCGCCGCGATGATGATCGTGGGATTCGGTTTCAAGGTCGCAACCGTTCCGTTTCATATCTGGTCGCCTGATGTGTATGAAGGCGCACCCACTCCGGTCACTGCGTTTCTCTCGACCGGCTCGAAAGCGGCAGCGTTCGCGGCATTCTCCCGGGTATTCGTTCTTACTTTTGCGGCTGCTTCGGTTGGAGCGGGAACTGGTTTGTTGCCGTCATTGCAGGCTACTTGGACCAGCGCGCTTGTGGTGATGGCGATATTGACTATGACGCTTGGCAACATCGTCGCGATCGTGCAGAGCAACATCAAGCGAATGCTTGCGTACTCTTCGATCGCACACGCCGGCTATGCGCTGGTCGGGCTGATAGCGTTGAACTGGCAATCGGTCGCGTTTTATCTGTTGAGCTACGTGGTGATCAACATCGGGGCGTTTGCGGTGATCGAAGTGATCGCGCGTCGCGGGGACAAACAGACCGAGATCAGCGACTATGCCGGCATAGGGTTTCAGTCGCTGGGACTGGCTTCCGCGCTCTCTTTATTTTTGCTGAGTCTGGCAGGAATACCTCTGACAGCGGGCTTTGTTGGGAAGCTCCTGGTGTTCAAGTCGGCGTGGGCTGCGGGATTTCACGCGTTAGTCATCATCGCAGTCATAAACAGCGCGATCTCCTGGTATTACTATCTGCGCGTGATCGTTGCTATGTTCTTTGCTGAACCCGCGACTGGCTTCAAGCAGCCTCGTCTCGCGCGTTCGCTCGTAACCGCGCTTGTGCTTGCGGTGTTGGGTACGCTTTATCTGGGGATCTTGCCGGGTCGGGTTCTTGATGCGCTGGACAAACCCACAGCGGGAATCACGTCTGCGAAGAAGTAAACACACCGGAATCCCGTACGGGGTCCGTAGCCGCCCCTCTATCGACAACTCGACGACCGACAATTGCCGTGCGGCGTAATAAGGGGCGGCCACGGAGGGCCGGCCGAAAACTATGCAATCCGATCCAATCGAATACATCACGGACCGGCTGGGTAAATCGGCGCGCGCGGTACGAGCCGAAGACATTGTTGCCGAGATCAACCGGCAGCTCGACGAGAAATCCATACCTGCTATCTACCGCAACAAGATACTCACTCAACGGACCCGCCAGTACGAGCTCCGAACGCCAGCGAAGAAGCTGCGCGTCGAGGTGCTTCACACGCTGCTTGGGATCGAGCTGAAGATCGGCAATCGCCGCTTGCTCTGCCCCGACCTGGCCACGGCGCGGTATCTTTCGGTATTTGCGAGAGTGGGTTGTGATTTGATCGCTGTGCCTTACGACATCACCAGGATTTCATGGATAGCCGACGAGCTCGATTCGAGCTGGCACCGAATGATGTTGTTGATGGAGCATTTCACTGCCGGTCGCAGCGAGCGGTTGCGGAATTCAGTCCGGCGCCGCTTCTTGCAGCAGGCTCGGTCGGAAATCCTGGAGCTGGGCGCGGGATCGAAATTCCCGGAATTCAACACCAGGACCAAACAAAGACGGTAGGTGGTGTCAGTCCGCGTCTCCTGGCAGATGGGTCCGCCGACTACTGCACACCATGCAGACCCCCAAGCTCCGAGAAGTGAGCCTGGCACTTCTCCCGCAGTGTTCGGACCAGCTCGGCTTTGCCTTTTGATAGATCCGCAGTTCACCGTAGACGAGACTAAACAAAACATTGAACGATGCCAGCCAGATTGCACCCTGCATACGCAGGAAAATGGGCCAGTAAGCCTTCAGTGTTTTCATGAATTCAGCAAGGTGTCGGGGTGGACCTACTCGGCGAGGGGCATTATTTGTGAGTCGATCAGCAGCTAAGGTGATGGCCGATGTGTAGCTTTGTCTATAGTTTTCTCGACCATTTCTCGGGCCGTCTTCAGCAATATCGGCGCTAAACAGGCCGCTTGAAGCCTCTTTCAATATCCCTCAAGCCCATCCGCATTATGATCGGTCTGCCGTGCGGGCAAGTCATGGGGTTCTGAGTCTTGAACAGCTCCTCTATCAACCACTCCATCTTCTCGTGAGTCAGCGGCATATTCACTTTGATCGCCGCCTTGCAAGCAAGCGAGGCCGCTATCTCGTCGCGGATGTGCTCGAGCGAGAAGCTTCGTCGTTCGCGTTCTACGACTCCTAAGACTTCGCGTATCAGCGCGATCGCGTCGCTCGATGCGAGTCCCGAAGGCGTCGTCTTGATCGCAATTGTGCGGCCCGACAGCTGCATAGTTTCGATGCCAACCGACTCGAGCTCGTCTTGAATGATCGCCAACGATTCCGTTTCAGCCGGGCTCAGATCGAGCGTAGCCGGAATCAACAAAGGCTGAATATTAGTCGCGCGCGCGAGTCGGCTGTCGCGAAATTGCTCAAACAGAATCCTCTCGTGAGCGACATGCTGATCGACAAGCAATAAGCCTTCTTCGTCGGTCGCAACAATGTAGCTGTCTCTTATCTGGCCGAGCGGTTTGATTCCGTGACCGAGCCCAGGCAGCGGCGGCTCGTTCGGAGAAACAGGTTCGGCGGCCCGATTAGCTGAATCTCTCCCAGCCAGATTCGGACCGATGGAAAGAGGTTCAGTTGAGAGCCTCAATTGTTGATCCTGTGTTTCAGGCTCGAGGATGAAATCGATATCCGGAAACGCGGGCGGCGCGGAGCAGACTACCGAATCAATATCGCTTGCGTCGAGAGAGACCCCCGGCTCGAGCGTCCTTTCAATCGAGGCCGAGCCCGACCACGCGTCATCATGCCTCGTTCCAGGTTCAGACGAAGGAGAGGCCCACCTTGACCCCAATCGACTCGGACCCGAACTGCTCCTCCAACTTGGCGAAGGCTCATCCATTTCTTCAGGCGAGGCGGCAACCACGCCGGGCACTCGGGTGATGGGCTGTGTATTGCGCAACGCGCCCGCGACAGCGTCGCGAATGAACGCGAGCACCTCTCCTTCACGCAGGAACCTGACCTCGGTCTTGGCCGGGTGAACGTTGACGTCGAGCTCGGCGGCCGGCGCTTCTATGAACAGGACTACCGCGGGATAAGTACCTGAAGGCATCATCGACCGGTAGGCCTCGGTGAGCGCGCGGCCTATCAGTTGATCACGGACGAAGCGCCGATTCACAAACAGGAACTGCGCATCGCGCGACGATCGCTGTTCTTGCGGATTGGAGACAAAGCCTGCGATGCGCAAGCCGTTCAATTCGGCGTTTAGCTCGACGAGCTTCTCTACCAGCCCGGGACCGAGCACCTGATAAGCTCGTTCGCGAAGCGAACGCGCCGGCTCGACGCGAATCGCATCTCGCCCGTTGCTCACCAGCAGAAACGATACCTGGGGATTGGCAAGCGCATAATGCTGAACGAGGTTTGTGATGTGAACGCCCTCGGTTGCGTCGCTCTTCAAAAACTTTCGCCTGGCGGGAATGTTAAAGAACAGATCTTTTACCTCGACCTCAGCGCCGCCCGGCCACGCGATATCGCGGACGGCCACCAGCTTGCCGCCGTTGAGCTCGACTTCGGTGCCTTCGATGTCGCGCTCGGTCTTTGTGCGCAGGAACAGCCGCGCAACCGACGCGATCGACGGCAGCGCTTCGCCGCGAAAGCCGAGTGTCGTAATGTTCTCGAGATCATCCGCAGTGCGTAGCTTGGAGGTTGCGTGCCGCTCGAAAGCGATGATGGCGTCATCACGAGTCATGCCCTCGCCATCGTCCACGATTCGAATGAGCCGCTTGCCGCCGGCTTCGACTTCGATATTGATCTTGCGCGAGCCTGCATCGAGAGAGTTCTCGAGCAGCTCTTTGACGACCGATGCAGGCCGCTCTACGACTTCGCCTGCCGCGATCTTATTGGCAAGCGAATCGGGCATGACCTTGATCTTGGACATTCGGGGCTCCTTGAAAGAAAACGAATCTTATCGCAGCAAGCGAAGAATGAACAAATTGACGGACATCACAAGATATTCAACGCTGAGACTGAGGACGTAACGCGCTGGAAAGAGCCTCTGCGCAAACACTGAGGTTCCGCGTCTTTGCGGCTGGCCTTTCCGCGTTCTGAAACTCAAGCGCGTAGTCATTGCCCTGCGTATCGATGATCTGTTATCACGTAAAGCTCCAAAACCTCAGATCGGAGAGCCACCAAATGATCAAACACATCGTCTTTCTCAAGTTCCAACCGGAGGCCGGACCAAACCAGAGACAGGAAGTCATCGACGAGCTCCGAGCTCTACCGGCAAAGATAGACGTCATCCGAGAATACGAAGTAGGCGTGGATGTCTTGAAGTCGCCGCGCTCGTGGGATGTGGCGTTGATCGGAACGTACGACACACTCGAAGCGCTCCAGACTTACAACGATCACCCCGCTCACGTTGCCGTCGTTCAGAAGATCCGCAAGATCTCAGAGGGAGCGGCTTCGGTCGATTTTGAATATTGATCAACTTGAGGATGTGTGGTCGTGAACGATCTTCCAGCCGTCGGGAAGCTTGCGAAAGGTAAGCGTGAACAAGCCGCCCGCGTCGCTGTTGGTCATCTTTAAGTGCCAGCGTCCGCGCACGAACGCCGCGCGCTCTCCGAGTAGCTCGATGTTCAGCTCCGAAAAATCGAGGTGACCCATCTCGTTACCCGCGCTCTGATAGCGCTGGCGATACCTCTCGATCGTTTTGTCCCAGCCAGAGAGCGCGGTGCCGCCCGAATAGAAAGTCAGCTCAGGCGAGCGCCAGTAGCCGGCCATGAATCCCTCCAGGTCGCGGCGGTTCCAGGACTCGACTTGACGATCAAGCACCGCGCGGATCTCTTTCACCGCCACAGGCTCCGAGGGTTTCTGTCTCGGACGCCCGAGCGCGGCCACGCCAGCTACGTTTATCAACAACAGAACAAGCCCTGATCTGACGACGATCTCCTTCGACATTTGAGCCTCCGTGTCCTCTGATGATTGTCGCGCGCCCGTTCAGCCGGATAGAATCTCGCTTTCTTTATGAACGCTCAAACTCAGGCTAAGGCGTCCGGCTGCGGCGTGTGCGGCGCGACGACCGTGCGCGAACTGTACACCGCACGCGACCGGCTCGACAACTCGGGGGCGGTGTTCACAATTGCCGAGTGCGAAGGCTGCGGGATATTCAGGACGCTGCCCGAAATGACCGATACAGAGCTAGCTGCGTTCTATCCCGACGAGTATTGGGGAGGGGAGCCCACCGAAGACTGGATTCGGTCGTCCCAGTCCGAGAAGGCGCATTTTCTGAGCCGGTGTGAGTCGAGAGGCGGCCGCATCCTGGACGTTGGGTGTGGAGCGGGGTTCTTCCTGCGCGCGCTCGATGAAGGCAGGTGGGAGCGCTTTGGCATTGAAATAGGAAAAGTCGCGAGCGAACAAGCCGCTCGCTCGCTGGGTGACGATCACGTTTCTGCGGGAACGCTTATCGAGAAAGGCTTTGACGACTCCTACTTCGATGTCGTGACTTTTTGGTCCGCGCTCGAGCACACAAACGAACCTCGAGCAAACCTGATCGAGGCTCGACGGATTCTCAAGCCGGGCAGGACGCTCATCGTTCAAGTGCCAAACGTGGCCAGCTATCAATCGCGATGGTTTGAAGGCGATTGGTTTGCGCTCGACGCGCCACGTCACCGGTATCATTTCAGTGCGCGAACGCTGGATCGATTGCTTGCTGAGACGGGTTTTGAGACTTACCGGCGAACGTTCTCATCTAAAGCGCACAACTCGCATTCGCTTAGGCAGAGCCTCAAAACCCGGATGAGAGGCGAAGGATCATCCCGGTTGAGCCGCGCGTTCTTCTACCTCGCCATCCCGGTCATCAAGCCGTTCGATCTGGCAATGACGGCTCTTGATGAAGGCGCGACTCTGACTGTAGCCGCCCGCGCTGTGTGAGGCGGAGAAGCAAATCCATTCTGGGAACTGAGGGGAATTGAAAATTGCAAATTGAAAATTGCAAATTGCAAATCGAAGAGTCGCCGACATGTCGACCCGGTTTCAATTTGCAATTTTCAATTTGCAATTTTCAATTCCCGGGGCGCGCGTCCTGCGGTCGGCTTTCACTCGACATTCAGCTCTGAAACGTCGTCGTAAGCCATCAAGTCAGAGCGCAATGCCATCGATCTGAAGATCGCAAAAACCTCCCGGTCATTTCGAACCCGGGCCCGCTTCTCTTCCCTGCGACGTTTGCGAATCGCGGGAAGCCTCCGCAGTGCAGCCGCACACGAAACCAGAAAACCCGGCCTGAGCCTGAACGGAGCAGTGATCGCCAACAGCGCGACCCAAATCATGTGCGAAGCAAGCATTCGCGAGTCGCAAAGGTGGATCCAGTGATAGATCAACCGGTTTCGGTGTTCAATCGTTCGAACTTTTCGACGATTGAGCCTGCCGATGGTCGAGGATACGCGGTGGCACGTGACCGAACGGGGCTCATACAGGACCGCGTATCCTCGCTTCCACGCGCGATAGCTCAACTCAACATCTTCCCAGTAGAACGGCGTGAGCAACGGTTCGAACCCACCTACGTCGAGAAACTTCTGCCGATCGAACATCGCCGAGCCGCCGCCGGCAAACATCGAATACAGCGGCTGCGATTGCGAATGTGTGCTGGCCTTGGTCGCGTCTGCAGATCTCTGCCTACCCGTGCTTTCGATGGTGGCGCTCATCGCTGAGTGTGAGTAAGGCTCGAGCGCCGGCGGATCCAACGTTGCGTAGCTTCGATGGACTCGGATAAATCCCCGACTAAAGCTGCCAAGCTTGCCGGTTCCGCACTCGCGGCCGCCGTCGAACTCAAAGACCCTGCAATGCGCCGCAAACACAGAAGCGTCTGCGAAGTTCTCGACCAGCGGCGCAATGCAATCAACAGCGGTCTCAACGTCATTGTTGAGCAGGAAGATCAGCGGATGGGCGGCAAACTCGATTCCTCGATTGCACGCCTCACCGAAGCCCTGATTCCTATCGTTTCGCAGGAGTCTTAGCTTGGGCTTACTCGGATCCGCATCCAATTCGACCTGGCCGCCATTCTCTTGAAAGCCCGTCTGGAGAAGCCAGGCCACTGTTTCATCAGTGCTGCCGTCGTCGACGATCAGGATCTCAGTTGTAGCTGGTGAATGTTTGGCGTAGTGAGTAGCGGCGGCGATGACCGAGGGCAAAAACCGTTGAAGCAAGCCAAGCCCGTTCCAGGTCGGGATGACGATGCTGACGCCCATCTTAGAAGAAGCGATCAGTGACGATGCTCCGATATCACAGATGGTTTATCGGGGTTGGCCATGCGCTCGAGGCTTTCAACGCTTTGATGGCTCCCGATCGCCACCAACGCGTCCTGCTCCTCGATTATCGTGTCGGCCGAAGGATTGAAGAGCATGTCCCCGTCGCGGCGTTTGATGGCGATGATGATTACGTCGTGGTCAGAGCGGATGCCGGTGTCCCTGAGAGCGACACCGATAAACGGCGAGCGGGGGACAATCTCAATCTCCTCTATCTCAAGTTCGAGACGCTCAGTCATCGTCGCCGATTCGATAAAGTCCGACACCGCAGGCCTGAGCAGCATCTGCGCCATTCGAGCAGAACCTGACAGCGCCGGGGAAACAACCTTATTCGCACCCGCCTTGATCAATCGGTTGACCGCAAACTCATC
>DATMCM010000351.1:0-36971 GCA_035558335.1 Blastocatellia bacterium | reverse complement strand
GAGCAAGGTGATTAGAAATCTGTTAGAAAATCCGCGCATCACTTTTCTTCATACTCTCCTTCGTGCTTCATTCGTTGGTCAAAACCTTCCGACGAAGCCGGGTCAAGCTCCCACCGGTGTTCATCTCTACCCTCTATCTTCTCGGTCGTATGCAGCGGTTCGCCGTCTTCATAGATAAGCCCGACCGCTCTACCCAGTTCTTCCACGATGTCCTGATCCGGAGTTGGGTTTTCGCCGCCGACCGCCTCCTCGCCCACGTCAGCGTCTTCCCAGGCTGCGTCAATGTCACCGCCCGATAGCGCAGGCGAAGTGGAGTGATGCTCCTGCAACTTTTTGATCAGTTGCTCTGACGAGCCGAGTTGAGCCGCCTCATCAAATTCGTTTCGCACCTCTTCGCTCGGTTCATATTCCTCGCTTTCAACTCTGCCCACATCAATAAACTGTTCTCTTTCTTTCTTGGCCATGAATCGTGACTCCTTTTACCTCTGATTCTCTGTTCGCTATGATCGAGAAGCAACCACTGCGTCGGACGGCATGACATCTTGCACCTCTCTGCTCGGCTTAACGAAGTAGCCAAACTTCAAACCAAAAATGAACAGCACGAACGCGATCGCGCCAATCGCGAACACGGTGTCGCCGGGCACTCGGAGCCATCGCAGCGTTGTCATCAATCCGGTACCCATAAACTCCGGGCTAAGCGCATACCAGTACCCGTTCTGGACCGAAGCCCAGGTCTGCAACAACCCGACGGGCAGCAGGCTGAGGAGTATCATCAGCATCAACCCGATGTTCATCGACCAGAACGAAAACTTCAGCAGTCCCTCCTTCCACTCCTGGTCGGCCATCAGCGCGCGCAAACACATCAGCGTCAACCCGATCCCCAGTAATCCGTATACTCCGAAGAGCGCGCCGTGACCATGCACCGGCGTTGTGTTGAGGCCTTGCATGTAGTAGAGCGCGATCGGCGGATTGATCATGAAGCCGAACAACCCCGCGCCAACCAGGTTCCAAAATGCGACCGCTATGAAGAAGTAGACAGGCCACTTGTACTTCGCGACCCAGACCGCCGAACGCGAGATGCGCAAGTCCTTCATCGCCTGATATCCGATCATGAGAAGCGGCACCACTTCGAGCGCGCTGAACGTTGCGCCCCACGCCAACGCCGCGGTCGGAGTGCCGGAGAAATACAGGTGATGGTTCGTTCCGATAATGCCGCCGGCGAGGTAAATCGACGCCGCTAGCAACGAAGCGTCAGCGGCGAGTTTCGGACGAATCAGTCTTAACCGCGCGAATACGAAAGCAATGACGGTGGTGGCGAACACTTCGAAAAAGCCTTCGACCCACAGATGCACGACCCACCATCGCCAATACTCAACGATGCTTATGTGAGTGTTTCTTCCGTACATCAACCCCGCGCCATAGAACAGCGCGATCGCTCCGGCCGACAGAGCGAAGATCAGCACGAGCTGCCGCTGCTCGCCTTTTTCTCGCAGCGCCGGCCCTATCACGCGGAGCATTAGGAACAACCACAGCAGCAACCCGATGAACAGCGCGATTTGCCAGACTCGGCCCAAGTCGAGGTACTCCCACCCTTGATGACCCCAGTAGAAAGAGTTCGCTGCGGTCATTTGGTTGTGGACGCTCAGGTATTCGCCGGCCAGCGAGCCTGCAACCACGATCAACAACGCCAGGAACAGCAGGTTTACCCCAAGCCGCTGGCCACGCGGTTCTTTTCCGCTGACTAGAGGCCCGATAAACAGACCCGCCGCAAGCCACGACGTGGCAATCCAGAACAGGCCTGTTTGAAGGTGCCAGGTTCGCGTGATGCTGTACGGAAGCCATCGCGAGAGCGGTATTCCGTACAGACCATCGCCCTCGACACCGTAGTGAGCGGTGATGGCCCCGGTCAGAATCTGAACCAGGAACAGCGCAGCTACCACGACGAAGAACTTAAGCGTGGCCGCCTGCGATGGAGTGGCTCTCCGTCCAAGAATCGGATCGGTTGCGGGTACCGGTTCAACGGGTTCGACCGCTCTCGAAGGGCTGCTTGCTCCTCGGGCGGAGCCGAATCGTAGGGCATGCCGAATTGCCTTACCGACCAGTCGTTGAGCATGAACTCGCACTCGCGGTGGAGCCAGTCAGCAGTCCAGTCGGGTGCGACGTAGCTTCCGTGTCCCCAGATGGAGCCGACTTCCATACCGCCCATTGCCTGCCACACGCTCTGGCCTCTGGCGATGTCCCCGCTAGCTATGACGACTTGGCCATCGGCCGTCACAACAGCATCCGGGATCGGCGGCATTTCCTGATAGATGCGAGTTCCGATCCAACCCAGCACCACAAACCCGAAGATCATCACGATGGCTAACACGATCCATAGGCGTTTCATCGGTTGAAAGTCTCCTTTCGTTTTAGAGCGGGCCTAGTTAACCATTGCGCAATTTTTCGTGTCTCATCCTATATCACAGGGCGACCCTGAATCGGCAAGCGTCTGAAGCTCTCGCGCTCGTTTCCGATCGTGTAAAGGACGCAAGTGTGCCCGACCGCCTCTACAAGAGAAAGCCGCGCGGTGAAGGAGTAAACCGCGCGGCCGAGTAAGGCGATCACCTGTGCGGCTCACAGGTGTTGTTCGCCGGAGAGTTCTACTTGATCTTCACCTCGATCTGCTTCGGTTTGGCTTCCTCACGCTTGGGCAGCGTTAGCATTAAGATGCCGTCCTTGAACTCTGCGCCAATCTTGGCGATGTCCACGAATGCTGGAAGCGTGAAGCTGCGCATGAATTGACCGTAGGTTAACTCCACACGGTGATAGTTCTCCTTCTTGGTCTCCTCTTCGAACTTGCGTTCGCCATGGATCGTCAGCACGTTGTTCTCCAGGCTAACGTACACATTCTCCTTCTTAAGCCCGGGAAGCTCGGCCTTCACGACGATCTCCTTCTCCGTCTCATAGACGTCGCAGGCCGGCGTCCACCTGGTCAGGGGGAACGCCTCTTCCGCGAACGGCAAGGTATTCCATCCCTCAAAGAGACGATTGAATGGCGTCTCAAAGAGATTAAGCGGATCCCACCCCCGCGGAAGGGCACTGAACGTCTTCGCCGGAGCCATTGCTGTTCCTCTGTTCATGACTTGTCTCCTTGCGATTCGTGCACTCGAGCTCCAAACGATCACACGCAGGCGGAACGGTGAGCTCGTAACCGGACCCCTACCTGGTCCATTCTAGTTAAAGAGCGCTCGCCGCTGCTATGAGCGCGGTCACGCGCCCCAGTGACAGCAGTCACCCCTGTCTGACGATGGGCGCGCTGATGCGCGAGCGGTCCACTACGACTTGCGGATGCGACTGCATAAGCGATCTTGTTACCGCGCAGGCCCAGCAAACGGGCTGGTGTGTCTTGAACAGGTCGGGCAACTGCTCCGCCGGCACATCGCGCCATTCGACTATGCTGCCCTCGGGGCTTAGCATTGCGGGCTTGTGATCCGACCAGCCGATGTTTTGGAACTTCAACCGGCAAAGCACACAGGTCTTTCCGTGATACCAGTCTTCAAGCATCGTGCGGGCCAGGCAGTCGTATGGCGCGAGCTCGATCTGCAGCAGACACTCCTGTCCGCAGTCTTCTCTTTCTGGCCAGCGGGAGCAACTCTTCAGCTTGAGATCAGGATCGCCCACAAGCGCCGTCAACGCGGCGTGGCCAGTATCAACTTCGACGGCAGCCGGTTCTCGCGTTTCCGGACACGTGATCACTCGCTTGCCGCGGAACTTGATAAACGTGCCAAGCACAGGCGGCACCAAGAAGTAGAACGCGGCTAACACGCCTACCGATGCGATCACATAGAGTTCGGGGTTCATGGCTCGACCTCCTTTCCAACAGAGATCCCGAGGGGTCAGTGGGCCGGTTGAAGCGCAGCACGCTCCCTCTCCACCCGTGCGATGGTCGCTCGCAGCCACTGCTCGACGCTTTCCTCAAGCCCCTGCTGGTCACTGCTCCAGTCGATGCTCTCGACAGTCTCGCCGTCATTGGTTAGCGGGATGTGATGGCAGGGTACGACCTCGCCCTGGTCTTCCGGTGGAACGAAGTCGATCAGCAGGCACTCGCTGCACGCGTGCGATCGCACAGGATCGCCGAGGTTCAGACAACTCAGAGAGTCTTGAAAAATGGAGGTCGAAACCCACGGCTTGCCGGCAGGTTTGCCGTAGCCACCTTTCTCGATAAAGTTGAGCTCCGCTTTCAAGACTTCCAGCACATCGCGATTATCTGTAGACATGGCCACTGCCTCCTGCGGTTCCGAGAATCAGCTACCGCCGCGATGTCACGCGGCGGTAGCCGAGGAGCCGTTGGCTGACGGCTTGCCAACCCACGGGTGAATGAGAAGGCTGAGCTGTTATTCGGTAGCCCTCGGTACCTGGTGACCTTCGGTGCTACCAGCGAATCGGTACTCAACCACTTCGGGCAGGGTGAATGGCGAGTTCACTCCAACGACGGTCACCCTGAATTGTTCCGCCGGCTCTTCTCGTTCCACGGGAATGCAATGGAAAGACGCAACAAGCCTGTCGAACTTGCCGGTGTCACCCCGACCGTAAACCCACGAGCAAGGCTCGCCCCGCGCCATCTTGCCTTCGTCGTGCAGAAACAAATACGAACCCTTTAGGATGACGCCGAGCAGCTTGACCGGCTCGGTGAACTCCACGACCGCCTTTTGGATCTGCCCGGTTTGCGCCTGCGGCTTGATCTGCTCCGTCAGCGGTGGCAAAGCTCTGTCGGTCCGCGACTTCTGAGCAGGCGCCTGTGACGCCAGAGCCCACGCGGCAAGCACCAGCACGCTCAGTATCGAGAATAAAAACATTTGACGTTTCATAATCGGATCCTCCTTCGAGTCTTCAAACCAAATAAACCTCTGCGGCCAGCTTACGACTTCACGGCTCACTATGCGCTGACCCCCGTCACCCGGCGTAGTGACGGCCGTCACAGCGGTCTCGATCCGCGCTCACCTGATCCGACGATAAGACGCCAGCGTCTTCATGTAGTTTGCTCTTACGAAGGCGGCCGGCTCGACCACGCGCCGCTGGCTCATGCTGCCGATCATCTGCTCGACCGAGCTGTACTCGCGTTCTTCCATCCAATTGAGCATTTCGCGAAGGATCTCGCCGATTCGCTGCACTCCGTTTTGCAGCAGCTCGCTGGCCATCATTGCTACTCGAGCGCCCGCCATCAGCGCCTTCAAGACGTCCGGGCAGGTGTGAATGCCGCTGGTGATCGCCAGGTCCGCGTCGATTTGTCCGTAAAGGATCGCTACCCAGCGAAGCGAAAGACGCAGCTCGTCAGAACCGCTCAGCACCAGGTTTGGCGCGACCTCCAGGTTCTCCAAGTCGAAGTCGGGTTGATAAAACCGATTGAACATCACGAGCGCATTTGCGCCCGCCTGAGCCAACCGGTTCGCCATGTGCGCGGTCGAGCTGAAGAACGGGCTGAGCTTCATAGCCACAGGAATTTGCACGACCCGCTTCACGTCTCGCAGTATCTCGACATAAATGTTCTCCACCTCCGACCCCGTCAGGTCTATCGTGGTGGGAATGTAGTAGACGTTGAGCTCGAGTGCGTCCGCGCCTGCTTCCTCGATCAGACAGGCGTAGTCGATCCATCCGCCGGACGAGATCCCGTTCAAGCTGCCGATGATCGGAATGTCAACCGCTTGCTTGGCCTTGCGGATCAAATCAACATAGTCGTCGGGCCCGATGTTGTACCCAGCCATCTCCGGAAAGTAGCTGAGCGACTCGCTAAAGCTATCGATGCCCTGACCCAGGTAGTAATCGAGGTAGTAGCTCTCTGAGTTGATCTGCTCTTCGAACAGCGAATACATAACTACAGCCGATGCGCCCGCATCCTCCAGTCGCTTGATGCTGTCAACCGTGTGCGAGAGCGGCGAGGACGACGGCACGATCGGATTCTTCAGCTTCAGGCCTATGTACTCAGTAGACAAGTCCATTGTTGTGTTCTCCTGCGTCGCCTGCTCTACAGCGGCCGGATACAGGTTTCTGCTCCGGGTCACGCTTCCACATCTCAATCGAGTTCTTTGGGCATAATCAGCCTGTTTACCGATGACTGATACCACCTATTCAGCTGGTTCGTAGTCGGGCACTCCGTGTCCCTCAACGGTCCCGGCGAACTGCACTTCGATCACCTCGGCTAGATCGCCCGGAACGCTTTTGGTAGACAGTTTGAACTCTACAGCTCTCTCTCGAGTGACCGGTCGGCAGTGAAACGACAGAACAAGTCGACCTTCCTTTTCCGGGTCGAGCGTGTAGACGTAGGTACATGGCCGGCCACGCTCCATCATGCCCTGGTGATGGAGGAACAGGTATCGCCCGCGCAGAACCACACCCAAAAGCCTGACTGGCTCATTCAGGGAGACGACTGCTCGTTCGATTCTTGAGCTCCTGGCAACCGCAGTCGACGGAAGATCTGTGCTTGCGATGATTAAAGCACTCGCAATCAACCCAGCCCAAATGTAGCGTTTCATGATTACACCTCCAATCTTGCCCTCAATCGCTGTTGGAACTGACCGACGGCAGTCAGCCACCTGTTGTCGCTCTCATGATCGGTCTGTCCGGCCCCGGTTGGCAGTGACGGCGGTCACTTCGCGATGTGACCTCAGTCATGGTATTGCCGGGGTTTATCGAAGCCCTATTCCGCAGTCTGAAGCCTTGCGGCCCATCTCTGAATGCACCTTCGCAGACTCAATCGTTCCGTCGGCGGGCGACCCCATAGGGCGATACGACGCAAGCGTCTTCATATTGTTCGCTCGCTCAAACGCGGCCGGCTCGGGAACGTGACTCTGGCTCCTGCCTCTTTCGCAATGCCCGAAGAGCAGGCCTTTGTCTGGCTACAGAACAGCAAGTTGCTTGTAGTGCTGCCAGCGCTCATCAACTGCAGCCTGCGCCCGCACAAGCAGCTCCTTCGCCGCCTCGGCATTGCTCTGCTCGAGTATGCGATAGCGGCCCTCGGTGTAGATGTAGGCCTTCAATGGAATCTTCGGGTCGTGCGAGTCCAGTTGGAACGGGTTTTTGCCTTCCGCCGCGAGCGCGGGATCATAGCGATACAGCGGCCAGGAGCCTGATTCAACGGCAAGCTTCTGCTGATGCATACCCTTCGCCATGTCGATTCCGTGCGCTATGCAATGACTGTAGGCAACGATTAGGGAAGGGCCGTTGTGCGATTCCGCTTCCAAGATTGCTTTGAGCGTTTGCTGGTCATTTGCGCCCATCGCTACCTGCGCAACATAGACGTTACCGTAGCGCATCGCGGTCAAGCCCAGGTCCTTCTTTCCGTTTTGCTTGCCGCCAGCCGCGAATTTTGCGACCGCCGCCAGTGGAGTCGCCTTCGAAGCCTGGCCGCCCGTGTTCGAATAAACTTCGGTGTCCAAAACAAGCACGTTCACGTTCCTCCCGCTCGCCAGAACGTGATCCAACCCGCCGTAGCCTATGTCGTATGCCCAGCCATCGCCGCCGATGATCCAGACGCTTTTCTCAACCAGGGCGTCGGCGACACTCATCAAGTCGCGCAGTTCCGGTTCGTCAAGCCCACGAAGCCTGGCCTTGAGCGCCTCCACGCACTGGCGCTGAATGTTGATTCCCTGTTCGGTTGATTGATCGTTGTTCAACAAGCTTGTCGCTAACGCGTCTCCGATGTGATCTCGCATCCTAGCGACGAGTTGTTCCGCATAAGCCCGCTGATGATCGAGGGCGAGTCTCATTCCGAGACCGAACTCGGCATTGTCTTCAAACAGCGAGTTACTCCAGGCAGGACCGCGGCCTTCCGCGTTTATCGTGTAGGGCGTCGTCGGCAGATTGCCGCCGTAGATGCTCGAACAGCCTGTCGAGTTGGCGATGATCGCCCGGTCGCCGAAGAGTTGAGTAACAAGCCTGATATATGGAGTCTCTCCGCAACCAGCGCATGCTCCCGAGAACTCGAACAAGGGTTGAAGCAGTTGCACGTTCTTGACTGTTCCAAAGCGAAGGCCGTTGGCTTTTGGCATGTCAGGCAGCTCGAGAAAGAAATCCCAGTTTGCACGCTCTCGGTCGCGAATGGGCGACTGGGGGTTCATGTTCAACGCCTTGCGCGAGACCTGACTCTTGTCCTTCGCCGGGCAGACCTCGACGCATAGCCGGCAACCGGTGCAGTCTTCCACGGCGACTTGAATCGTGTAGAGCTTGTTCTGAAGCTCACGCCACTTCGCCGGCATATGCTTGAAATTATCTGGTGCGCCGGCAGCCAACACTTCGTCATAGACCTTGGCGCGGATCGTCGAGTGAGGGCATACCATCACGCACTTGCCGCACTGGATGCAGAGGTCGGATTCCCACACCGGGACTTCGTGAGCGATGTTGCGCTTCTCCCATTGAGCAGTTCCGGTCGGGTAGGTTCCGTCAACCGGGAACGCGCTGACCGGCAGTGCATCGCCGCGACCAGCGATCATTTTCGCGGTAACTCGACGAACGAACTCCGGAGCTTTCCCGGAAACAACCGGCACAGGGTCAACTCCAACACCCGCATCTGCGGGCACCCGGACTTCGTACAAGTGCGCGAGTGCCGAGTCCACCGCTGCGTAGTTCTGCTTCACGACCGCATCGCCGCGGCCGCCATAGGATTTCTTGATTGACTGTTTGATCTTCGCGATCGCTTCGTCGCGAGCCAGAACACCACTGATCGCAAAGAAGCATGTCTGCATGACGGTGTTTATGCGCGAACCCAGTGCCGCTTCCCTGGCGGCGCGATACGCATCGATGACATAGAGCTTCAGCTTCTTATCGATGATCTGTTCCTGAACCCGGCGAGGCAGATTCGCCCAGAGTTGATCGGGCGGATGCGAGCTGTTGAGTAGAAGCACGGCGCCTTCGCGCGCCGCCTCCAGCACATCGTATCTTTCAAGAAAGTTGAACTGATGAACGGCGATGAAGTTAGCTTGCTGGATCAAGTAAGCGCTGCGTATCGGGTGCGATCCGAAACGAAGATGCGAGATCGTTACCGCCCCGGCTTTCTTCGAGTCATAGACGAAGTAGCCTTGCGCGTAGTGATTGGTTTCTTCGCCGATGATCTTTATCGAGTTCTTGTTTGCGCTGACCGTCCCGTCCGATCCCAAACCCCAGAACACCGCTCGCACTTCATCGCCGGGCTCGGTTGTGAATTCCGGATCGTAGTCGATGCTGGTTGCCGTCACGTCATCGACGATGCCTACGGTGAAGTGATTCTTTGGCTCAGAACGATTCATCTCGTCGAACACGCCTTTGATCATCGCGGGTGTGAATTCCTTGGACGCGAGTCCGTAGCGCCCTCCGATGATGCGTGGCATCGTCTTGAATTTCGCACTGCCGCTCATCACGCCTTCGGCAATCGCCGTCAGCACGTCTTGATAGAGCGGCTCGCCGGTGCCGCCTGGTTCTTTCGTTCTATCGAGCACCGCAATCGTCTTCACCGTTGATGGAATCGCCTCGAGCAAGTGTCCTGCCGAGAACGGCCTGTAAAGCCTGACCTTGATCAAGCCAACTCTCTCGCCGCTAGCCATCAGAGAATCGACTGTCTCTTCGGCAGTCTCGGCCCCTGATCCCATCAGCACGATTACCCGCTCCGCATCGGGCGCTCCAACGTAGTCGAAGAGGCGGTACGTCCTGCTAGTCAAGCGAGCCAACTTGTTCATCATTCGCTCGACGATTGCTGGAGTCTCGATGTAAAAGGGATTCGCTCGCTCGCGCGACTGAAAGAAAACGTCGGGGTTTTGCGCAGTGCCTCGAACGACCGGCCGGTCCGGGCTCAGCGCGCGACTGCGATGCGCCGCGACAAGTTCGGCCGATAACATCTCGCGTATGTTGTCTTCGGTGAGCTTCTCGATTTTCATCACTTCGTGAGAAGTGCGAAACCCGTCGAAAACGTGAAGGAAGGGTATTCTGGATTCGAGGGTGCTCGCCTGCGCGACTAATGCGAAGTCCATGACCTCCTGAACCGAATTCGCAAACAACATCGCCCAGCCAGTCGAGCGCGCAGCCATCACATCGCTGTGATCGCCGAAGATCGACAGCGCGTGCGTGGCCAGTGATCGCGCGGCTACGTGGAAGACCGTGCTGGTCAGCTCTCCCGCGATCTTGAACATGTTGGGGATCATTAACAGCAATCCCTGGCTAGCCGTAAAGGTCGTTGTGAGCGAGCCCGTTTGAAGCGCCCCGTGCACACTGCCCGCGGCTCCGCCCTCCGATTGCATCTCGATGACCGCAGGCGTAGCGCCCCAGATATTCTTCTCGTTAATAGTGGCCCATGCGTCGGCCGATTCGCCCATCGGCGATGAAGGTGTGATCGGATAGATAGCGATTACTTCGTTGGTTTTATAAGCGACGTAGGCGGCGGCTTCGTTCCCGTCGATCGTGACTAGTTTCTGTTGCATAGCAGCGTAACCTCACCCAAAAGACTCTAGGTACGCTGCTAGTGCAAATCGCAGGCCTCCGATTCAGCTCTTGGAGCTGCACCCTCTGATTAGCCTCGTTAACCTCAAGTGACCGCGGGCGACCACCTCCACCGCAGTCCGCCCGTCCCGGTCACTTGCGTTTACATCGGCCGCTGCGGCTAGCAGTCGCCTAACGACATCTAGCCGGCCTTTTGATGCGGCTTCCATAAGCGGTGTCCAGCCGTCAGCGTCTCTCGCGTTCGGATCAGCGCCCGCTCCAAGTAACGCGCTTAGGGTGTCCACGTGACCTCCGAACGCTGCTTCGATCAAAGGGGTGCGGCCCTGACCGTCGCAAGCGTCTGGGTCCGCGCCCGCCTTCAACAACTCGGTCACCAGGCCAGTGTCGCCCTTCAGCGCAGCCAGCGTCAGATTGGGTGCCGAGTCTTCGCAGGCAGGCTGCCGGCTGCAGTGCGATCTCGAGAACGCGACCGTGCGGATTGCTGCGGTGTTCATCCTGGTCCTCATCCCTTAGAGCGGTTGCCCTACTGCTGCTGTTCTAAACGATTTCTTGGATGAGGACGATGATTGGTGTCACGCTGAGTGGTGACCGAGGTCACGACTTTACGAGCGATTCGAGCGCCTGTCTATCGCGAATGACCACCGTAGCGCCTTTGATCTGAATAATACGCTCGTTCTTAAAGTCGGAGAGCAGCCGCGTCACCGTCTCGCGGGAGGTGCTGATCATTTGCGCGATCTCTTCGTGCGTCAGCGTGAGCTTCAACTGAATCCCTTGCTGGTCCAGCTTGCCATCGCGTTTGATCCAGTCGAGTAACATGCGGGCCAGTTTTTCGGAGGCAGAGGACGAGAGTCCCAGCACGCAGGCTTTTTGGAAAGCTGCCTGGTAGTCGTTGCCCAGATGCCGGGCTACATTGAGACAAGCCTCGCCATGCTCGGCGAGAAAGCGCAGGAAGTCGTCGCGCTTCACAACGTTGACCGTGCACGGCTCAAGCGCCTCGGCGGTCACTTCATATGGCTTGCCAGCCATTGTTGCGCTAAGTCCGATCAAATCGCCTTCCGAAGCGATCTGAGTGATCAGCGCTTTGCCTTCGCTCGAGCACGCGGAAAGCTTGATACGACCCCGGCAGATTACGAACACACCGCGCGGCGACTGGCCTTCGAAGAAAAGCACTGCGCCTTTTGGGAACGAAGTGGTGTACTTGATGTCGTCGAGGTCTCGCAGGGCCTCGATCGGGAGATTGCAGAACAGGTTGTTGAATCGCGAGTCGCACTCGGTGCAACTATCCGCTACGTTCAGTCCAACGGGCGCGTGCATATCAACCTCCCGATCTAATTCCTTGCTCACCGAGAACCTACGACACCCTTCAATCAGCAAACCGGGGGCCGCGTCGATAGGCTTGTAATTTGTAGTGAGCGCTGTCACGGATGCGTGTGATGCGTAAACTTTCGCATTGCCTTGCGCAAAAGCGCCCAAGTCGCAAGGCGAGCGCGAGGCTGACTGCAAGGTGTTCCTAAATGGTGGGCCAACACACCTCGCTTTCAGAACCGAAGACGAATGGACTGCGTAACACCAGGCTGACTTCTGACTATATCGATTCGCGACACGACGCGTATTTGTCACTGCGAACGAGTCTCCCGGCGAGAAAGCCTGCAGCAGCCTTCTCCCGATATTGTGCTATTCTCAAACGCAGGGGTGACGGAAGATTCGCACAAACCCGATCGAGCTTCACCGAGCGTTCGTTGGGGCCGAAAGAACCTGCGAAAAGTACGATCGATAATGGATAACAAACAAACCGGCTAAGACTGGATTACCAAATTCAATTGATATTAAAGTCAATCACTTAGTGGGATCGTAAGCCCTTTTATAAATAAAGATATGACGGCCATCACACCTTGCAGCAATAATCTTGGAAGAAATGGAATTTCCCGCCTGGGAAGGCTTCAAAGCGTCTTGGAGAAGGCTTGTCTTCCTTCTCCGGCAAGATATGCGTCAAACACCATTGCTACGTTGCGGATGAATATCCGGCCAAGCGGCGCGATTTCGATTCGACCATCGTTCAGCCGAACAAGGCTATCGCGTTCAAGCTCGCGCAAGATCTTAAGCTCCTTGTCGAAATAGTCGTCGAACGCGATCCCGAATTCGCGCTCAATCTCGGACTTGACCAGGACGGTGTGACAGAGGATTCGACTGATCACCGTCCGGCGTAACTTGTCTTCCTGGCTCAAGCGAATGCCGCGCATCGTTGGCCACCGACCTTCGTCGATCGCCTCGTAGTAGCTAGAAAGATCGCGCCAATTCTGAGCATAGACGTCTTCGAGCCCGCTGATTGAGCTCACGCCCATCGCATAGAGATCACATCCGGCTTTGGTCGTGTAGCCCTGAAAGTTGCGATGCAAGGTTCGGTCGTCCTGGGCGCGGCAGATCTCGTCTTCCGGGCGAGCAAAGTGATCGAGCCCTATGTAGCGATATCCTGCGTCCGTCAGCATCTGAATTGCGCTGCTGAAGATTCGAAACTTCTCAAGGCCCTCGGGCAGGTACTTAGCGAAACTTCCCTGTTGCTTCTTCATCGACGGCACGTGAGCGTAGCTAAACACTGCAATGCGATCCGGATTCATCGCAATGATCTGCTCGACCGTCTTGCTGAAGCTTTCGGCCGATTGATGCGGCAGACCGTAGATCAGATCGACGTTGATGCTCTCGAAGCCAAGCTCGCGGCAGTAGTCGAACAACCGCTTTGTGTCTTCATAAGGCTGAACGCGATGCACGGTCTTCTGAACAAGCGGATCAAAGTCCTGGATGCCCATGCTCACGCGGTTGAACCCCACCCGGCGAAGCGCTCGACAGTGTTCGTTGCTCGTTACGCGCGGGTCGATTTCAATGCTAACCTCCGCATCGGAGGAGAACGAAAACCGCTCCGAGATGTGGGCGTAGAGATCCTCGATCTGGTTGGGCAAGAGATAAGTTGGTGTTCCTCCGCCCCAGTGGAGCTGTTCGACCTTGCGATTGCGGTCGACCGCGTCAGCGACCCAGTCGATCTCTTGCTTCAAGCGTGACAGATAAGGCAGCGCCACCTCGTGCCGCTTGTTTATCACAGTGTTGCAACCGCAGTAGAGGCAAAGCGATTCACAGAAGGGAATATGGAAATAGAGCGACAATGGCGCAGGCTTCGTTCTTCTGTTTGCCTCGTCGAAGGCCTGGCGCAACTCCGCTTCGCCGAAGGTGTCGTCCCATTCGGGCGCCGTCGGGTAGCTGGTATAGCGCGGCCCGGGCTGGTTGTATTTGTCCAGCATAGTGGGTGAAGCTGCGACCCGCTCGCCGTCAAAGACCAGTTCCAAACGTTCACCAGCACTCATCCCCATATTTACCGCCTCTTCTAGCTAAGGCAATGAGTGTTCCGTTTGACAAGTCGTGAGAATTGCTATTTATCGGCCCACATGCAGAAGCGGACTGCGGGGAATTGCCCACCGGTTCGTGTGTATATGCCCAACGAATCACGGATAAGCTCAGGAGGGATGGAGGTTGCTTCACCGCCGCCACGACCGAGAGGCGCAAGGACCTATCGAAGATCCTCCAGCCCTCGCCACCAGCCAGTCGTGCATCTGTTATTTGCCTGGAGTTGGTATGCAGTCTGGCTTGTTATCGCCCAGATTCCCATCATGATTGCTGATACCTGACATCGCCATTGCTGATACCTTACATCACCGGAGCGCCTGCTCCGTTTCAGTCCTCATAGGCACTATAGAGTCTCTTGCTTGAAAGCGCCGTGGACGTTGTCACGCTGAGTTGTGCGGCCCGTCACACCTCGTCCGCCGTGGCTAGTTGGTTGAGTCTTAGCAGGGGAAGCACTAGCTAAGCTACTGACCTGGTTCGCTCTGCTGCCTGCTTTCGACTCGTCTTATCTTCAGGTAGATCAAGGCCGCCAAAAATAGAATGAAGAATAGCGAGACTGCGAGTCCCTTTCGCCTGAAACTCCACTCGGCCAAAGCACCATCGCCAGCTTTGTGACTTCTATCCGCAACTTCGAGTGCGGGAGCGATGGACTTCTCAACTTCGTCCGGCGAAAACGCGTGGATCAAGACTCGGGCCTGCGTGAGGCCATCCTTGGCTCCGGTCAACTCAAACCTCGGGCGGCTAATGTCCATCCCGGCGCGCTCGGCCCGATCTAACACCTCGACCGCGCTGTTTAGTCGTGCGCCAAGCTGATCGATCAAAGCCCGCATCCTATCCGATGCCTCGTAACCCGGATCGCCTTGCGTGTGGCAACTGGTGCACACCGAGCTCGGACCTGCGCCGAGCATCTCGTCGCCGGGCGACCTGATGCCATGGTTGCCGTGGCACTGGATACACTCGCCGACCTGCATCGCGTCGAACACTACCTTGTGCGGGCCGGCTTGAAACAGCTCCGATTGGCGCACGTGACATTGTCCACAGACATTGGCGACCGAAGCAATGCCCGGAGGCGCGGCTCCGTGGTTGCCGTGGCAGTCGTTGCAGGTCGGCGCCGAGAGATCCTGTCGTTCGTACAACGCCTTTGCGTGCACGCTTGTTTTGTACTTGTCGTACTGGTCGGTCGGGATCTTGTATCCCTGCATATGCTCCGCGCTCGCATGACACTGCGAACAGGTCTCGGCAACGTTGAGCGCGTAAACTCTCGACTGAGGATCTTTGACCGCGCGCACGCCGTGGTAGCCGTGGCAGCTTACGCAAGTCGCTACTCTTTGGTCGCCAATCGCGAGCAGCTTGCCATGAACGCTGGTCACATATTCCCGCTCCTGGTCGACCCGCAGAGAGGGATTGAACTTCTTCATGAACTCGACGTTACTGTGGCACTTTCCGCAGAATTGCGGAATGTCCTTTGACTTTGGTTTGGCGACGAAGCCTTTCAGCGGATTCATAGCGCCGGGTGGATCGTCTTGAGTTGGATCGCCCCCGTGGCAGTCCGCGCAAGAGAGGCCGCGCGACTGGTGTATGTCGCCATTGTTGAGCGTCACGGAGTCGCCCAACGGGCCCTCGATTTCCTTATGGCATTCGACGCACGAATCCTTCCTTTGCGCGGCCGCCGAGCCAATCAGAACGACGATGGCAACAGCGACGCTTGCTAGCCCTATCCGGCGTCGCTTGATCGCCGAGTCCAGCCCGGACTTGTATGGCGGTTTATCCATAATCGAGTCCTCACTCACGCAAGGTAGCCGTACACAGTCATCGCTACGATATACAGAACAACAATCCAACCGATGCTCGTGATGATGCGGCTCTTTCTGCGATTGGCCGATGACTTGTCCAAGAACGGCACGATGACCCAGAGCAGACCTCCAAGGGCGAACGCCACTATGCCGATCACTTCGCCGTCCAGAGAAAAGACCTTGGCCGGGATTAGCTTGAGCGTTTGAAACATGAATAGAAAGTACCACTCGGGTCTGATTCCGGCGGGCGCGGAGGCGAAAGGATCGGCCTTCTCGCCAAGCTCCCACGGAAACAGCGCTGCAAGCGCCGCCAGGACACCGATCGCCAGTATCCAGCCGATCAAATCGCGCATCAGAAAGTTTGGGACGAATTTCATCGCCTTTACTTTCTGTTCGTCAACCCCCGGGGGCACGCTCATACCGTGCTTCTGAACGAGAAGCGCGTGAACGCCAAGAATCACGGTTGTGATCGCAGGCAGAACGGCCACGTGGAACCCGAAGAAGCGAGTCAGTGTCGCACCGGTTACTTCCTCGCCGCCCCGAAGAAAGCGTCGCGCGAAGCCTCCAACTACCGGGACTACGCCGCCGATGTCGGTGCCGACCTTGGTGGCGAAGTAAGCCAGCTTATTCCAGGGGAGCAAGTACCCGCTGAACCCGAAAAACAGAAAGACAAATAGTAGCAATGCGCCGGTCAACCAGGTCATCTCGCGCGGAGCGCGATAGGCCTTCATGAAAAAGACGCTGAACATGTGGATGAACATAGTGGCGATCAACAGGTTTGCCGACCAACTGTGCACGGAACGGACAAGCCAGCCGAACTGCACTTCTGTCATTATGAACTGCACGCTCTCGAAGGCGTTCTCGGCGCTCGGCCGATAATAGAGAAGGAGCAGGATTCCAGTTACGACTTGAACCAAGAAAAGGAAGAGGCTCATGCCGCCGAAGTAATACCAGACGGTGTGGCGATGAACCGGCACCTCTTTCTTGCGCGCCAGCTTGGCAAGCGCGTCGGTGCCCAGCCGCTCATCGAGCCAGAGTCGCAGCGCCTCTGCCCGCATCGTCGCTTATCCTTTCGTGACGATCACGTCATCGCCACGCGTGTTCACGGTGTACTCTTCAAGCGGACGCGGGGGAGGTCCACCGACGTTGTGGCCGCTCAAGTTGTATTGCCCATTGTGGCAGGCGCACCAGATCATCTTCATGTCGGGCCGATACTGAACGATGCAATCGAGATGGGTACAGGTGGCAGAGAAGGCCTTCAGCTCCCCCGACGCAGTGCGAACCAGAATGCCTGGCTTGTTTCCAAACTTGAAAATCTTTCCGGAATTCGAGGCGATTTCGTTTGCCTTCCCAGCCAACACAGAATTCTGTGCTGACTCCACGACCTGAGGGGGAATGATGAATCTGAGTATCGGGTAGAAAATCGCGAGAAGCGTTGCTACCACGCTTGTACCGAGCAAGTAGTCAAGAAACTCGCGACGCTTGCTCGAGGCTGGCTCGCTCTTCACCGAATCCATAAGAGTCTCCTTCGCCCATATTTGTTTCCAGCCTGTCAAAGTCGGGCCTTAGTCTCCACTGAAGTGCTCTCTTGGGAGTTTCAGATCAGTTCGATTCCGCATGATTCACTCAATACCTCGGAGTATTAAGTTAGAACTGCACAATTGCGCGGCAAATCCACGCAAAGCAAAGGTTGAGACCACGATTGAGGAAGGCTTCGAGGCATCCGATCACTTAGGGACGGAGATCGCTTTGACCTCGTCGTTTTCCCGCACGACGGATTCGCCGCCAGAAACGAGGGAATACAAGTAGATCACTATCCCTACCCCGATTAATAATCCGCCGGCAGCGACGAAGACAATGAAGGCGATTGGATGTGACCACAGAAGGCTGATTAGCTCGATCAGCAAGCCCAGCACCACAAGCGTGCCCGCGATGCGCAGTCGGCGTTCCATGTTGATCGTCTTTGCCATTACTTGTCGCTCCCGGTACCCGCATCGCCAGCCGCCTCGGCATCGCCAGTCTTCCCTTTGCTGTCCGTTGACCAGAAAGTCAGGCTGCCGAGGTTCTTGACATTGTGAGTCGCCTCATGGCATCCGGTTGACAAACAAGACAGCTTGTTCGCTTTGATCAAGTCGAGACGGCCTACTTCAACATTGTGCGTCGCCCCTTCTTCGAATGATCTCGCGCCTAAGTGACAGTGCAGGCATTCGCGGTTGTTGTAGGGGTCGTATAATTCAATCTTATCGGGCACCTTACCCAGATACTGGACATAGAGGTGCCTCAGGCCTCTTAGCTTCGCCCGGAAGTCGCCGTACATCGCATAGTCGGTGTGGCAGGTGTAGCAGGCCGCATCGCGCGGCACGCGGTTGTTCTGGAAGTGAGCCGCCGGGAGGAACGATGGATCGTCTATGCGTAAGCTCTTGCCATAATCCTGCATCACGTGGCAGGAGGTGCAGAACTCAGTGTTCTTTGATCGCTCGATGTGTTCGGATACGCCCATCGATCCTCCCAGGACGGGAAATACAAGGAGCGATACGAAGGCGAGGATCTTGCCGCCGCGCGAGACGGTGATCGAAGGCTTGATGATCAGGAGACTGATCAAAGCCACGGCGAGAATGATAGTTGTGATGAGTATGGACGTCGGACCGAACATTCGCGACTCCCTTGGGTTGCCGGAACAATAGCGTGGCGCAAGCTGGCGGCTTGCGCTACTCGTCCCGGGAGCGAGACCTAATGTTCAGAAACTAATCCTTCAGGTCGCATTCACAGCGGCTTGGCGGCATTCCCCGTTGCGGGCTTCAATCAGAGCCGGGGATGGCGTTCATTTGCCGAACAGCTTACGAATGTGCGCCACAAGCGCTTTACACGTATCGGCGCCGAGAGTCTTCTCGTAGCCGGGCATCTTCCCGTTGCCTTTGGAAATAACCGCGAAGAGCTGAGCGTCGGATTGGCCCTGCACTTCGGCGGAGCGCAGATCGCGGGCCTTTAGCGCTTTTCCCGCGGCTGTACTTCCGCTTCCGTCAGCGCCATGACAGCTCGCGCACTTGGCTTTGTAGGTAGCCGCCGCATCGGCCGCGCTGCTGCCTGTCGGGTTGGCGCTACCACTAGTTGACACCAAGGCGGCGGCGCAGACCATTGCTGCCGCTGCCAGAACGCTCTTCGCGCGTTTTCTAGTAATTCTCATTTGTCGTGTATCGTCCTTTCCTTTGAACCCTTATCTAACTCGCGGAATAACTAAAATCTGACTCATCGAGTTGCAACGACGCGCGACGTGAGTCATTTGGGCTGGAAGCCCTGACACGCACTCGCTATTCCTCTACTGGCGACGCCCGAAGTGAAACCTCACTGACGTATAGGGAAGATGCGCCTCGTATCGCTGCAGGTTCGGGAAGCTCTCCTGATAATCCCAATACTGATAACCGGCGATCCAATCTATCCGGTTCGATAACTTGACGACGAACTTGGCTTCCGGAGATTGAAACTGGTAGGGGAACGACCCGATAAATACCGTCGGCGTTGGAAGCCGATCGCCCTGACCTGGATCATTATGAATGCGGTACCCTCCGTAGAATCCGAGCCTCGGCAAAATCTGCCAATAAGCATTCAAGAACGCGAAGCTGTCTTTGCTAAAGTAGCGACTGACCCCGTCAGTCCGGATGCCGGCATTAAAGAAAACGATCGTCGCCTCGCTGACCACGTGAGCATATGTGTACCCGCCACCAACCGAGAACTTCTCAGACGGCGTCCAGTCAGCAGATGTGGAAAAGATCCGTGTCTTTATGTCGGCTCCGAAGTTCCTTGGCGGAACGTCCTCGGTTACCGAGGGATTGTTGTTATTGCGGGTTGTGAGCGACGCGTTGATTGTGAGGTTCTTTGTCGGCCGGAGAATACTGCGCACTCGCACGTTTGTGAAGTCGTAGTTTGCAACCCGCGTAAAGACGTTGTCCGATCCACCGCGTTCGAGGTCGAAGTACAGCGACCAGATTCGCACGGGCTTCGCCTTGAAGCCAAAGATAAACGAGTTCGTCTGATTATCGAACTTTTCCAGCTCGGGCGCCGGCGCCGCTCCCTTGTTGAAGTCATTACTTCCCAACTCGATGTGCCGATCTGTGAACCTGTAGCCGGCGTGAACCGACAGCCGCCTGTTAATTTCGTAGTCGCCTTCAATGAGATTCAAATAGCGCCGGTAGTTTGTCGTTCGGAAGTTGAACTGATCCAGCAAAGTCACGGGCAACGGAACCCCCGTCGACCGTGTTCTATTCAGTGTGTCAAACAGCTCCTGTCCGCCGCTTATCCGGAAGCTATCAACTCGGAACGTCTCTGAAACCCTGAAGTTGTCGCTGATGAAAACCGTCGTCGCGAGGTCTCCCATTCCATGAGGCCGCTTTGCGTTCCCGCTGATCTGAAACGTATCCAGTGTGATGTTGTTTCCCGAACTGTCCTTGCCTGTCGCCCTCTCGAATAGCGTGTACTTGGTGTTCCCGCTCGAATATATGTAGCGGCCGGTGAAGTCGAGCCGTTTCTTCAAAAAGGTGTGAAGACTGAACCTCGTGTACGGCGAGGTACCTCGAGTCGGAAGATCGCGGTGGAACGTGTTCAGTACTGACGTGTTCAATGGATTGTTGCCAATGTTCGGAACGTCGATATTGTACGTCGTGTCCTCTTTGTAAGCCCTCCACCCTTGCAGGAACGAGATATCAAACACCCACAATTTCGCATCAACCCCGATACGGTAATCGTCCGCCGCGATCCGCGTCGCCGCCAACACCGGATACTCGTCACGCTGATAGTCGTAAGTCGTGACCCCGGGCCCGGTGTTTCGATCGAGCGAGTAGCCCAGATTCAGACGGAATTTCTGGTTGTTGGGTAGGATTGTAAGATCGAAGTCGCCCTGCCGATACTCGGTGTTTGCGATGTGCTGATTCAATGCCAGAGTCGTCAGGCTGTTGAAATAGTCAAACCGCCGGTAGTTCACATCAAACCGGTAAACACCGGGCTTTTCAGCATTGACCCGCAGCAAGCGGTTCGGATCGTTTCCCCGGTGATCGCCGCCTCCAATGCCCCAGCCAAAGGAACTGACCATCAGCTTGTCAAAGAGAAAGCCTTCCCCTTCCTTCGCCTCCATTACCAGACTGGAGTCGAAGATCCTAAAGCCCGGCGTGTAGTTCAAATCGCTCCGATACTTGTTGGCGTTGCCGTTGATGGCGATTCCTCGAACGCCAAGCTCGATGCTGGAAGTTATTTTGTACGGCCCGGCCTGGTTTTGATCCTGCTTGTCGGCGGCCGGCTTCTGAGCATCGGAGGCGGCGGCCGGCTCCTGGGCTCTGGCATCAGTCGCGAGCAAGGCTACCCCCAATACAAATCCCAACAGGAAGGTCAGTGCAAATGCGAGCTTGCTCTTCATCGTTCTTTCCTCCACAAGCTATCTGTGGTCAACGCCTTCATCGGAAGTAGAAAGGATGACTGTTCGACCCGTGAATCTTGGCGTGACACGTCGTGCAATTCTGGAAGCGCAAAGTTGCCTGGTTGTGGAAGCTCGGTGTGCCGGGCGCTCCCGGCGGGGCTTCTTCGCCAACCTTGGTCGCGATCTGCGAGTGGCACTCCAGACAAAGCTGGTTCACGTTGTTACGCTTGAGGAGCCGCGAATTGCTGGCGCCGTGCGGCGTGTGGCAGATCGTGCAACCCTCGGTCTTCAGCGGGGCGTGCTCGAAGACAAACGGCCCCTGCTTATCCGCGTGACATTTCAGACAGGACGCGTCGGCGCCCGCCAGCCGCGTTTGCTTCGCCTCGAACCCGCCGTGCGGGTTGTGGCAATCGCTGCAGTTCATCGCGCCTTCGAGCACGCGATGATGAAACGGCTGGGTGAATTGGGCCTTCGTTTCGTTGTGGCAAGTCATGCACAACTGCGGCTGCGAGTTAATCAGCATCTTCGGAGGCGCCACGTCGGTTGAGTGGGCCTTGCTCGGACCAACGGGAATGAGCGATGAGGGAGCATCCTTCGGCTGGTGTGGCGCGGTCAGCTTGTCGGCGAGCCGCTTCGTGAAATGCGGGGAATGACAGTCGGTGCAGCCGACGTCGTTGCGCCCGTGCTCGCCCCTGCGGTAGTTGTTGTGCTCTTCTTTTCCTGCGTGACACGCGAGGCATTTCTCAGAGATCTGCTTCGGCGTTTCGTTTTCGAACGTGCGAATCTTGGTCTTGTCGCCGCCGCCTTCGACGTGAGCCTTCCCCGGACCATGGCACGATTCACAACCTTCGTTCTTCCATCCGGCCTTTGCCAGATGCGAGTGTGCCGTCTTCGAGAAGCTGTTGAACTGGTCATCGTGACAGGCCTTGCAGGTCTCGCTGCCGACGTAGTCCTCTGGACGGGAGGTCGCCTTTGTCACCAGGGCAGGCTTGTCTTTTTCGGGCGAGGCCGGTTTGGAAAAGGACGACCGGACGGTGAAAGACACTCCGAATATCACCCAGCCAATCACCAGCGCCCACTTGATTGCATTAAGCGCTTTCATAAAAGTCTTGCCTCCCTCGGAATTAGTGAACCGCCTGTGCGGGAACTCGCCTGCGAGCCTGTGTTAGGGCAAGCCGGCGCGCGTCGCTACAGCTGGTGAAACACGACTCGGGCACTCCCAGCGCAACTATCGTTCACAAGCCGGCAGCCGAATCTAAACGACCGGTCAACGGCTCACAATGTCTATCGTTTCAACACTTCATCGAGCAGAAAGACGACTCTCGAACGCCCACGGTGTTGTAGCCATCGGCGCTATAACCTGAGAAAACTGGGTGGTTTTGCGCACTGGCGTGCGGGCTTTTGCCCATGCGCGCCCAGATACACTTCAGCTTCAATGAAGTATCTTCTCAGCACGGTTGATCAGAAGAGAAGAGCCGATCATTCAGCACCGGAACCCGCGTTGCAGGACACGGACCCTAGTGAGTGATCGTCCATTCTTTAGGTCCGATCCGTGTTGATTCTGACACGACGTTTCAGGAGAGCCTATGATGCAGAGCACGCCGCCTGGGGACGACGGTCACGCGCGAACACTGGAAAAAGCGCCGGACAACTGCGCGCTTGTAAACCCTGGAACACTCTCAAACTCGCGCGAATTCAATCGAAAGATGCTGAGGTTCTGATGCGTCGGAGCTTGCACCCAGAGAGGCACATCAAAATGAACAGACACTTCATCAATAGCGGAGTCCTACTACTTGCGTTTGATGGCTTTTCTTGGTTTGCCCAGGTTCTCAGTTTCGGCGGCGGTTGATCCCAATCGTTCGATCACGAACCTGGAGGCCTACGTAGCGGTTTCGCCGCGATCTAACCTCGGCCATCAGGACCGCCCGCTGTAGTTTGAAGAACGCATGATGTATCACCGGGCGATTGATGAGGTCTACTGGCGCCACGTACTGTGGCCGTCGGAAAACAGCACCTGGAAGCCAGCGCTTGATGCTGTGATGCCGCTGGCAACCACAGTCTCAAAGTGGACGACTCGCTGCACAGTCCTACGCCCTCGAACACTACTCCGCACGGCCGATCACCGGCGAGCAGCTGCAAGCCGAGATCGAGCGCACGGCAAAGCAGACAAGACAGTCCGAATCCTTAGCGAGTTATGGAGCGAACTGGGCAACGACCCATATGTAACATCCGAGTGCCTGGCTCGCCCGCTTCTAGCCGATCGTTTCTCAGGAACAATCAGCTTCGCCGGCGGAATGAACATGCAGCGTGGCAAGATAGTTGTGAGGTCATCAGAGGCAACCCTTCTCCGTCCGGGGTGATGTTATCTATGGAAAGTATTAAGTGTTTGGATCGAGAAAATTCCAATGCCCGCTCGGCTCCGCTATGTAGTTTATTCACTCGTTCGCCAATCCTTCTTTCATCTACCTCGTGAGTAACTGTCACGATCGGACCGATCATTCCTTGTCGCCTGCTGTTGAGATGATTGGTCTCTGGACCGAGTCGCTTGCTCGTGACCTCGGGCCTGCTCCGCTTGCCGAGCAGCTTCAGCAACTTCTCTTGCTTGGATTAGCTGTTCAGCTTGCCGCGCCCAGGCGTTGCGTTCTATCCTTGATGGATTGAGAGGCGGCAGCTTTGAGTAAACTCTCTCACCTTGCTACTACCGCCTGGATCGCTACGCGAAGGCGATAGAGCACTATGAGCGCGCGCACGAGATTCTCGCATCCGCAGGCGACGACACCATGCGCCCGGTGGTCGAACCAAACTTCTCTCGTCCTGCATTGCCCTCGGACGGTCCTAACGGAGCGCCCGAACCTCCAACTGCCTTGGAAGAAGCTGCGGCGTCGCGCAATCGTTATTCCCTATGCCTAAGAGAAAAGTTCTCATAGTTGACGACGAAGAACTGATCCGATGGACGCTCACCGAAGCGCTACGTGGGTGGGGTTATACATCCGTCGATGTTGGTTCAGTTGCCGCCGGTGTAGCGGCGTTCGATGCCGAACGACCCGCAGCCGTTCTCCTGGATGTCAATCTGCCCGACGGCACCGGCCTGGATATGCTGAGCGAGATAAAGCGGCATCAACCCGACGCTGTGGTCATCATAATGACCGGCAACGTAACGGTGGCCGATACGATTGCAGCGCTTCGGGGAGGCGCTTATGACTTCATCAGCAAGCCGATCAATCTCGAAGAGCTTCAAGTCACCATCCGCAACGGCATCGAAGCTCAATCGCTTCGAAAAGAAGTGCGTTCAATTCGTCGGGAGCGGGCGCGAGAGTTCAGTCTCGATCAAATAATCGGCCAATCGCCCGGTATGGTCGAGATGTTCAACCTCGCGCGCAAAGTAGCCGAGAGTGAAGTTTCGTCGGTGCTGCTTCAAGGAGAATCGGGAACCGGCAAGGACCTGGTAGCCAAAGCCATTCACTACGCGTCGCGTCGCGCGGATTCCCCATTCATCGCCATCAACTGCGCCGCGCTTCCGGCGACGCTCATAGAGAGCGAATTGTTCGGCTACGAAAAAGGAGCTTTCACGGATGCGAAGGCCCGCAAGGAAGGGTTGCTCGAGCAGGCGGAGGGCGGCACTCTTTTCCTGGATGAGATCGGCGAGCTCGAGTTGAGTCTGCAAGCGAAACTCTTGCGAGTTCTCGAAGAGGGCGCCTTTCGGCGGCTCGGCGGACTCAAGGACATCCCGCTCGATGCGCGAGTAATCGCGGCGTCCAACAGGGACTTGAAGGGCGAGAGCGAAACCGGACGCTTTCGGCTCGATCTCTACTACCGGCTTTCGGTGATTCAAATAGATATCCCTGCCATACGCGAGCGAGGGGATGACATGATTCTGCTTGCCGAGCACTACATTGCCCACTTCAACGAGAGATTGCGAAAGCGGGTGCGCGGCTTGAGCGGAGAGGTCGCGGACATCTTCCGAACCTACGCGTGGCCGGGCAATGTTCGAGAGCTTCGCAATGTGATTGAGCGGGTGATGATCTTGGAAGACGGTGACGTAATCACTCCGGCTTACCTGCCCCGTGGACTTACGCCGGAGGACAAGAGCACGGGCGGCCTTGCAAGCAGGCAGGTTCAGCTTGCGGAAGATAAGAAAACTCCAGGCTTCCGGCTTCCACCCGACGGCGTGATTCTGGACGAAGTAGAGATGTCGCTCGTCCGCCAGGCGATGGAGCGAAGCAACGGCAATCAGACGCGAGCCGCTGAGTTGCTGGGTATCTCGCGCGACCAGCTACGTTACCGCATAAAGAAAATCGAAGACACGACCGAGTCGCGGTAGACCGCAGCAAGCTACCTTGGAGCTCGATCTGGGCCTATCGCTGCGAATTTCTTCGCGCAGAAATGGTCATATTTCCCAATCAGCTTACGCTCGCCTTAAAACTGAACGTTTTCCAAGCGGCACATTCATTGCAGCCGATCTGCTCGTAGGCGAATCAATCCTGATCGCAGGGTGGTTGCGAATGGTAGCTAGCGAGCGAATCACGTTCGAGCGAGTGCTCTGCCCAATCGACTTGTTGCCCGACTCCAAACAGGCGCTTGATTACGCGGCGTCCTTTGCACGGATTTGCGGAGCAAAGCTCTTAATCTGTCACTGCCGCGACCAGTCAGAACGGACCCGGTCGGCGGAATCCGGCGGCCTGGGCGAGGGTGGGAGTGCCGAACGATCCCTTGTGCGCTTGATAGAGCAAGCCAAGTTTGAGCATTCTGTTAATGGCGGCGACATCCTAATAATCGACGGCGATCCGCTCGTCGCGATTCCTCGCATCGCCGCCGACAAGCGCATTGACCTGATCGTCATGCGCTCGCGGAGATGGCAACATGCAAGAGCGCTGCTGGGCTCAATGGCTGAGGCCGTATGCCGCACGGCGCCTTGTCCGGTGCTCATAACTCATCCCCGAGACCGGGAGCCAACGGAGTCAATGCGTGACTCGCCGGTGAAGCGCGTGATGATTGCGTACGACTTTTCGAGCGACGCGGAATTAGCTCTCTCGTATGGGCTTTTTCTGGCGAAGAAGCATCAAGCGGAACTACATTTGCTCCATATTCTTCCGTCGAGGGCCAGGACCGAAGCGCCTGAAGTTGCGATGTTGGCGTTGGGCGCAGGCACTGCGTTTGACGAGATAAGTAACCGGCTGAGGAGCGCAGTTTCTGGCGAAACCAGACTCACATGCCAGATTAAATACGCGGTCCGCGAGGGCCAGCCTTATCGGGAGGTGCTGGCTTACGCGGGGGAACAAGAGATCGATTTGATTTGTATGGGTGCGAGCGGGACTGGGTTCGGCCTGCACGCACTGTTCGGTTCGAATGCGGACCGGGTGCTTCGTCAGGCTGAGTGTCCCGTAATAGTTGCTCGTCCACTCAGACCATCGATGCCAGTCGCGAGCCCAGTGGGATGACCAACGCGTCATTGCTCTTATTGAGCGTTCGGAGGTGAAAGATGAAAATACTGTTAGCGGTTGACGGGTCGAAATTCAGCGACGCCGCTGTCGACAACGTCGCCCGCAGGCCGTGGCCCGACGGCAGCAAATTAGACATTATTTCGGTCTACGAGCCTCCGGCTTTGCCGACGACCGAAACCTGGGTGCTTCCCCAGCACTACTACGAAGAGATGGAGAAGGCCAGTCAGGAACAGGCTCGTGAGGCGATCAACACAGCGAGCGAGCGGCTTCGCGCTGCGCAGAGCAACTTGCGAATCAACAGCGAAATCGCTCGAGGTTACCCGGCTGAGGTCATACTCGACCGAGCCAATCGATGGGGAGAGGATTTGATCGTAATTGGGTCGCACGGCTACAGCGGCTTGAAGCGGTTTCTGCTCGGTTCAGTCTCGCAGAATGTATCGTCGCATGCGAAGTGCTCGGTCGAGATCGTGCGGGCGAAGGACACGACGGAGAGCTAGTTTGCGGTGTCCGACAAACTTCAGTTTGTCGGTGAATCGCTGATGAGTTTCGCTCCAACAACGACGACAAACGAAAGTCTGTCGGACATTTCCCAGGGAGTGAAAAATGATAAGGCCACTCACTCAAGACGAGACTCGCTCACTGTTGATGGAGGGCAGCGTTGGCCGCCTCGGTTGTATAGACAACGGAGCGCCGTACGTAGTGCCGATCAGCTACGTATTTCACGACGACAACATCTACGTTCACTCGTTAGTCGGGCGCAAGATACGAGCACTGCGAAAGAATTCGCGCGCATGTCTTCAAGTGGACCAAATCAAAGACGAATATCACTGGCGCAGCGCCCTTGCTTTCGGTCTTTACGAAGAGGTGACAAACGAGCAAGAGCGAAGTTGGGCCTTGCGCCGGCTACTCTCACGCTTTCCGCAGCTCACGCCTGTTGAATCCGTTCCGGTGCATGACGGCCAGTCTTCGGTCATCGTGTTCCGCGTACGAATTGAGGAGACGAGCGGCGTCGGCGAAGGATAACCGAACCAACTAGCGCCTCTCTCACCAGCCTCAAACCGATCAAAAAAGTGCTCTCCCATTCCGCTCGGTGAATTGGTGCTTGTCCGCGTTGACTCGGCGTCTTACTATATTCACTAGTACATAACTCCCACGGACAAAGTAGACTTTGCGCAATGAGGGAACCGCACGTCGACCGTGACAGCAGCCTGCTGTCAGCCATTTTAAAAACTGACGGCGCGATGATTGTTGTTCTTGATTCAGAAGGGCGAATCGTCCGCTTCAGCCGCGCCTGCGAAGAAGCGACCGGCTACTCATTAGATGAGGTTCGCGGCAGATATGTGTGGGACTCTCTGCTAGTCCCCGATGAAGTTGAGGCTGCCAAACAAGCAATTCGCTCTCTTCAAATCGGTCAAGCCCCCAATCGTTTCGAGAGCCACTGTCTCACCAGGAATGGACAGAAGAGACTGTTTACCTGGAGCGGCGCTCGTTTGCCTGAAGATCCGTCTGTTCAGTGGGTGATAGGCATCGACTCGACCGAGCGCAGGCAGGCTGAAGTGGCGCTGCGTCAGGGTCAAGCGCAGTTGGCCAGTATCATCGATTCGGCTACGGATGCGATCATAACGATCGATCGCGATCAGAACATCGTCCTCTTCAATGCGGCGGCCGGAAAAATGTTCCAGTGCTCAGCTGAATCGGCTATCGAAAAACCACTTGAACGATTCATCCCGGAGCGATTTCGCGCTCCGCATCGAAACCACGTCGAGAAATTCGATCGAACGAATGTTACCAAGCGCTCGATGGGAGAACTGGGAGGCATCTCGGGAGTCCGGCAGGATGGTGAAGAGTTTCCGATCGAAGCCTCAATTTCCCAAACCGAAGTGGACGGGCAAAAGTTTTACACAGTCATCATTCGCGACATTACAGCCCGCAAGCGAGCGGAAGAACAGCTACTCGAACAGGCTGCTCTGCTTGACCGAGCATCGGACGCGATTATCGTGCGCGACTTCGAAGACCGGATACTGTATTGGAACAGGGGCGCAGAGCGAATCTACGGTTGGAGCGCCGCAGAAGCGGCCGGGAAGAATATTCGAGAGCTCTACTACAAGGAAATCACTCCTCATTTCGATGAAGCGAGACAGGTCTTGCTGGAAAAAGGCGAATGGGCAGGGCAAGCGCAACATCTTACGAAAGACCGGAGACCGATAGACGTTGAAACGCGCTGGACCCTTGTGCGAGACGACGATGGCAACCCGAAATCGGTGCTTGTGATCAACACCGACACTACGGAACAGAAGAGGCTTGAAGCCCAGTTCCTTCGCGCCCAGCGAATGGAAAGTATCGGTACGCTGGCGGGCGGCATCGCGCACGACATAAACAACATCTTGTCGCCGATTCTTCTCGCGGTCCGAATGCTTCAGTTGAAGTTCGAGGATGAAGATAGCCAACGTCTTCTGTCGGTGCTTCACAAAAGCGCGGAGCGTGGCGGCGTTATGGTGAAACAGGTGTTGGAGTTTGCCAGAGGTGTGGAAGGCGAGCGTATCGTCCTTCAACTGAAACATCTGATCAAGGAAATCACCAAGACCATGAGCGAGACGCTCCCCAAGTCAATCGAAGTCGAATGCTTCGTGCCCGACGACGTGTGGCCGGTTACCGGCGATCCAACGCAGATCCATCAGGTGCTGATGAACCTCTTCGTGAACGCTCGCGATGCAATGCCCCGGGGCGGCGTTCTGTCGGTGAAGGCTGAAAACATCTCGATCGACGAGAGCTATGCGCGGATGATTCTCGATGCCAGGCCCGGACAGTTCGTTCTCATCACCGTCACGGATACAGGAACAGGAATCCCTGCCGACGTCATAGGCAGAGTATTCGAGCCTTTCTTCACGACTAAGGAGCACGGCAAAGGTACGGGCCTGGGACTTTCGACGGTGTTGGGCATCGTGAGAAGCCACGGTGGATTCGTCAATGTGTACAGCGAAGTAGGTAAGGGAACTCAGTTCAGGTCGTATTTTCCGGCGGCCGAATCGCCGCACACTACCCGAGTGCAGGAAGAACGCGCCGACATCCCTCTCGGCCACGGTGAGTTGGTCCTTGTCGTCGACGATGAAGCGGCGATTCGAGAAATCACAAAGAGCACCCTGGAGACGTTCGGGTATAACGCGCTGACCGCTGGTGATGGAACAGAGGCAATAGCTCTCTTTGCCCAGAACAAAGACGCAATCGATGTTGTCTTGACCGACATAATGATGCCTTACCTGGACGGAACAGGGACGATTCGGGCGCTCCAGAATATGGACCCGAACGTGAAAATCATCGCCAGCAGCGGACTGGCCGACGACGGCAAGGCTGCCGAAGTCGGCGCCGCAGGTGTGAAGATATTCTTATCAAAACCCTATACCGCTGAAGAACTGCTGAATGCGGTCGCAGAGACCCTCGCCGGAAAGTAGTGGTCAGTGGTTATCGCGAAGTCGATGTCGTCGCTGAAGTGAAGCGGCTCACGGGAGGCGGCGCTGACGTCGCGATTGAAGCGCTTGGGACGCAGCAGACTTTCGAGAGCGCGCTTCGCAGCCTTCGACCCGGCGGCACGCTGTCCAGTCTGGGTGTTTACTCGGGCAAGCTCCAGATGCCCTATGAAGCTTTCGCCGCGGGATTAGGTGATCATCGCATCGTCACCACTCTGTGCCCGGGAGGGAAAGAGAGAATGCGAAGGTTGATGGAGGTTGTAAGGGCCGGTCGCGTCGATCTCACTCCGCTGCTTACGCATACTGTGCGACTGGATCAAATAGAGCAGGGGTACAAGATCTTTGGTCAGCAATTGGATGGCGTGCTGAAGGTGGCCGTGAAGCCCTTAGTCATGTAGCCACGGGCTGCTAAAAACTAATCTATCGCCACTCACGGGATTGCTATGGACACCAGGGGGAAGATACTAATCGCGTACGACGGTTCGGCGTCCGCTGACGCGGCCATCTACGATTTGCATCGAGCGGGGCTGCCGCGCGAAGTTGAGGCAATAGTCTTCTCGGTGGCCGAAGCGTGGCTTCCTCCTCCGCCACCGTCAAGCTACGAGATCGTTGAGACGGTCTTCGCGGAGGACTCCACAACCGATGCGGAGAAGGTGTACGAAGGAGAGTCGGGCGCTCTGGCAGACGCCCAGGTGCTGGCCACCGAAGCGGCCAAGCGGATCCTGTCCAAGTTTCCAGATTGGGATGTGCGAGCTGAGGCCCAATTCGGCTCGCCTGCGTCCGAGCTGCTCGCGAAGGCTGATGAGTGGGAACCCGACCTGATCGTAGTTGGGTCGCACGGTCGCTCGGCGATTGGCCGTTTGTTCCTGGGAAGCGTTTCGCACAAGGTCGTCACCGAGGCGCGGTGCTCAGTGAGAATCGCGCGCGGTCAAATCAGCAAGAAAGACGCACCGATAAGAATCGTCGTCGGCGTGGATGGCTCACCAGACGCGGAAGAGGCATTGCGATCGGCGGCGATGCGTGCATGGCCTGTGGGAAGCGAGGTGCGCATTGTTGCCGCCTTCGACACCCTTACGCCAACGATGGCCGGCAGTTTAATTCCGCCCGTTGTTCAATGGGCTGAAGAGCAAAATCGAGCGGCGGTTGAGATTGTGAGGAAGATGGTCGAATCTTTTGAGGAGCAGTTCCGTGCGGCAAAGCTCAACGTCTCGTCCATCGTCAAGCCGGGCGATCCAAAACGGGTTCTTGTGGAGGAGGCTGAAGCCTGGGAGGCGGATTGCATATTTGTCGGAGCGAGGGGCCTCAGCCGCATTGATCGTTTTCTGCTCGGCAGCGTGTCGGCGGCCGTGGCTGGTCGAGCGCACTGTTCGGTTGAGGTTGTACGGCCGAAAGCAAAGCCGGATGCTAGACCTCGCACAAGCTAGAGTAGCCGCGAGGAGTTTCTAAGCTCACCATGTGCCGTGCCGCAGGGCAAGAACAATGCAGATCACGCCGAGAAGGTAGACCACTAATTGTGGCGGCTCAAACTGAGGAATTGGTCTGTCGTGAAAAGGACTGCTGATTGTAAGCGACCTCGTAAGATGCCTCATAAAACCGATGCGAAGGTAACTTACGTCGATGGGTGGTTAATCAACTAGTCCGTTCTTCCAGGCTGTCTTATCTTCGACCTGCAAAAAGGGGCATTGCGGCAAACACTGCGAGCGTAGCGTAGTAGACGGTACCCGACACTGGATCTCGGCTTGCGAAGTATTCACTCATCGACATGCTTCCCAGCCAAAGTACAACCGTAAATTCGGCGACCAGCAACAAGATGAACGCGACGCAGCTCATACCCAGTCGGCTGGAAGTTGTCGATGAAACAGCGAGACGCCGCACTATCCACCGTGCGGAGGCAATGATGACCACAAGCATGATGGGCGTTTCCATCAACTCGGCCATTCTCGTGCTGAAACGCGGGACGATCCATAATATGCGAACAGGTCCAAGCACGACGCCCGCCCCGAATACGAGCGCAAAATAGAGTACGCCAGCTTTCAGCACATGCATGACAGACTCCTCACTGGAAAAGCCCTCTTTCTCGATTTCTTTGGAATTCACCTGGCTGGTCCTCCATTCTCAGCGAGCGCGGGATCAAACTGTGGAGAGAGCGCCCGCGCTTGCTGGTCGCCTGCTGCGAGCAATTGACTTCGTTGCTTCCACGAAGAGAATTGGAGCGATTACCGCCCCACTTGTTATTAACCAGTCAGTTTGCGTAAGTCGCGTCGTGTTCAGCACGCGCGCAATCGCCTCTACATAAATCGCGATCAACTGAAGTGCTATCACTATCGCGGTTGCGACCCAGATGTAAGGATTGCGACGGAGTCCCTCGAAAGCGGATCGAGTGCGCGAACGGCAATTGAACATATGCCCCAATTGAACTCCGATGATTACCATCAACGTGACGGTGCGCGCGTGTGCCCCTTCACCATAAGACTCAAGCGCCCATCCATAGACTGAAAGCGTAATCGCCGCCAACAGCACAGCCTGCCAAGCTATCAGCACAAGTAAATCGCGGGATAGCAACGAAGATTTCGGCGAGCGCGGCGGACGCTGCATCACGCCCGGAGCGGCAGGTTCAACTGCGAGCGCGAGCGCTGGAAATACGTCGGTAACAAGGTTCATCCATAGTATTTGAAGCGGCAGAAGCGCCAGCGGCCAGCCAGCCGCGATGCTCACGAAGATCACAAGCACTTCGGCCAGGTTGTGTGAAAACATCATGTGAACGAACTTGATGATGTTCGCGTAGACCGTGCGCCCACCTTCGACCGCTTTTAAGATCGTAGAGAAGTTATCGTCTGCCAGCACGACATCCGCTGCTTCTTTTGCCGCTTCGGTTCCTCGCTCACCCATTGCGACTCCAATGCTAGCGCGCTTGAGCGCCGGCGCATCGTTGATGCCGTCCCCAGTTACGGCAACCACTTCGCCAGACTGCACCAGAGCTTCAACAATGCGAAGCTTATCTTCGGGCGAGACACGTGCGAACACGTTCGCTGTTCGAGCGAACTCCGCCAGGCGATCGTGACTGACGCCTTCGAGATCACGAGCGTGCAATGCGTGGACTTCCTGAGCCCCATTCAATCGCAGCTCGCGAGCGATGGCGCGAGCAGTGTTCACCTGATCGCCTGTGAGCATAACGACTCGGATGCCTGCGCTACGTGCCTGTTCGATTGCTTCCGGTACTTCGGGCCGCGGGGGGTCGATCATGCCAACGAAGCCCAGAAACGTGTATCCACCTTCTAAATGAGCTTTCGATTCCAACTCCGGTAGCGCTTCGAGGGGTAGTTGATCTCCGATTCCCTCGAGCGTCTTTTCAGCAAGAGCAAGCACACGCAAAGCCCGATCGGCCATTTCGTTGTTAATGGCCAGAAATCGCGCCCGACATTCGTCGTCAAGCGGACGCAAAAGCGAGCCGTTATCCAAGTAGTTAATGCAAACATCCAGCGCGACTGCGGGAGCGCCTTTGAGGGCAACCAGCTGCGCTCCAGTTGGACCTCGGTGAACTGTGATCATTCGTTTGGTACCGGCGTCAAACGGGACCTCGATGATTTTTGGATACTCGGCGCGCAGGCGCGAAACGTCGACGTCCATTTCCTCTGCTGCTACTAGCAAGGCGGTTTCGGTGGGATCCCCAACGGCACGCGGGCCATCGGTTGGTGCGGCCGTAAGGGCTGCCTCATTGCAAAGCACCGTCGTGCGAATGGCGCGGGCAAGCGATTCGTTTTCTTCGGGCAGTGGTTTCGAATCGCTTGGCACGATTCTTCTTCCTTCGGCCAGGTAGTACTCGCGCACCGTCATTCGGTTCTGAGTGAGCGTGCCTGTCTTATCAGCGCAAATTATGGAAGTGCTGCCCAGAGTCTCGACCGCCTGGAGCCTTCTAACGATCGCATTTTGACGGGCCATGCGAAGGACGCCGAGCGCGAGGATGAGGGTAGTGACTGCCGGAAGCCCTTCCGGCACAGCAGCCACTGCAAGGCTTATTGCAACCTCGGCCATCAACCATAGGCCATCCCCGCGTAACCAGCCGGTCACCATCACCACAGCCGCGATAACCAGCACAACGTAAACAAGCCGATGACCTAGCTGCGCGAGCCGCCTTTCGAGCGGCGTTGTCTCGTCGGGTGATTCGGCGACGAGCTTGCCGATGCGCCCCAACTCGGTCAGTGCGCCGGTCGCGGTGACTATGGCGATCGCGTGCCCAGCTGCGATGGCTGTGCCCAGGTAGAGCATCGACGTGCGTTCGGCGAGGGGGGCATCAACAGCAGCCGCCGCGGACGACTTTTCGACTGGAGCGCTTTCACCGGTAAGTGCGGACTCATCGCTGCGCAGGTTACCAGACTTGAACAGCCGCGCGTCCGCCGGAACGCGGTCTCCCGCGTTGAGAATGATGACATCGCCAGGAACCAAGTCCGCTGCATCAACCTTTGTCTCGTGTCCGTCACGGCGCACGCGCGCAGACGCGCGCGCCTGGCGGCGCAACGCATCGAGAGCGCGGTCGGCTTTCCATTCGGTCGCAAACCCGACCAGCGCATTGACTACGAGAACCACGGAGATCGCCAGGGCTTCAACTGTGTCACCAGTTACCCAAGCAATGAGGGCCGCAACTGCAAGCAATGCGATGATGAGGCTGGCGAACTGTTGCAATAAGATGCGCCACGCCGGACGCGGGCGGATGGTTTGAATCGCGTTCACGCCGAAGCGCTTGCGCCGCTCGTCCGCCTCACCCGTGCTTAAGCCACAGCTCGGATCAACACAGAGCGCCTGTGCCACCCTCGTTGCGCTCGCCGCATACAGATACCGTTCGGCATTAACATTTGTTGGCGTCTTACCAGTTTCTACCAGTGCGCTCGCGTTTAGATAAAGTGCGCTCACAATAATCTCACTCAGCCCTATTGGGTCGATGCTCTGTCCTCACGATCAGAGTTGGACATGGCGACCTTCGCAGCACCCACTCGGCAACCGAGCCCAGAGCCGCGCTTGTTACCATGCTCATCGCGGTGATTCCGCGCATACCTATCACCACCATGTCTGCATCAATCTCTTCAGCGTAATGTACTATTCCGGCCTTCGGATTACCGCGACGTGAGATACATTCAATGGAGACCTGAGAGCGGTCTATTCCTGCGGACATTTCGGAAAATCGTTCTGCAATCAACTGTTGAACCGTCACCTGCAACTGCTCATCGGTGGAATCGGCGGACAACAGCTCTTCCTTAATAGCAACCCTCAACGCGCTCCCATCTTGAATGTGCAGCAGGTAGAGCTTCGCCCCTAGCTGGCGGGCCAGATCGCAGGCCTTTTCAAAAGCCGCCTGAGCGTTTTCGCTGAAATCAGTTGGCACTAGAATATTTTCAATACGCATAATCGATCCCTTTCAAGTTGCGGCCCGCATCCGGGAGTTTTGCGGCTTGCTCGCGGCTCAGTTTTAAGTTGTCGGGTCGGCAAGCCACCACCCAAGCCTAACGCAGACGCCGTCGACCGTTTGCAATGCCCTCTCGTCTACAGGTGTTCGTGCTTGAGACTCCGCAAGGCTTCGATCAGCACTCTAGCTCTATGGAGCTTGGGCGTACGACCTCCGAGTCAACAAGTGCAATCGCCATTCCCTCACGAAGGGCAAGAAAACGAGGCCCAAGTGCTTAGCAAGGCGGCGGTTGATGCGGGAAATCCCACAGCGGCCGGTGTAGATTTACTCACGAGGAATCGCCACTGTTTGGCAAACAGCGTTAACTTGTCCTCTCTTTTGCGGCCCGCTGTGGCGTCGGAATTGCACTGTTGATTTAGTGCAATGGAGCCACAACCATCGCCATCTTAGATCCTGCTCCTCGTACTCAATAGCGGCCGTACTTCTTATTGCCTGCATAAGCGCGGCCTGCGCGCTGGTATCGTCTGGCTTAGCTTCCGCGCAGCAAAACTCAAATCGAGTTCGGCCGAATCCCCAACGCTCTTTGAGCCCCGAAGACACTCGCGAAGCTGAACAGCGTCTGTCGGACCTGGGGTACTGGACCGGACCCGTCGACGGCGTGCTGGATGAGGGTTCGCGGCAGGCGCTGATTGCCTTTCAAAAGGTTGAAGCCCGGCAGCGCACAGGCAAGCTAACGCTCGAGGAGCTACAAGCATTGCGAACTGCCAAGCGCCCGCCTGCTCGGGAGAGCGGTTACGCGCACATTGAAATTGATCTTGGCCGGCAGGTGTTGTTCGCCGTCGACGTCAGCGGGTCTGTCTCAAAGATCCTGCCTGTCTCGACCGGCACTGGGAAACTCTTTACGGCAGAGGGCCGGACCAGGCGTGCCGTGACTCCGTGCGGACGCTTCACTATCAGCCACAAGATTGCTGGCTGGCGGAAGAGTCCGCTCGGCGTTCTATACTTTCCGAATTATATTGTGGGCGGGATAGCAATTCACGGAAACCCTTCGGTGCCCGTTTACCCCGCAAGCCACGGATGCATCCGCATCCCTATGTTTGCAGCGAAGGAGTTCACCAAGATCAATCCCATCGGAACGGTTGTGCTTGTTTACGACCGCGAGGCTGTGGATTAGTACCACGACGAGCCGCAGCCGCTTTGATTTAGTAACTGTGACAGGGAAAACTTAGTCTGTGACGACAGACTCATTGAGCAAACGCGTTGTGAAAGCCTTCGAACAATCTAAACCCGCGTCGCGCGGACTGAGCTCTGCAGAGGCAAAGCGACTCCTGTCGGAACACGGTTCGAATGAGTTGACCGACGCACGTCGAGCGGGAAACGTCTTCCAGATCCTGCGCCTATTCGCCAACCCGCTGGTAATAATCCTCCTGATCGCAAGTCTGGTCTCGTGGCTTCTAGGCGAAAGGGTGAACGCTTCGATCATAGTCCTGATGGTTCTATTGAGCGTTGCGTTGAACTTCTTCCAAACATATCGCTCCGAGCGCGCGGCCGAACGGCTGCGTCAGCAGGTCGCGCCTACAGCCACCGTGCTTCGGGATGGCGAATGGACTGAAGTGCATCGGCGTGACCTTGTTCCGGGCG
>DATMCM010000350.1:0-3781 GCA_035558335.1 Blastocatellia bacterium | reverse complement strand
TTTTGGTCTTGCGAGACCGGCTCGCCGCCAACCAGCCTTCCAAAAGTTCCTTTGAAGCGGCGCGAGCGCCGGTTTCCGCGTCCGTAGCCAAGACGGTCAGTTGTTTGGCAGCCGGGTTATCCGGGACTATTTCGTCGAGGGTGATGTAGCGGGAGACAGTAGAGAACTTGCCCTGAGAGTCGCGGTAGAATCGAAGCTCGCCCATCATTCGCGTCTCAAACGACGTGAAGAGTATCAGCGTATTTCCCGAAGTTGCCGGAGCAGTGAACATGGCGCCGTCGGATTGGCTGTTAGTGGCGATGATCACGTCGATGCCCGGAGCTTCCCGGCCGATTTGCGCCGCGGCTTCCGGCTTGACATAAGCAAGCGCGATCACCAGGTCAGCTTGCTTGCGCGCCTCGGGGACTGTTCGTTTCGCGGCTTCAACTGGATCCACGAACTTGAAGCCGTTAGGCGGCGAGGGCTGAGCCTCGGTCAGCCCGATGAACGCGACTCGCAGCATCGTCGTTTCCCCGCTCTCTTGGCGAGCTTTCACTTTCTTGACGATGAACGGCTGAGGCGAGACTACGTCCGGGGAAGCCGCTATCGTATTGGCCGAAACCAATCGGCGAAGCAACGGTTGGGAAGCAGCTCGACCCTCGAATCCTGCTTTTGTCAGCGAGGGTGAGAAGTACTTCAGTTCTCGTGAAGAGAGATTTACTACATCGACGCGAAACTGGTCATAAGCTTTCGTCACCCAGTCGCCCTTTGCAGTTATGTCCGGGCGCAACTCCCCGTGCGCATTTCGCTCGTCAGCCAGGAAGTACCCGCTGTCTGCGAGAATCAATGGGATCTGCGGGAGTCTCTCTCGAAACCGTTCCGTGTAGCTGACACGCCGTGCCAGTCCCCCCAACCGGGGGGGCTTTCAGCCACACGTGTCCAGGTTGCCGTGAGTGTCGCCCATGAAATGCACCGCGAAAACCGCGCCGTCGTCCGTGCCCGTGCTCTTATCGAGCGGCACGCCGACGCCTACGAATTCGAGCCGATTGGTCAGTTGACCCCTCGCGATGCTGACGCCGGGGTCCGTCATCGCAAGGTATGAGCAGAGCACGAAGGCGGCTAGCAGGACCGGGAGCTTGACTCGCTTTGATATTGACTTGTGCATGATTTGAATCGTTCTGAGTTACCAGGGGTTCCCATCAAAGAATCTAGTTGATGGAGAGTGAGTTGCGCAAGATGAGGCATCTTCAAGCTCGAAGGGTGATACCTTGAGACGCAAGATTAAGGGGTCATCTCGGCGTCCGTGGCATCTCTTCCGCTAGATGGCTCCCCCTCGACTAAAGCGATGAAGTCCGAGACCGCTTGAAATAATTCCGGCAGGTGCCCTTCGAAGAAATGATCCGCGCCTTCAATGACTTTCACTTGATTGACTCCCAGGAGAGTCGCGGCGAATCGCTTCAAGTCTTCCGCCGATCCAAACTCGTCGAGCGCTCCCTGCACGAACAGCTTGGGTTTGTTGCAAGGGGCGAGGGGGCTGAAGTCGTACTTCGGAAACGGAGTGCCGGCAGCAACCAGCGCTCGCGCCCTTTCTTCTGCGCAGCTAGCCTGAAGCATCACCGCCGCGCCAAACGAGAAGCCCGCGAGCCATAGCTCGGCGTTCGGGTACTTGGTTTCGATAAACTGAATCGCGGCTCGCAAGTCGTCCTGCTCGCCGATCCCATCGTCGTGTGCCCCCTCGCTCTTCCCAGTCCCGCGAAAGTTGAATCTGAGCACCAAGAACCCGGCGTCCTGAAACGCGCGCGCGATCCTGAATACGACCTTGTTGTGCATAGTTCCGCCGAACAGCGGGTGAGGGTGACACACAATCGCAGCTCGAGTAGGTTCGATTGCAGGTTCCTTGAGTATCGCCTCGATGCGTCCCGCCGGGCCTTCGAAGGACGTGTTGCCAGTCAGATCAGTCATACGCGGATTTTCTCAGATCGTCGTTAGCTGTGCCACTCTCGGTGACGAGCGGTAAGAATGCTTCATGGGAGCTTAAGGAATACACCGGTTTGGATTAGTATCTCTTGAAAGCCGAGAGTTAAGGGAGCAAGCCAATGAAGACACTTCTGTTGTTGCGTCATGCGAAGTCGAGCTGGGATGAACCGTCGCTTGGCGATTTCGACCGGCCTCTCGCCGCACGTGGCAAGCGAGATGCGCCGCGAATGGGAAAAGCTCTTCGAAACCGGGGCCCGCTGCCTGATTTGATCGTCAGCTCGCCGGCGGCTCGTACCCGGGCGACTATCAAAGCGGTAGCGAAGTCAGCGCAACTACAGGCCGACGTTCAGTTTGAACAAAGCGTTTACGGTGCTTCGTCAGCAGAATTGGTCAGATTGATCCGGCGATTGCCCGACGAAAAAAGCAGCGTGATGATTGTCGGGCACAACCCGGGTCTTGAAGACCTGGTTGCGCGCTTGAGCGGAGAAACCGAGCGGATGCCGACTGCCGCGCTTGCGTGTGTGCAGTTTCAGATCGACCGCTGGGAAAGCGTGGAAGACGGCGAGGGCAAAGTCGCGTGGCTCTTGACGCCGAAACAACTCGACGACGAGAAGGAGTGAAACAATGGATGATTCAGTACTCCGCGTGAGTCTGGTTGAACTATTGCGGGGCGGCAACGCATACGTGACGGCTGAGAGAGCTTTAGCCGATGTAAAGCCTGAGCTTCGAAACGCGCGAGCGAGTGACGGTCTGCATTCTGTCTGGGAAGAGCTTGAACACATTCGGATAGCGCAGGAAGACATCTTGCGGTACACGCTCGACGCAACGTGGAAATCACCGAAGTGGCCTGATGGCTACTGGCCCGCTAGCGCGCAGAAGGTGACCGATGAGATGTGGAAGGCCTCGGTGGCCTCGTTCTTGGCCGACCTCGAGAAAGTCATTGCTCTGGTTGAAGACTCGAGCGTTGACCTCACCGCGAAGATTCCACACGGCGAAGGACGAACATACTTGCGCGAAGTGTTGTTGATAGCTGACCACAACGCCTATCACTTGGGACAGATCGTGCAGACTCGAAAGGCGTTGGGCGACTGGGCAGGGTGAAGAGCGAGGTTTTGCAATTAACCCGAGCTAGATAATATCCCGGAGACACGCGGTAACCTCATAGAGAGTGTACTCGCCGCTTTTGCCTGGCGGATCTTGAGAACGTCTTAGGCCCAAGAAGAAAAAAGACAACGCGCACAAGCCCGCAGTTAGGGGTGGGCCGTCTCGCTCACAACTTTCGACGGCGAACTTTCGTTGTTGAAGCGATCCATCGCCGTCACGCGGTAGAAGTATGTCTGGTCTATCACGACTCGATCATCGCGAAACGTGACAGTGGTCATTAGCTGCTCATTTAGCTTGGTCCAATCGCTGTCCTTGGCATCCGCCGAAGCCGCGCGGTAGACGTTATAGCCGATCACATCGCGCTCGGAGCTGGACGGCCAGAACAGACTTATCGTTCCATTCGCGGAGGCGATTGAAACAGGGTTCGGAGCCGCTGGCGCGAACGTGTCGATAGGAGTAAACGCAAGCGGCTCGCTGTCGGCGCTTTCGATCAACCCGGTCGTGCCTTGTGACAAAGCGCGCACGAAATATACGTAGTCTTGTTTGTAGCTGAACTTCGTGTCGTCGAAGGTGGACTCACTGATTGGCTCCTCGTTCAGCAGATCCGCGCCGGCGCTCCGATCGGCGCGGCGGCGATAGACATTGTATCCTGCAAGCGATGCTGGCCGTGTCCCATCGACGTTTCCTTCGGGAGCAGACCATTTCAAAGTGATCAGATCCT
>DATMCM010000349.1:0-4276 GCA_035558335.1 Blastocatellia bacterium | reverse complement strand
CTCACCCCTGGTGCCCGCGCCTTCCGTCGCGCCCCAACCTCAGACGACGGTGGCTCAAACCGGCAATCCTCCGGTTGACTGGAACACCACCACTGGGCGGAACATCGTGTGGAGTGTCGAGTTGGGAAACGAGACGTTTGGCCGCCCCGTGGTTGCCGGCGATGTGGTCTATGTGGGCACCGACAACGGCAGGAACATGAACCCCGCCTGCCAGGAAGAATGCGGCGTGCTCATGGCCTTTCGGGCTTCAGATGGCAAGTTCCTTTGGCAGGACGTGGCCCCGCGCGTGGAGCGAGGCCTGCGGGAATTCCTGTTGCCGTCGACGACAAGTGCGCCGTATGTGGAAGGGAACCGGTTGTACTATGTCACCGCCGAGTGCCAACTCCGTTGCCTCGACATACAGGGTTTCCTCGATGGCGAGAACAGTGGTGGGTATCGGGAAGAGGTCTTCCACGACGACGCTGCGGCCGACATCGTCTGGGAGCTGGACATGTGCGCCCGCCTGGGCGTCTTTCCGCATGAAGCCACTAACAGCGAAGCGGTGCCCGTGGGTGATCTGTTGATGGTCTGTACCTCCAACGGCCAGAATGAAGGTCATACGCGCGTCCCATCGCCGCGAGCCCCAAGTCTGATAGCGGTGGACAAGCACTCGGGCGAAGTGGTCTGGCGCGCCATCGGCCCAGGCGCGCAGGTGCTGCACGGCCAGTGGTCCAGCCCTGCGGCCGCCAACGTCAACGGGCGCATGCAGGTGCTCTTCGGCGGGGGAGACGGCTGGCTGCGCGCCTATGACGCGGCGTCGGGTCACGAAGTCTGGCGATTTGACGGCAACCCGAAAGACGCCCGCTGGCTTCCGCGCCCCCGCGTCTTTTCGCGCAGCTCTATCATTGCTTCACCGGTCTTCGCCGACGGCCGCGTCTTCGTTGCAATGGGGCAGGATCCTCTGCACGGCAACGGACCTTCGTTGATTCATGCGATCAGTCCCAACGGCCAGGGAGACGTCACCGACAGCAGGCTCCTCTGGACTTCTCGCGCGGTCGGCCGCGTGGTGGGAACGCCCATCGCGAAGGACGGTCTGCTGTACGTTGGGGACCTGGGCGGAACGCTTCATTGTCTGGACGCGGCAACCGGCGCCCAAGTGTGGAAGCACGAGACGAACGACGCCATCTGGGGATGCCTCCTGCTGGCCGGCGACCGGCTTTACGTTGGGAACGTTGAAGGCAGCATGACCGTTCTTCGTGCCGGACGGCGAAAGGAATTGCTGGCGCAGATCGAGATGGATGCGCCGCTCTATTCGCGTCCGGCGCTGATCGGCGATGCGCTTTATCTGGCCACCGCGAACCGGTTGTACCTCATCGCAGCAAAGCCTTGATCCTAGTAGAAAGCCTTGGCTGCCATCATCTCCCGCGCTGTCACTATTATCACTCAGGCTTCGCGTGATAGAATCCGCCTCCGTTTGAGCGGTTCCTGATCGAATGTATTCTCGAACCATTATTATCGCGAGGCTGTCTATGATGAAAAGACTACCCGGCTGCTTTATCGTTTGCTTCCTCCTTGCAGCTTCTCCATCGGTAACTTCCCTCTCGCAGACCGCCGAGAAACGTGTCCTCAATCTCGACGACCTGGCTACCATCCGCACGGTGAGGGATCCCCAAGTCTCACCCGAAGGCAACTGGGTCGCTTACACGGTTCGCACGCTGGACATGAAAGAAGACAAGAGGAACTCGCACATCTGGATGACCAGTTGGGACGGCGCTCGCTCGCTGCAGCTCACTTCGAGCAAAGACAGTGAGAGCGCGCCGCGCTGGAGTCCCGACGGCCAGTACCTCGCCTTCTTATCGGATCGTGGAGGTGATGAGATCGATCAAGTGTGGTTGATGAATCGAGCAGGCGGTGAAGCGGAACGGATCACCGATCTCAAAGGCGGCGTCGAAGAGTTTGCCTGGTCGCCGGACAGCAAGCGGCTCGCGCTAGTCGTCAAAGACCCGGACCCCGAAGCAACCGACTCGAAGGATAAAGAAAAGGACAAGGACAAGAAGACTCCAAAGCCGATCGTGATCGATCGCTTTCAGTTCAAGCTGGACGAGACCGGCTACCTAAACAATCGCCGCCAGCACATTTTTCTGCTCGACCTCAAGACTCGGAAAGCGGAGGCGCTCACGCCCGGCAACTACGATGAGGCGAAGCCCGCGTGGTCGCCTGACGGCTCGACGATCGCTTTCGTCAGCAAGCGCGGACCCGATCCGGACCGGACCAACAACTTCGACATCTATCTGATCGAGCCGAAGGTCGGCGCGACCGCTCGCCAGCTTACGACCTTCAAGGGCGCGGACTCTGATCCGGATTGGGAGAGCGGTCTCGAGTGGAGCCCGGACGGCAAAAGCATCGCGTACGTTCAAGGCGGGGCGCCCGAACTGATCTACTACGCAGTTCATCAAGTTGCCGTGATCGCGGTAGCCGGCGGTCAAGCGCGGCTGGTGGCGTCGTCGCTCGATCGAAACATGACGCGCCCGCACTGGTCGGCGGATGGCTCATCTATCTATTTCGTGCTTGAAGATGATCGCAGCGAACATCTCGCTCGTGTTTCAGCTTCGGGCGGCGCGGTCGAGCGAGTAGCTTCGGGGCACCGAGTCGTCGGAGCCTTCGATGTCAATGCCACCGGGAAGCTTGCTTTCTTATCAAGTACACCAAACGAACCAAACGAAGTGTTCGCTCTTGAAGGCCGGGAGTTCCGCCGGATAACTCACCAGAACGACGAGTTGTTTTTAAAGCTGAAGCTCAGCGCGCTCGAAGAGATAAGCTTCAAGAGCAAGGACGGCACAGCCATCAACGGGTTTTTAGTCAAGCCTCCCGACTATCAAGCGGGCAGGCGTTATCCAACGATCCTGCGCATCCACGGCGGGCCGGTGTCGCAATTCGACAATGCGTTCTTTTTCGAATGGCAGATGCTTGCTGCTCGCGGTTACGTGGTCGTAGCGGCGAACCCGCGGGGAAGCTCGGGCCGCGGCGAGGCTTTCGCTAAAGCGATCTGGGCGGACTGGGGCAACAAAGACGCCCAGGACGTTCTCGCTGCGGTTGACTACGCGGTTGCGCAAGGCATCGCCGATCCAGCGCGGCTCGGGGTTGGCGGTTGGAGCTACGGCGGAATGCTCACCAACTACACGATCGCACAAGACACCCGGTTCAAGGCGGCGTGTAGCGGCGCGGGCACGTCGAACATCCTGGCGGGTTACGGAACCGATCAATACATCCGTGAGTATGAGGCTGAGCTTGGAACACCGTGGGCCAATCCGGCCGGCTGGATGAAGGTCTCGTTTCCGTTCCTTCACGCAGACCGCATCGTCACGCCGACATTGTTTCTTTGCGGAGATAAGGACTTCAACGTGCCGCTGCTCAACTCGGAGCAGATGTACCAGGCGTTGAGAAGCCTTGGGCGCGACACGCAGCTTGTGATCTACCCCGGACAGTTCCACGAGATCGTAAAGCCGACTTACCAACGCGACCGCGTTGAACGATACCTGGCTTGGTATGACAAGTACCTTATGCCTAAGCCTGCCGGAGAAGCTGCCAATCCGGCGCGCAATTCACGTTGAGGCAAAGGCGGAGTTTGGTGTTTTCTCTGCGTAACTCTCTGCGCCTCCGCGTCTCTGCGGTTAGTAGAGTTGAACCGCCCGCCGTTCCGGTATCAATCGGAATCAGCCTGGTCCAACTTAGCGAGTTCAGACTCAACATGCTTCAAGGCACGCTCGAGCAGCACAAGATATCGCCTCTTGTGACCCAGCAACATCTCTCTCTCGATTCTCTTGCGCTCGACCAGCAGCCCTTCCCTCCGCCTTCGCCGCTCCATCTCCGCTGCTGTTAATGCCTCGCGGTCGCGCAACTCCTTCTTAGCCTCGGCGGCTGCGATCTGGTCTTCGATTCCTTTGCTTTCCCATCCTCTCGCCATGATTTGAGCCTGTGCCATAGTGGTCGGCGTTCATCCCCATCGCGGAGAGAATCAGAAGAGGGATACGAATGCGTCGTCAAAACGACCAGGTTGCCAGTCCGTCATCATGAAACCTCAAGACTAATCTTGCTCCGAAGCGAAATTCGGTCTGCTTCTCAGGCCTGCGACCGACGCGCATTGTGATTTCCTGTATGCCCCGAAGCTTGTCTGTCCGAGCGACCAGCTTGAGCACAACTCCAGGCCCTTCCAATAACGTTGTCCCACTTTCAACACGCCGGCTATAACCTAATGATCCGGCCAACTCAACAAACCTCTTTTGTGTCGGTTCATTCA
>DATMCM010000348.1:0-2809 GCA_035558335.1 Blastocatellia bacterium | reverse complement strand
GACGAATAAAACTTGAGTGCCCGGCCGCCGGTGGTGGTTTCAGGATTGCCGAACATCACGCCGATCTTCTCGCGGATCTGGTTGATAAAGATCAGACACGTGTTGGACCGAGCGACCACGGCTGTGAGTTTACGCAACGCTTGCGACATCAGGCGAGCTTGAAGCCCGGGAAGCGAGTCGCCCATTTCGCCGTCAAGCTCGGCTCGGGGAACGAGGGCAGCTACCGAATCGATAACGATAAGGTCTACGCCCCCAGACCTGACCAGGGCTTCGGCAATCTCTAGCCCCTGTTCACCGGAGTCGGGCTGTGAAATGAACAGATCGTTTACCTTGACGCCGAGCTTTCCAGCGTATTGCGCGTCCATCGCGTGTTCTGCGTCGATGTACGCCGCAACGCCGCCGGCTGCCTGGGCTTCCGAGACTATATGGAGAGCCAGTGTGGTCTTGCCACCTGACTCCGGTCCGTAGATCTCGACTATTCTTCCGCGAGGTACACCGCCTATTCCGATGGCCGCGTCCAGGCTTAAGCAGGAGGTCGAGATCGCCGGAATGTCCATGACCTTTTTCTCGCCCAGCCGCATGATCGAGCCCTTACCGAATTGTTTTTCGATGCTAGCAATCGCGATGTCGATAGCGCGATTTCGCTCTGTACGTTCATCTGCCATATGATTGAGGGTGCCTTTCTACTTTGACGTCGTCCGCGGACGTGAAGCGTACCACAGCGAACCACTCGTTCGAAACGAATTTCGTACACCAGGCAAGATTAGAAGCGAGTTAGAATCCAACCTTCTGAGCCCCCCTCCAATCTAAGCAGTTTGATGCCGTTACCGCTTTCGCCTTTGCTCCCGACGTCAGAGATTCTCGAAACGCTTGAATCCTATGGCATCGGCGTTGCGTACTTGGGAGTGCGGCCACGGTGAGTGATTGATACCGATGCAGGAATGTAGGAGAAAGTTCGTGAAACTAATCCTGGATGGCCGCGTTAAAGGGGGTGAATGTCACGCCTAATAACAGGCCGTTGAAGTGGCATTTAGTCTAAGGATGGAAGTTGCAGGGACAAAAGGTAGGAACGATGGCTAAGAAAATACAAACAAGAAATCAGGCAACGAAGGCAGGCCAGACTCAACTCGACCCGAATGAGTTGAAAGGCGTAATTCGTGATGGGTTGGCAAATATGAGCATGCCGGACCGGGAGGAGTTCATTCGAACCCTTGAGGCCGAGATGCGAAAAATAAGCTTGAATGTTCGAGCTTATCTAATACCGCTGGGGATTCCCGGACGCAGTCCTGAGGATCTCACGCCGAGCGAGGTCGGTCACCTCGTGCGCTACCTCAAGCTTACGGTCCCACGCGCTATGCCCGCAGTTGAGCGGGCGATGGCGCGCTACACCGTATTCTCGAGCGACCCCGAGCACGGGAATCGGCTGGCAGCATAGCAATTTTTTCTGTTGGTGTCTTTCCTCCAGATGCCCGCCCCGCTGAACAAGCCGGGCGGGCATTCTGCTGAGCGTCACAGGTTATCCGTTTCCAGCTCGTGCATCGTTGTTGCGCTTTCTCAACACCTCACGGCTACGGTAGAATCCCAATTCGCAATCCTCGTGAATTCAGTTGGTTAGCTCGCACCGAATGATCAGAAAACTCAACGCACCTCCTCTTTTGTTAGTTATCTGCGTTCTCGTGTCGCCGGCCGAGTCGCAAGATTCATCCACGGCAGTGAACTCACGCGCTGCGCAAGTCGCCGCGCTGGCGGGCTCGAAAGACCCAGATTCGATGGCCAGGCTAAAGCAAGCACTGTCGGAGGACGACTGGTACGTGCGAGGCGTGGCGGCCGGCGCGCTTGGCAAGCGAGCAGACAAGTCAGAAGCCGCAGCCCTTTTGCTCCCTCTGATTCAAGACAAAAATTGGTTCGTGCGCGACGAAGCAGTTGCGGGGCTGTCGAGGTTGGGTGGTTCTCTTGACGCCTCGGCGCTCATTGCATTGCTCGGCTCGTCCGATGGCTACACGCGAGCCCGGGCGGCCTCGGCGCTTGGAGCTTTGAACAATTCGAGTGCGACCAGGCAGTTGATCAAAGCGCTTGCGGACAATGAAGACCTCGTTCGAAGATCGGCGGCTTGCTCGCTTGGCATGCTGAAGGTCTCCGATGCGGTAACCTCATTGATAGCACTGTTGAAGGATGGGGACGCCGCTGTTCGCAAGTCCGCCGCGGTTGCGCTCGGCCGAATCGGGGATGCGCGGGCAGTAGTTGCGATCCGCGCCGCTCAAAAGGAAGCGGCCGACGACGATTGGGAATACTCAGCCGCGCTGTACCGGCTGGGGGTCCGTGACCAGATTGATCAAGTCACCGCGGCGCTCTCAACTGAGTACGTCGACACTCGTCTTGCAGCTGTCCAGGCTCTGCTCGAGTTCGCGGATATCCGTTCGCTGCCCTCGCTTTTGCGGCTGGCAAAGCCGCTCAAACCCGAACAGCAGGCTTCGGGCGGTTCGTCAAAAGCGCAAGCTTTTTCGGTTCGCTTGCTTCTCGCTCGAGGTCTCGCAGCGTTCGATAGTGACCAGGCGCGCAGCGCGCTAGTCGCATTGCTTGAAGACGCCGAACCCGAAGTGCGAGCTTCAGCAAGTGCGGCGCTGGCCAGGAGCAACACCGCGTTCCCGAACGCCGATTTCTCCGCTCGATCGGTCGACTCGCTGGTCGCGGCGTTGAAGAAGGAGGACTCGCCGCTGGTTATCGACTCGATGCTCGCCTCGCTCTCGGCCTTCAATCGCGTCGCCGTCGCGGATGCGCTGCTAGCAGCCACGCCGGGTGATGGCAAGGC
>DATMCM010000347.1:0-21540 GCA_035558335.1 Blastocatellia bacterium | reverse complement strand
GAGGCCGTACTGGATCGACTCGCGCAACAAGTCCGAAACTTTCAAGATCATCTCAGGCCCAAGCGATTTCCTTATCGCGTTGCCTCCCAGCGGCAGCGGCAATCCCGTTTCTGACTTCCACCACTCGCCTAGATCGGCGATCTTGTTGAAGCCGCGCTTTTCGTAGGTCAACTGGCCTTCGTGTATCAGAAGCCCCGCTTCGACTTCGCGACTCGCGACCGCATCCATGATCTTGTCAAATGGAACCACCACGGTCTTTGCTTCGCCGAGGTAAAGCCGAAGCGCGAGATACGCGGTCGTCATCGTGCCTGGGACCGCGATCGTCGTGCGTCGAAGCTCGTCCTTGCTCATGGGCTCGCGCGAGATCAGAAGCGGACCGTAGCCGTCGCCCATTGAAGCTCCCGAAGTCAACAGCGCGTACTTATCCAGCACATATGCATAGGCGTGAATCGACACTGCCGTCACATCCAGCTCAGCATTGATAGCGCGGCGGTTCAGCGTCTCGATGTCTTCAATGATGTGCTTGAAGCTGAGGCCGTCAGTTTCTATCTTGTCAGCCGCAAGCGCGTAAAACATGAACGCATCGTCGGGGTCGGGGCTATGGCCCAGGGTGATTTCTTTCTTTTCCATTGAACTCTTTCGTAATTCAGCAAGATTCCGGTCAGAAAGTAACCCTTCTACCCTCGTGGCGCAAGCTGCCAGCTTGCGACGGGTGCGCATCTATTCTTCGAGCACGGGAGCCGGCGATTGCGCTCGCCGCTTGTCGGCACTCCTCAGGTGGTTTCCTGATTTCAGTTTCTCAGCGCAGTCTCTGCGTCTTCGCGCCTCCGCGGTTAGCAATGTTTCGGCGCTTGCTAACCGCGGAGACGCTGAGACGCCGAGGTTACGCGGAGAAAAACATTCGAAGCAGGACACCACCGGCAGCAGCTACGCGGTCCGGCTGAGGCTTGTAGTCTGGTACTATCGACGGGCGACGCTACGCGTTCTGCGGGATTCCCACGCAGGACAATCGAGAGGGCAGAGTGAGCCTTTCGCGAGCAAGCGGAATACTTTTACATCCGACATCCCTCCCGGGGAGCTTCGGCATCGGCGACCTCGGCGACGAAGCGTTTGCGTTCGCGGATTTTCTTGCCGCGTCCGGCCAGCAGTACTGGCAAGTGTTGCCGCTTGGCCCGACCGGTTATGCGGATTCGCCTTATCAAGGGCTCTCTGCTTTCGCAGGCAACACTCTGCTGGTAAGCCCGCAGCGCCTGCTCGAAGAAGGGCTGCTCTCCAAAGACGACATTTTGCGGGCGCCTCGCTCTCGAGCCGATCGAGTCAGCTTTGGTCGCGTGATCGCCTACAAAAAGGCTCTGCTCGAGAAGGCCTATCTCAAGTTCAAACGCACTACCGACACTGAGCTTCGCTCGGGGTTTTTGGCTTTTGTTCAAGAAGCGGAGCCCTGGCTTGATGACTACGCGCTGTTCCGTGCGCTCAAAGACGCCCACAACGGCGCCGCCTGGAACGAGTGGGAGGCGGCCCTTGTGAGACGCGACCCCAGCGCTCTCGCGCCTGCTCGCGATGCGCTGCGCGACAAAGTCGAAGCCGAAAAGTTTTCTCAGTACTTGTTCTTCAAACAGTGGTCGCTTCTAAAAGACTATTGTCAGCAGCATCACATCGGCATCATCGGCGACATGCCGATATTCGTCGCGTACGATTCGGCTGATGTGTGGACGAACCCGTCGTTGTTCAAACTTGATGGAGCGGGCCGGCCAACGACAGTAGCGGGCGTCCCGCCCGATTACTTCAGCCAAACAGGCCAGCTCTGGGGCAACCCGCTTTATGATTGGAACAGAATGCGCGCCGATGGTTTCCGGTGGTGGGTCGAACGCTTGCGAGCTGCATTCGAAATCGTGGACAAGCTGCGCGTAGATCACTTCCGCGGGTTCGCGGCGTGTTGGGAGGTCCCCTTCGGCGACAAGACCGCCGAGCACGGCCGATGGGTCGAGGTCCCGGGCGGGGAGCTGTTCTCGGTCCTGAAGAATCGAATTGGGGAATTGCCGATCATTGCCGAAGACCTGGGCGTGATTACCCCCGATGTCGAAGCTCTGCGTGACGAGTTTCGGTTTCCGGGAATGCGAGTTCTGCAATTCGCGTTCAGGAACGACAGTACCAATATCGATTTGCCGCACAACTATGTTCGCAACTGCGTCGTCTACACCGGCACGCACGACAACGACACGACGGTCGGCTGGTTCAACAGCAAGGCGGGGCCTGGGTCTACACGTGACGCGGCGCAGATCGAACGCGAGCGGATTTACTGCTTGAAGTATCTAAAGACGCGGGGTAGAGAGATTCATTGGGATTTCATCGAGGTGGCATTCGCTTCAGTCGCCAACACGGCGATCGCTCCGCTCCAGGATGTGCTCGGCCTGGATTCTCGAGCACGCATGAATCTTCCGGCCAGCCAGGAAGGCAACTGGACCTGGCGATTCACCACGGATGCGCTGACTGAGAAGGTGGGTGAAAGGCTCAAAGCGGTGACGGAGGCTTACAATAGACTGCCGATATTGGCGGTCACAAGGAGTTAGAGATCCTTGATCAATTGTGGTTGACCTGCGAGATCCATGAAATGCTGAAACCTGCATTCCTGCCACGAAGACTCCAAGACGCGAGGCCTCACAAAGGCGACGGCCCCGCTTGGTGCTCCTTTGTGTTTTGGTGCCTTGGTGGCGAGACGGCAGCGTGTTACCAGACGCCCAGGATCTTATCTCTATCGATCGTCCTTCTTTTGGGCGCGTGTTCGGCACTCGGCGCCCAGAAAGCGCCCGAGGTCTTCAAGGTTGAGCCGCCTAATTGGTGGGCCGGTCATTCGATCAATCCTGTGCGTCTGTTGATTCGAGGGCGAAACCTGGCGGGAGCGCGGGTCGAGTCGGCGGGCGCGGACTTGAAGATTGAATCGGTTCGCGAGAACCAATCAGGAACCTATTTGTTTGTTGACGTGAGAATTGAACCGCAAGCTTCACCTGGCCGGCGAAACTTTCGCCTTACGACTTCGGGCGGAGCGGTTGATGTGTCGTTTGAGGTCTCCGCGCCCCTCGATCGCAAGGGACGTTTTCAAGGCTTTACGACCGATGATGTAATCTATCTCATCATGCCGGATCGCTTCAGCGACGGCGACCAAACGAACAACGATCCATCGCAATCGCGCGGGCTCTACGACCGAGCAAAGAAGCGTTACTACCACGGCGGCGATTTTCAAGGAATCATCAACCATCTCGGCTATCTCAAAGACCTGGGCATCACCGCAATCTGGCTGACACCCTGGTACGACAACGTCAATCATCTCAACGAGCGCGAGCAATACCCCGACGCTCCAGGCCAACCCAACCGGCCGATCACGGACTACCACGGCTACGGGACTGTGGATTTCTACGGAGTGGAAGAGCACCTCGGCTCGCTCGCCAAGCTCCGCGAGTTGGTCGATAAAGCCCACAAGCTCGGTATCAAGGTCATTCAGGATCAAGTAGCGAATCACACCGGGCCGTATCATCCGTGGGCGAAGGATTCGCCGACTCCGACCTGGTACAACGGCACCGAGGCGCATCACCTTGCGAACACCTTTCAAACCTGGGTGCTGCATGACCCCCATCCGGTTGAACAGACAAAGCGCGAAACGCTCGAGGGCTGGTTCATCGACATACTGCCCGATCTCAATCAATGGGATGAAGAAACCGCTCGCTACATCATTCAGAACACGCTCTGGTGGATTGGAGTCACCGGGATTGACGCGATACGCCAGGACACCTGGCAGTACGTCCCGAGCGAGTTTTGGCGCGATTGGATTGGAGCCATCCGGCGCGAGTATCCCAACATCAATGTCGTGGGCGAAGTGCTGGATGGCGATCCTGCCCACGTCTCTTTTTTTCAGGGTGGTCGGGTGCGTTTTGACGGAGTCGATACGCGTCTGGACACTCTATTTGATTTTCCGAGCATGTACGCGGAGCGGCGAGCGTTTGCAGAAGGAAGGAGCTTGAAGGAGCTCGCGCAAATGCTCGCGCAAGACCAGCTATACACTCGTCCCGACGTTCTGGTGACTCTGCTCGGGAACCACGACGTGCAACGCTTCATGAGCGAGCCTGGGGCGACCGTCTCAGGATTGAATCTCGCTCACTCTTTCATAATGACGACGCGAGGCACGCCTCAGATCTATTACGGCGACGAGATGGCGATGGCAGGCGGAAGCGACCCCGACAATCGCCGCGACTTTCCTGGCGGGTTTCCGGGCGACGTGCGTGATGCTTTCAGCGAGAATGGCCGAACCGCCGAACAGAAAGCAGCATTCAGCTGATTGCGAGCGCTGGCGCGCCTGCGTGCTGAAAGGGAGCCGCTTCGAAGGGGCGCGCTGGTCAACCTCTACGTTGGGGACCAGCAATACGCATATGCTCGGGTGAATGATCGCGACTCGGTAATCGTTGTGCTGAACAATGATTCGAAGCCTGCGACCGTCGAATTCAGCGTCGCTCCCGCGAAGCTCGCAAACGGCGTGACCTTGAAGGACCTTCTCGGTGAATTGGAGCGTGTCACGGTGAACAAAGGGAGCATTCGTGTGACCCTGCCGGCGCGCGGCGCGGGCATCTTTTCACAGAAGTGACAGAGCTCAGGGAGCTGCTCCACGACCTCTCCGGCCGCAGCGATTTCCTTTCCCAACAAAACCCTGCGTCAGCCGAGGTGGTGTCTAATTTCAATTTCTCAGCGCAGTCTCAGCGGCTCTGCGCCTCCGCGGCTAGCATTGTTTCGGCGCTTACTAACCGCTGAGACGCTGAGGCGCCGAGGTTACGCAGAGAAAACATTCGAACCAGGACACCGCCTCAGCCGGGTGAAAAGTGACAAACCCAAATCACTCGGCTATGATTGCCGCGTTCACACAGAAGTCTTAAACACCTGGACCAATCGAACCTGGGTCAACGGAGCAAGTATGACAATGATCGAGCGCGTGAGCGCGCGAGAGATTTTGGATTCACGCGGCAACCCCACCGTGGAGGCTGAAGTCACGTTGGCGAGCGGGATCATCGGACGAGCCGCCGTGCCGTCCGGTGCATCTACGGGCGAGAACGAAGCGCTCGAGATGCGCGACGGCGACAAGCGGCGCTACCAGGGCAAGGGTGTGTTAAAGGCAGTTGGAAACGTCAACGGCGTGATTGCAAAAGCAGTCATCGGGCGTGACGCGCTTATGCAAGCGGAGGTCGATGGCGCGATGTTGGCGGCTGATGGGACTAACAACAAGCGCAAGCTCGGCGCGAACGCGATACTCGCGGTGTCGCTTGCTACGGCGCGAGCAGCCTCGGATGCTGTCGGGCTCCCACTTTATGCCTATCTGGGCGGAGTGGGCGCGCGCACCCTCCCGACTCCGCTGATGAACATTCTGAATGGCGGCGCTCATGCCGACAACAACGTGGATTTTCAGGAGTTCATGATCGTGCCTGCCGGCTTCGCAAGCTTCTCGGAAGCGCTGCGAGCCGGAGTCGAAGTGTTTCATTCGCTAAAGGAAGTGTTGAAGAAGCGCGGGTACTCAACGTCGGTTGGGGACGAAGGCGGCTTCGCGCCGAACCTGAAGTCGAATGAAGAAGCGATCGAGTCGATCCTGGAGGCCATAGCCCAGAGCGGCTATAAAGCGGGCGAGCAGATTGCGCTTGCTCTCGATCCGGCGTCCAGCGAGTTCTACCAGAACGGGAGTTACGTCTTCAAGAAGTCGACGGGCGCCATCAAGAGTTCGGAAGAGATGATCGCGTTTTGGGCGAGCTGGGTGAATCAGTACCCGATTGTTTCGATCGAGGACGGTCTTGCCGAATCTGATTGGAAAGGCTGGACCAACCTGACTAAACAGATCGGCGACAATGTGCAGCTGGTCGGCGACGATTTGTTTGTCACCAACACCGAATACCTCGCGCGCGGCATTCGCGAAGAGGCGGCCAATTCAATTCTGGTCAAAGTGAATCAGATCGGGTCGCTGACCGAGACGCTTGAAGCCATCGAGATGGCGAGAACTAACGGTTACACGTCGGTGGTTTCGCACCGCTCGGGCGAGACCGAAGACACCTTTATCGCCGATCTTGCGGTTGCAACGAACGCGGGACAGATCAAGACCGGCTCGGCCAGCCGCACCGATCGCGTAGCCAAGTACAATCAGCTGCTGCGCATTGAAGAAGAGCTGGGCGAGTCGGCGCGTTTCGCCGGGTTCGGTGCATTCACCAGCGCGGGAGTTGCCCGCCGCCTCGAGAAGCAAACGACCAAGGCAGCCGCCAAAAAGTAACCGCATGCACGACCTGAAGTCACTCGGCTGGAGCGAGTTCTTTGAGCGCGAGTTTGAACCGTATCGCGAACAAGGTCACTCCGCTGGAAGAGTTGCGCTTGAAGAGCGAGGCGCTTACCGGCTCTACACCGAACAGGGCGAAGTGACGGCTCGGGTTCGAGGCAAGCTGAGATTCGACAGCCGAAGCGCCGCTGATTTTCCGGCCGTCGGTGATTGGGTCTCATTCACCAGGCGCGAGCGGGACGGCCTGGTCCAGATTCAGGCGGTCCTGGTGCGGCGCAGCAAGTTCTCACGAAAAGCAGCCGGCGCAAACACCGAAGAACAAGTCGTGGCCTCCAACGTCGATACCGTTTTTCTGGTTCAGGGGCTGGACCACGACTTCAATCTCCGGCGCCTGGAGCGATACATCGTCGCGGCTTTCGAAAGCAACGCGGCCCCGGTTGTGATACTCAATAAAGCGGACCTCTGTGTGGACGTTGAGAAGAGGATTGCGGAAGCCGAGTCCGTCGCCCCAGGCACTCCGGTCCATGCGATCAGCTCGGTCTCAGGTCAGGGGCTGAACCAGATGGACTGTTACGTACTTCCCGGAGTCACGGTGGCGTTTCTGGGGTCTTCGGGCGTCGGCAAATCAACCCTGATCAATCGGATTGTTGGAGAAGAGATTCAGAAGACGGCCGAGGTTCGCGAACACGACAGCCGGGGCCGGCACACGACCACTCATCGGGAACTGATTTTGCTGAAGACCGGTGGGCTGTTGCTCGACACACCGGGAATGCGCGAGCTTCAGTTGTGGGACGCGGGCGGTTCGTTGAACACTGCATTCTCGGATGTTGAGTCGATATCGGCGGCTTGTCATTTCACCGACTGCCAGCATCAGAACGAACCGGGCTGCGCGGTGCGCGAGGCGCTTGCAGATGGGACGCTTGATGCCGATCGATACGAGAGCTATGTAAAGTTGGAGAAGGAGCTCGAGTATCTGGATTCGAGGATGGACGAGCGGTTGAACTTGAAGCGGAAGAGTCGCGAAAAGAAAATCCACCGCGCGTTTCGCACGATCAAGAACCGTCGAACATGATTATTCGAGCCCACGAAGGCGTTTGCCGGGATTGGCGGTTTTCTCTGAGGAACCTCTGCGTGCTCCGCGGCTCTGCGGTGCACTCGCTTAGCGAATCTGCTCGCCGCAGACCCGCGGAGCACGCAGAGGTTCCGCAGAGGCGAGTAGAATGCAAACTGTCCTGTCTCCTGAAAGGCTCCTGCCGGACTTAAGCGAGTGAGCTGCGCGGGCTTGTTTGCTTAAACTTCGGAAGAATATGAATACCGAGCTGGACGAGATTCAAAGCACAGTCGCTTCTTCCTGGCCGCGAGTCCTCGATATTGGTTGCGGCACCAATAAGTTGCCGGGCGCGATCGGCATGGATGTGAACCCGCGCACAGCTGCTGACGTTATTCACGACCTCGATGATCTCCCTTATCCATTTGCGGACGACGAGTTCGACGAAGTGATAGGCCGCCACGTTATCGAGCACGTCCGCGACCCGATGGCCGTCATGTGCGAGCTCCATCGAATCACTCGCAACGGAGGAGTTGTCAGACTTGTAGCACCTCATTGGACGAATCCCGACTTCGCGACTGACCTCACGCATCGCAACCATCTGAACAGCTACTCGTTTCGGAACCTGACCGATGAGCGCGCTGTCTTCCCGTTCTACACCGATGTAAGATTCCGGCAACGCTCGGCGCGCGTAACCGTCTTGAATCTTTGGAAACTGACCGGCCTCGAGTTTTTGATCAACCTGGATCACCGTCTTCCATCGTTGCGATTCATCCGAAAATTCTGGGAGCAATACTTGAACGCCATTGCGCGCGGAAAAGAGATTCACTTCGAGCTCGAGGTCGTGAAATAGCGCACGCTCCAGCCTTGTCTCAAGCAAATCACGCCTGTAGTCTTTACCTTCTCGTAGCGACTCGATCGACTTGTACGGGCGTCCCTCTGTGGGCGCCCCTCCTCGCAGGCTTGGCATCGTCGACTCACCGAGGGGCGCCCACAGACGGACGCCAGTACAAGCTACTGAGGTGACTGAGAAGGCAAACGACAATGAAAGTAGGGCTCGTAGGCTTCGCAGGGTCGGGCAAGACCACAATCTTCAACGCGCTGACCGGGCTGACCGCTGAAGTCGGCGGCTACGGCGCGCGCGAGAAGGCTAACGTCGGCGTGATAAAAGTGCCCGACCATCGAGTCGATCGGCTCGCCGATCTCTTCCATCCGAAAAAGAAAACCTACGCCGAAATAAGCTTTGTCGACGTGGCCGGCCCGCAAGCCGATTCGGCAGAACGCGCGCAATCCGGTCTTGACCCGAAGCTCGTTCAGCATATGCGCGAGGCCGACGCGCTGGTGCACGTGGTCCGAGCCTTCAACAACGCGATGCTTCTCGACGCGCCCGACCCCGCCCGCGACATTCGCGCGTTCGATGACGAACTGATCCTCACCGATCTGGTTCAGATCGAGAACCGGATTGCCCGGCTCAAGAAAGAGAAGGACTCCGCTCGGGAAACCGATCTGATGCATCGGCTCAAAGCGGCGCTGGAAGGAGAGACCCTGCTTCGCGATGTCGAGCTCGCGCCCGAAGAGCTTGCGTTGATCGCCGGATTTCGGTTCCTCAGCTTGAAGCCGCTGCTGGTGTTGATCAATCAAGGAGAAGACGAGGCGGGGCAGGGAGCTTCAGAAAAGGTGCTCTCGCTAGGCCTGGCTAAGAAGCTGAGTGTGATCGCGATGTCGGGCAAGGTCGAGAGCGAGATCGCGGAGCTCGCGCCGGAAGAGCAGCGCGAGTTCTTGAAAGACCTTGGCATCGACGAGCCCGCGCGCGACCGTTTTATTCGCGCCGCATATTCGCTGTTGGACCTGATCAGTTTCTTGACGGCGGGCGAAGACGAGTGCCGAGCCTGGTCGATCAAGCGCGGGACGACTGCGCACCGGGCGGCGGGTGCGATTCATTCGGACATCGAACGAGGATTCATTCGTGCCGAGGTGACTCGGTTCGAGGACTTGATCGAGCTTGGAAGCGAGGCGCGGTGCCGCGAGCAGGGAAAACTGAGGCTTGAGGGGAAAGAGTATATCGTGCAGGACGGCGACGTCGCTCACTTCAGGTTCAATGTGTAGAGCAGTGGTTAGTGGTTAGTGGTCAGTGGTTAGTTGTCAGGTGTCGGTGTGTTAACAAATGGATCAGAAACTTGACGAACGAACCGTTGGCGATGGCTTGAGTCCCGCCGGCGAACCTTCATTAGATCTGACCACCGAACAGAGGCTACCGACTTCCGCTCAGCACTGGCCACTGACCACCATTCACCGACCACCGTCCACCGACTACCGCATAGTCCTGTTCGACATAGATGGCACGTTGATCAAAGCCGTGCGACGCCCGGAGTATCGCGGCGCAATGCGCGAGATTCTTGTCGGCGTCTTCGGCACGTTTGGCCGGATCGGTGAAGTTGACTTCGGAGGCAAGACCGACCTTGCTATCTATCGCGAAGCTCTCGAGCCCGAAGGCATTGCTTTTGACGCGATCCGCGAGCGTCTGCCCAGCGTTGAAGCTGCGATGGTCGAGCTGATGGACCGGATGGCGAGCACCGGCGCCGTGTACAGTCTCTGCCCCGGAGTTCAAGAGCTGCTGGAGGCCCTGTCGCGCGATAAGCGCTTCGTCATCAGCTTGCTGACCGGCAACGTCGAGCGGCTCGCGGAAGCCAAACTACGCGTCGCAGGCATAGCTCACTACTTCCGCGAGCGCGGCGCGTTTGGGAGCGACGACGAAGAACGCGATCACCTTCCCGCAATCGCGGCCGAGCGAATCAGTGGAAGTCTCGGTCGCGACTTTCCTGCTCATCGCTTCGTCATAATCGGAGACACTCCGCGAGACATCAAGTGCGCTCGGCACTTCGGCGCGCGAGTCGTCGCCGTAGCTTCCGGCCAACACTCCGTTGAGCAACTCGAGCCTCATTCGCCGGATGCGCTGCTGGCCGACTTGAGCGACACCGAAGCAGTGCTGAGACTGCTCGCGGATCTCTGAAAAGGCCCATTCATTTCTGATTGACTCAGCTTAATGCCAACCGCGGAGAGTCAGACTCGAAAGCTTACGCGGAGTGAACCGGTTCCATAATCTGTTTAACTAACCTTCGCGCTGTATCTCCTACAGTTCGGAGTCCGCTCGCCTATCGATGTCTCTCGTCTCGCTCGCTCAAGTGTATAATCGCATTGAGGACACGACGACAGGAGTCGTCAACCATGATCCTATGCACTACCCTGCGCGCTCAATCTTGATCATCGACGTCTCGCCGTTTGGGAAGTCGCTTGCGCTCCTGCCTGCGGTGAGTGTGGTCCGGGATGCTTATCCAACTGCTTTCATTGCGGCGGCTGCGTCGACGGGAGTGTGCGAGCTGCTGCTCAACGCCGGACTAGTCACCGAAACTATCGACCTCGGCGTGATCAGGCCGCACGGTGGTGGATCGAGTTTCAAGAGAACCGTTCGATTGATAAGGAACTCCCGCCGATTCGCCTATGAGCTGATCGTCGATTTCGCTCCGAGACCGGAAACACAGTTTCTATCGCGTTTCGTGTTGCGAGCGCGGACTATTACGCCGTCGAAACTGCCTCTCCTTCTCGAGTTCCTCGTAGGCGGCGCCTCGAGGAGCCGAGGTGAACCGCACACGGACTATGACCGTGTTCTTCGTAAGCTCGGGCTCCGAGCCAGCGAGCGCCGCGTAGCCTTCACACCGACGGCAGAAGAGAACGAGCGGTTTGAAGAGCGTCTGTCGCGGAACGGCTTTCGCGGCGGCGAACCGATTGTAGTCCTGTACACTACAGGGGGCGGCGCCTGGCCCCTGGCATCATTTGCCGAGACCGCTAACCGACTGACTAACAACTTCAACGCGAGGATAGTGGTAGTCGATGAGCCCTCCGACCAAACCTTCACAAGCGCTCTAGAACCGTTACTGCCGAGAACCGCGATCAGAGTTTCGGCCCCGCATGCGCTTGAATTGATCGCAGCTGTAGCGCGAGCCACCGTGGTGATCACTGACGAGCCGTATGTGGCTGGCGTTGCTTCAGGAATGGGCACACCGGTTATCGACGTAGCCGAACCGCCTATGCGCCCGACCCGCGGGTCGGTGCACGGCAATAAGGCTGCCAGCGTGACGACCGACGAGGTGTTCGAAGAGGCTTGCGAGATACTTCAAGAGAGCAGAAGCCCCTTTCTTTTCCGGCAGTAACTCGGCTTTTTCTTCGACAGATTTGGCAGCAGTCACCGGATACGCGCTGAGGCCTAACCAGGCCCCGAACACCCGCCAGGCATATTGACATAACCGGATTTGGTGTATAATCCGGCTCGCAGCGTTTAAGAATCCACACCGAATCTGATAGCGATTTTAGACGTTTAGGCTAGGTTCAGAACTAACTGAGGGAGTGGCCATGAAGAATCTGCTTCTAGGGTTGGGAGTGATCGGGCTAGTGCCAGGCGTTTGGTTTCTGTACAAGTACCTGTATCAGGCAACCAACGTGCAAGACAGAAGCAACCTGATTCTCGGCGGGATCCTTCTTGCGGTTGCGTTGATTTGCTTCGCTATCTTTTTCTTTATGAAGTTTAAGGAAGAGGGCGAGCAGGACATCAGCATCACCAAGTTTTGATCGCCGACTAGTGCGTTGCAACCCAGTCGACGGCGGGGCCTCAACGCGGTTTTTGAGCCCTTACCCCGCACAGTAGCACGTGGGGTGCGCTAGGTATGTTGTTCCCTCGCGCAACCCGATCTAAATGAATGTCCCTTCCACCGGTCCGTTGAATTGCCTACGTCAATTGCCTTCTCTCAGGCGGCTACCTACCTCGGCCAGTCTGCGAACCCCTTCTTGAATCGCTTCCATCGAGTTGGCGTATGAGATCCTGATAAAGCCCTCGATGCCAAACGCCGCGCCGTCAGTAACAACGACCCTCGCTTCATCCAGCAGCAGCTTGGAAAACTCGGCCGATGTACGCGCGCGCCCGCCCAGCAAACCGCTCACGTCGGGCATCACGTAGAACGCGCCTTCAGGCATCGAGCAGCTAACTCCTGGAATCTCGTTCAAGGCCGGAACCAGCCAGTCTCGCCGCCGTTTGTATTCTCTCAGCATCGCACGACGCGCGTCCTGCGGTCCGGTCGCGGCTTCGATTGCAGCTTTCTGACTGATTGAATTTGCGTTTGAGGTCGAGTGACTCTGAACCTTGAGTATTGCGGCTATCCACTCGCGCGGTCCAAGCGCAAAGCCAAGCCTCCAACCGGTCATCGCATGAGACTTTGAAAACGAACCGCAAATCATCACCCGCGAGCGCAGCTCTTCCGGCAACTGTCCCGCGGTAAACGGCAACACCGGTGGATAAGCAAAGTACAAGTAGCACTCGTCGCTGATTACCCACACGTCGCGCTCCGCGGCGGCTTCGACGATCTTCTGATATTCGTCTGACGGAATGACGCGTCCGGTCGGATTGTTGGGCGAGTTGATGATCAGAATGCGCGAACGCGGCGTGATGCTATCGCGCACCATCTCAGCAGTCAGTAAGAACTGCCGTGGTTTAGTGTCGATGAAGACCGGACGCGCGCGGAGGAACTTCGCGATCTCGGGAAAAGTCACCCAGTACGGCGAAGGAATCAGCACGTCGTCGCCGGGATTGAGCAGCGTGGCCATCGCGTTGAAGATCGCCTGCTTCCCTCCCATGGTCACCAGCACCTGCGACGGGTCGTAGCTCGCGCCGAAGTCGCGGTTCATCATATCGACGATCGCTTTGCGCAGCGGTGGAATTCCGCTGGTCGCCGTGTAGCGTGTGAAGTTGGCTTCGATCGCACGCTCCCCGGCGGCCTTCACATTGTCGGGCGTCGGGAAGTCCGGCTCGCCGGCGCCCAGGTCCACGAGGTCGACGCCTTCGGCTCGAAGCCGCTCGGCTTCCATCAGGACCGCAAGCGTCGACGAGACTTCCATATCGGACACTGCGGCGGATTCGCTGAAGACTGGCTTGTTCATTTTTCGTTAATGTTGGTTGAAGTTAGTGAAGGTCGATCTTGCTTCGAAGAGAAACTGGCTGCTTAGCACTCCGCTTCTTCTGCCCTGTCTCGCATGCGGCGTTCGACGCTTTCCGGTACCAGCCCGTTGATCGAGCCGCCGAGCTTGAAGACCTCCTTGATCAGCCGCGAGCTGATGTATGAATACGCTTCGGCGGCCATCAGGAACACAGTCTCAAGTTCAGGCTCGAGCCTCCGATTCATCAGAGCCATCTGGAGCTCATACTCATAGTCCGACACCGCTCGGATGCCGCGAACAATCGCCTGAGCTTCCTGCTCGACCGCGTAGTGAACCAACAGGCCCTCGAACGTTCCAACCGTCACGTTCGGCCAGGTCATGACCTCCTGAATCATCTTCACCCGCTCTTCAACTGAAAACATCGGCTCTTTGTCCAGGTTCACAAGGATGGCAACGATAACTTCGTCAAAGAGCCGCGAGCAGCGCTCGATTATGTCCAGGTGACCCATCGTGATGGGGTCGAATGTTCCGGGGTAGATCGCGCGGCGCATCATAGTGATCTCCGTGAAGATTTTAGCTAATGCAGGGTCGATTAAGGTCAGCGATAGTAGCATGGAAAAAACTGAGTGGCCAGCGAACGGTCAGAAGTCAGAAGTCAGAGGTCAGAAGTCGGAGGTCAGGAGTCAGAAGTCAGAAGTCAGGGGCAGTCTCGAGATCGTCTTCGAGCTTGTAGAACGAAAAGGCCGACTCGCCTTGCTTCACTTGCCGATAAAGCTTCAGATGTGAAAACGAGGCTGCGAGCCGGTGCTTCGCTCGGTGCTCGACGATGACGATCGAGTCAGGTCCGATGAGGTTGCTTTCGGCGAGCTTGCTCAAAACGTTGTCGTATAGCTCGGAGGCATAGGGCGGATCGAAGAATACGAGATCGAATTGCTCAGACATTTCCGCAAGGTGTTTCAGCGCTGTGAGCGCGTCGCGGGTGATCAGCCTGGCGCCGTCGGCAATGCCAAGCGTTCGCAGATTGGCTTCGATTGACGAACGCGCGCGGCGCGAGCTTTCGATGAACGTGACGTGGGACGCCCCGCGGCTGAGCGCTTCTATACCAACTGCGCCGGAGCCCGCGCATAAATCCAGAAAGCGACTGCCTCGTATGCTCGGTGAAAGTATGTTGAAGAGCGTTTCTCTGAGACGATCCGACGTCGGTCGAACTTCGGCTCCTGCGACCGCGCGCAAACTTCGTCCGCGATAAGCTCCGGCAATCACTCGCATCGGCCCTGGATTTGATCATGAAGCAGGGGCCGTTGACCACTGACCGCCTGCTGCTGCCGGACGTCGAAGCAACTCATAAAACCCGCCAGGTCGGCTCTAACGGGACTCGCGGTGCGCGGAACCGACCCAGGATTAATCTTTCCGAAGATAGATAATTGTCTTTCCACCCGCGTCGGTCTCCAACAGTTTGATGTCACGGTACTGGATGTAGAGTGACCCACCGCCACCCGCCTCGGTTTTTGCAAGTCTTACGCCGTGGGCTCGAACTCCAATTATCTTCCACTCGCCAGCCGCCGGATACTCCGGTGGGATACGCACATCAGGCTTGCGTCGTTCTGCGATACTTCCGTGGAGTATCAGGCAGAGGTCCCGGTACTCCGCAGGAGCATTTTGACAAGGCTCGGTTGCTTGAGGGGCAGGGCGTGCTTCAATCGCGCTGGGTGTCGTCCCGTTTGCAAGGGCGATGGTCAAAAGAAAAGCCGCGACAAGCGATATTGTGAACATCGTCTTTCTCATTTGAAGGTCTCCTTTCTACCGTTGAAGGCAACGCTGACAAGGCAACGCTTCACTTAGCTAAGACTGAGATTGAGCAAGTGAAGCGTATAGATGGCTGTTATTGGAGTCAATGAATCTTCAATTCAAGCGAGCACCCGGTCCGGCCTTTGCCCTCATTGACTTTTTCTCAAGCGAAACAGCAAAATCGAAAAGAGCGTGAAGGTTCGGCCCAAACGCAATTCTTACCAAGGAACAACTCATGAAAAGGCTCTTTACAATCGCGCTAGTAGTGCTTTGTTTGGTTCCAGCCTCAATAGCTGCTCAACAAAAGGGCACGTTGAAAGGGAAGATTGAAAACCAGAAGGGCAAGCCAATCGCTGGAGCTCAGGTTCGCGTGCTGCGCAGCCGCGATCGCTCGTCCAAAGAAACTACTACAGATGAGGCTGGCATCTATTCGTTCGAACTCGCGCCCGACGACTACTCAGTGAGCTTCGATGCGGAGGGCTTTAAGGGTGGAACGATGGTTCAGATGCAGCAAGTCGAAGAAGGCAAGGAGACGACGGTAAAAACGATCCGGTTGGAGAAGACCAAGACTCGTACTTCGCTTATTCGGGGCGCAGTCTTCGATATTGATGGGCGCTCGTTGTCCGGAGCGAAGGTCAAGCTGGTGCGTGTGGCTACCGCCGATGAAGAGAAAGACAACAAGAGCGTTGACTCGTTCAAACTCGATTACACTACTAACAGCAAGGGCGAGTTCGCGTTTCGAGTGCCGGCTCGTCGAGCGCGTTATCAAGTTACTGCGTCGCTCGCGGGCTACAAGCCCGAGACCAAGGTAGCCGAGGTCCACGAAGACGAAGCCGTTCCGCTGGCATTCTCGCTTGCTCCGTCGACCGGCAAGAAACAATGAGTAGTCAGTGCTGACAGGAAGCAGGCATCAACGATAACTTCCGCTCGCGTTTTTGTTCATCAAGAACCGCTCTTTCGCCCCGCTAGAATCACCTCGCGGCCCGCTAGGTAAAGCAAGACTATCAGCACCGCGAAGGGAATCAGCGAAAGCAAGTCAGCGTTGGGTCCGCTAAAGAAACCGTTGTGAAGGCCCGCCCACTTTTCAATTCTGCCATTGAACTCTCCAAACCTTGGCACGCCGGCTATGAAAGCTACAACTATGCCCGCAAGCGCTCCGCCGGCGATGTAGCCCGAAGCCATCAACACACCAGGGCTCTTGTCTCCTTCGGCAACGAGTTGCTCCTCGGTTAGGTTTTTGTCCTTGAACTTCTTTGCGATGAACTTATCGACCAGCCAGCGAACCATTCCGCCGATAAAGATTGGGCTGGACGAGGAGAGTGGCAGATAAACGCCGACTGCGAATGCGAGCGAAGGAATGCCTGACATCTCCAGGACGATAGCGATCATTACGCCAAGGAGAACAAGTCCCCAGGGCAGCTTGTGGTTCAAGATCCCCTTGATGATATATGACATCAAGACGGCCTTCGGCGCGTCAAACTTGGTCACAGTTGTCCCGTCGGGTCGGATCTTGTGAGTGCCGTTGATACCCGGATCGGCAAGATAGACGGCTGCACCCTGGTCGTTGACCAGATACTTGCCCGGAGGGCCTCCGACATCGTCGGTCTTGTGCCACGTGCGATAGGCATTCGTGTCCGCCTCGCCTTGTTTTCCCTCAAGCCTCTCAGCGGGACCCAACTGCGCGGTGTTGGCGGTCAAATCATTCGGGAAGTTGTTCTGGACTTTGTAAACGATAGCTCCGGATTGGTCGACCAGATATTCTCCGGGATCGATCGTCGAGACCGCGGCCGACCCGGCTTCGTTTTTCAGCAGCCGATAGCTCCCGGGCGCTGGCGGCTTAGCCTCGCCCGAGTATGCCGGAAGCGACGATGCCAGGGCACCATCGACGGCCACGGGCTTCTCTAAGGCCTCGACGCTGGTATGCGGAAAATAGATCGTAGACGAGTTATTGAGCTTCAACAGAATTGGTCCGAGCACCAGAGCCGAAGCCAGGGCTCCGATCAGAATTGCGGTTTGCTGATGCTTCGGAGTTGAGCCGACCAGGAAGCCAGTCTTCAAGTCCTGCGAAGTCGTTCCTCCATTCGAAGCTGCAATACAGACAATGCCGCCGATCGAGAGCGCCGTTACGTAATATGCGGGGCCCGTCCAGCCAACTATCAAGAAGATCAAACAGGTTAGTAGCAGCGTCGCGACCGTCATCCCCGAGATCGGATTCGATGACGAACCGATTTCTCCTGTCAGTCGGGATGAAACCGTGACAAACAGAAAGCCAAACGCGACGATCAGTATTGCGCCAAGAATGTTCCATTGAAGATTCAGTTGCGGGAAGATCATGATCATCGCCAGCAGCGCGAAGATGCCGCCGACAACTAACTTCATCGAAAGGTCTTGATCGGTGCGCGGCGCTCGTTCCGCGTGCGCGCGTCCGCCTCGAAAGTCACTTATTCCACCCTTCAGTCCGTGCCAGATCGTCGGGAGAGAACGAAACAGGCTTATGATGCCGCCTGCCGCGACTGCGCCGGCGCCAATGTAAAGCACATAAGCGCTTCTAATCTGGCCCGGATCCATTTCGCTAATCGGTATGGTTCCCGGCGCGAGAACCGTGGTCGATCCTTCACCAAAGAACTTGATTGCCGGTATCAGCACGAGATAGGCGAGCACTCCGCCTCCACACATGATCGAGGCTATGCGAGGCCCGATGATGTACCCGACTCCCAACAGCGCCGGAGAGATTTCCGCGGCGATCGATCCTCCCTTGAACGGCGCGGCGAATATCTTTTCGGGAGTGTCCTTCCAGGCTTTGAACGCTCCCATCGCGGTTTGGTATAGGAAGCCCAACCCAAGGCCCGTGAAGATCGGAAGGGCTCGAACCTCCGCTACAACGCCATCCTTCGCTGCGTGCGAAGCTGCGGCGCGCGACTCGTCGGACGCGCCGGCTTTGAGAACCTCCGCACACGCCGTACCCTCCGGGTACTTGAGGTAACCGTGCTGCGCAACTATGAGCGCCCTGCGCAGCGGGATCATCATCAATATGCCGAGCAGCCCGCCGAGGATGGCAACCAGCATTACCCGCGTGATCTCAAGATCGAATCCAAGGATCATGATCGCGGGCATAGTCACTCCGACGCCGAACGCGATTGATTCCCCGGCTGATCCCGCCGTCTGAACGATGTTATTCTCCAATATCGTCGCGTTTCGAAGCCCCACTTTCGAGAAAAGCCGAAACAGTGTGATGGAAATGACAGCGACCGGAATGGAAGCGCTCACGGTCAAGCCGACTTTGAGAACCAGATAGAGCGAGGAGGCGCCGAATATCATTCCGAGCACCGTGCCGACGATTAGCGGCAAGACGGTAAGCTCGGGCAATACAACGCCGGCCGGAATGTACGGGCGGAAGACTGCGAGATAAGGATTTTCAGGTTTTTCCGGGGCTGCGGCGCCCACGGGAACACCGTTGAGCGTTTCACTCGACATCAAAACTGACCTCCGAGAAGTTTGTCGTAACGGCCGACTGCGCGTCCCTGCCGTTTCCTTCGGTTCGATGCTGCTGGGATCGGTTGGGGTTTCATTTTGGACGGGCGGCGGAATCAATGTCAATTGAAAGTCCGGTCAGTCCGCTTGCGTTCAGAACGGGCACGCGCCGCGTCGATTTGCTTGACTGGCGTCAAAAAGCAACAAGCCCCGACGCGGCTGCCTGGATTAGGCGCACAGCGTCGGGGCTTGCGGTGGACTGTTGGGATTGGCCCGGGGCCATCCGCTTAACTAAGGAGTGGGCGTGCTGCCCTGCAATCAGCAACGTCAGCCGCCATGCGCGGCCGGCCACGCTCAGGCCTCAGCCACCTCACCTGGTCTGAAACTTATCATGCCTTGGACCACCTCCTTTCCGGTGTTGCCCGCATAGTAAGCACAAGCAGTTTTCAAGTCAAGCAAAAAATAGGTCAGGGCCACAACTAATAGTGACTGATTGGTCGCGCCCTGCCAATATATGGACATCGAGCTCACTTCACCCGCATAGTGGGATCGCCGATGAGAACCCATGTCTTGCGCACATCCGGGTCGAGGGTCGCCGTCTTTGCGCGAATGACGGCTTCTCCCAAAGTTCCGTGCTGATCAGAGAGGAGCAGCCTGTACAATTCCAGATTCATCGCTTCCTGCGCATCGGGGTAGGTCATCGACGACGATGCCCACACCGCGACGGCCCCTCCGCGTGCCTTCATCAAGCTCTCACTCAAGCTCTCGTGGACAACATCATTGAAGTAGCCGTTCAGACAAGTCATCATGACAAAGATCGCCAGCTGACGTTCGTTGGTCAGCAGCACCGCATCGTTGGAAGAGAGCAAGTTTGCTCGCCAGCTCTCAACGCTTCCATGACCGTGATAGCTGACCATTCGCTGTCCTCGATTGATCGCATCGATCAGCATGGCTCGCGCGGTGCCGTCGGGCATCTGACCGCGCTTCACTTTCGCGACCTTCACCCTCGGAGGAACCAGGCCGGCAAGTCTGTCTATCGCGCCCTCGAAGTCGAAACCGTCGTTTGCGTCGGCTACCAGCAGCGTTTCATCCGCCGGCACCGCGCCGTCGTATGAGAGGATCTTAGCGATCATCGCTTGGGCCTCCAGCGCGTCGCGCGCGGGCAATCGGCCGATCGCGAAGTCCCCAATCCCATCCCCGTTCAGGTCGGTGAACCAGTCATCACTTGGAGCTTCCATGAATGTCGTGTCGATGAGACGGCTCGGCACCAGATCGAAATCGCCGAGTCCAAGGTAATTCCTCGCGTCGTAGCTCGAATCTCCGAGCAGCAGCGCAAAGCGACAGGATTTCTTCCAGGATCTGCTCGCATAAGCGAGGAAGTCACGAACGGCGTGAGGATTCTTCTGGCCGTAACTGAACTCGTCGTAAATGTCTTCGATATCGACGAGCGCGACTGACAAACCCTGGGCTTCGCGCGCTGCCTTCAGCGTCCGCCCTGCCTCAACCAGGTCGCCATGCGTGATGATCACGAAATCCGCGCCGTTTGACGGGCTTCGCCAGTTCGACTTGTTGTCGGTGGAGATTCTCGACGCTTGATCGAACCGCTGCTCGGTCAGGGCAACCAGCGACCTGGTGCCATCGCAAGGCGGCACAAGCGAGATACTGAAGAAATCGCCCTCTCGCGAAACCGGGCCGGATAATTCGGTTACCGCGTCGGCGTCAGTCACGTCGAATACGCGAATAAGCTCGTCGCTGAATCCGCCGATTGTGAGTCGTTGTTGAGCTTCGGCAGTTAACCGCAGGACGTCGCCGTCCGCGGTATAGCCGCGACGGTAACTCAAGCGTATGTAGTCTACGAGACTCACATCGAGCGGGCTTCCTGTGGTTCCCAAAGTCACGGTGTTCTCGCCTTCCATCAACAATGACGAAGGCACGCGGAAGATGTTAACAGAATGGGCCTGGCCCTGATAAGAAGCTGAGCCAACGGCTGAACCGTTGAATTGAACCACGACTTGATGCGTAACGTTGGTGACTCCCTGCATTGCGACTTCGAGCGTTGCGTATCGGTTGAACGAGTCCCCCAGATGCTTGAGCGTCAGCCGCTGATCGAGCGGCTGGGTTGCAAGTACGGCGCCGAAGAAGTTCTCGGCATCGCCGTTGCGCAGCGCGCTGAAATAGATCGTCCTATCCCTGCGCTCCACCGTGCAGTCAAAGCTGCCCCCCGGATTCGGCTTGGCCGCGCCAGCCACAGTTGCAATGCGAAGTCCAGGCTGATCGCCTACGATGAGCCAGTAGACTCGGCTGTCGCTGAAAGGTGAGTCGGAAGCTACTCCGTAGAATTCAACCACATCCGCCGAATCCAGCCGTCCGTCCTGTTCGCCGGTTATCGAGATGCTCAGCTGCCTGCCATCGACAAAGAGTTGCAGTCGGCGCGGATCAATGTCGGAATTGAGACCGGCATTCACAAGGTCCGGCTGAGTCACGCGATAGAACCCGGTCTTTTTGATTGCGATCTTGACCGCCGGCGCTGACGCGATCTCGCGCTGCACGTTCAAGTCGGATTCGGTCACCCGTCGAGGCGACACAGTTGGAGCCAACGGCGAGGAGGGAGCTTCTGCGCCGGCGAGTGATGCGAGAGCGCGAGTGTTCTGCGTGTTTGGGTTTTGCGCTTCGCTGTCCCCAGGCATTGCCGGGACCGGACCGTGCCATGTCGATTTTCCGCTGAGATCAACATCTTCAAGCCAGTACTGAGCACCTTTGGATGGAGACGAAGCGTCCCACCAAGAATAAGAATAGCCCGCGCCGAGGGTCACTTGTTGTCCAACTTTGAGGGCGGAACCGGCCAGTAGCTGTGGGTTTACCCGAACAGGTTTGCCGGACTCGTCTCGATATAGATTGAAACCGAGATTGTCTACTTCAAGCCCCGTCTGCCACTCGACGTAGACTCCTTTATCGT
>DATMCM010000346.1:0-8675 GCA_035558335.1 Blastocatellia bacterium | reverse complement strand
GATGTTCGACGAGCAGGACGGCGGCATGGGGTTGGACATGATCGAAATGGCGGTCGCCTTGGAAGAGATGGGCCGCGCGCTTGTGCCCGGCGCTTTTCTGTCCACGGTAACGTTCGCTGGCTCGCTAATCCAGATGGCGTGCTCTCCGGCCTATCGAACAAAGCGTTTGACTGACATCTGCGAAGGCAAAGCGAAGGCAACAGTCGCGCTTCTAGAGGAGAACGCGTCGTGGGATATCGATGCAGTGCGGCTGACAGCCACGGCAGTTGACGGCGGGCTCAAGCTGACCGGGAAGAAACTCTTTGTACCAGATGCGGCCGTGTCTGACTACATCATAACGGTTGCGCGACTTGGCGCGGATATCGTCCTGTGCTTCATCGATCGAAAGACACCAGGCTTGACTATCAACCCGATGCCTTCGATAGACGCGACTCGCCAGCTTTATGAAGTCGAATTCAGCGATGTGCAGGTCGCGTCCGAGGACGCAATGGGCAACTCGCCTACGGCGCGAGTCGCGCTCGAACACGCAATCGACGTCGCGACTCTAGCGGTGTCCGCGGAGATGGTCGGCGGGATGCAATGGATCATGGACACGTCCGTCGAGTACGCCAAGACTCGAAAACAATTCGGCAAGCCCATCGGCCAGTTCCAGGCAATTCAGCATCACTGCGCGAACATGCTGCTGATGACCGAAAGCGCGCGCTCGGCTGTCTACTATGCGGCCTGGGTAATGAGCAACAACCCGGAAGAGGCTCCGGTGGCGGTTTCCATGGCCAAGGCTTATGCGAGCGATTCATATCGCGAAGTCGGCAACCTGGGGATCCAGGTTCACGGCGGGATCGGTTTCACGTGGGACGAGCCGCTTCACTTCTATTATAAGCGGGCCAAGGCTTCGGAACTGATGTTTGGCGACGCGACTTATCACCGCGAGCGAATAGCAAAGCTTGTGATGGATCACGCGGGTGAACCCGCCAGGGCCGCCACTCGCGCCGGCGACTAACTAAGGGAAACGATGAATGCTGAACGATAAACGATGAGGGATCTGCCGTTCATCATTCATCGTTCATAGCTCATCGTTTATGCTCGATCCCACTCCCAACCTTGAAGACTTTCAAAGCTACGAGCGCGCTTGCCGCGAGTTTCGATGGCAAATCCCCGATAGCTTCAACATCGCCGACGCTGTATTGTCGCGACATGCCGACGCAATCACTCGCGTCGCGCTTGTAGACGTAAGACCCGGAGGACTGAACACCTATACCTACGGCGGGCTCGATTATCTCTCGGACAAGTTTGCCACCGCGTTAACTCAACGAGGCGTGGTCCGAGGCGACCGGGTCGCGGTAATGCTGCCGCAGTCAGCGGCGGCGATGATCGCGCAACTCGGCGCCATGAAGCTAGGGACCGTTGTTGTGCCGCTCAGCCCTGTTCTCGAAGCATGGGCCCTGGAGTACGTGTTGAAAGACACCGGTGCTCGCGCGCTCGTGATTCATCATACGCATCGGAACAAACTTGAATCGATGCACTCATCACTTGGGGCCGTCTTCGCAGTGAACAAGTTTAAGCCTGAGTTCGACGACGCAGACCCTGATTTTGACTTCTGGCGAGAAGTCTTTGAGGCTTCTGCCGACTTTACGCCAGTTGAAACAGCCGGCGACTCGGCTGCATTTACTTTCTTCGGCTCTGCGTCGAACGACCGGCTTGAGCGCGCAACTTACTGCCACGCTGCGTTGATCCATCAGCTCCCTGCATTCGAGATGTGCAACAATCTTCAACTGGGCGAGAACTCGACATTCTGGACGCCGCAACACTGGGCATCGATCGATTCGTCGCTAAGTTCGGTTTACCCAGCGTTGTGGTATGGATGGCGCATCGTGTCGAGCGAGTCATTGACACCTAGTTCGAATTATATGGACGTGATCGAACGCTGCGGTGTCACGAACCTGCTCGGAACGCCATCGGAGCTCAAGCGATTGCTCCAGTCGAACCCGGCCTCTTCGTCCGAGTTCAAGCTGCGGAACCTCGTCTGCACCGGTCCCACCTACGCTGATGTTGAAGGCTGGGCGACCGAACTTGGAGTTTCAGTCAACACGATCTATTGCAACGCGCTTGGGGGTTCGCCGGCGGCAAGCTGTAACCCGTGGTTTGAGGCGCGGCGCGGCTCGCTTGGACGCGTGGCACCAGGCTACTCGATTGAGATTGTTGACCAGCAGGGCACAACGCTTCCCGGAGGCAGCGAAGGTCGCGTCGCAATTCTCAGAACCGATCAGCAGCCGCAAGAGCTCGCCACTCGTAAGCTCAGTCCCGTTTCGGATTCCGTTGGGGATTGGATCGTCAGTGAAGATGTTGGGTCCAAGGATGAAGACGGCTCTTTCTGGCCTGCGAGCTCGAGCGAAGATTGATAAAGGGGCGAGAAATAGAACGATGTCGTTGGGAAAGCTATCGGGTGTTAGGTATCCGGCGGTGTGCCCATTCGCCTGAAACCTAACACCCCTTCGTAACGCCCGTCGAAGAGGCGGGTTCTCGGAGCGTTGCTTACGGCGAGCTATAGCCAACTGGCGTGCCAGAGTTTGGTTTGAGCTTTTGAATCCCGGCTTTTGATTTTCGAGGCCCTACGGAGCGGGAATTTGGTAATCAAATCTAGGGTTTGGAAGGCGATGATCGCTGAGCGGGACCCTTGATCGTGCGCACCCACTGAATGAACAATCCAGAAGTCAGCCCTTGGAGTCTGTTCGCCTGTGGAATCGGTTTTCCCATAATCGGAACAACTCGATGCCTATACTTGGCGGTCGGTGCGGATCAAGATTTTGCGGAACTTAGGAGCCCGATTCATCGGGCTCGCCGGAGGCCAAATAGCCCAGTCCTTTAGGGCTGGTCGCTCGCCGCGACGAATAATGGCAGCGCGCTTTAGCGTGCTTCCGGTCAGCCGGCTCTAGCTTTCAGCGCATTTGCTAAAGCCCGAATGAGCCAAACCGCTACTTGTACACTTCTTTCATTACCCTCCGAAAGAGCCGGCGTGTTGAGCGACCCATGTGGGCCTTCGATGCCTCGGGGTCTGAAATTGCGAACTCGTATAGAGCGTCGCATAGCAGATTAATGACTTGTTCTTCTTTACTATCTGCAGCGATCTCCAAAAAGCCGAAGGCTCTCTCCAACACCTCCGGGTTTCGAGCCTTCTTAGTCTCCTGACTAACGAATTCGATGAAGGCCGGCAACACCAGATACGCCAGTCCGTCGCGAAGATCGTCGCCGTCAGGCTGAAACTCGGGCACGCATTCAACCAATTGCGTCAAGATGTTCTCGTAGGTCAGTGTCTGCATGGTCAGCCTACGCTTCAATAAAGCGTTCGTTCGTCTGTTCCTTGGAAATAGTGCGACAGCACTTTCTCGTGGCTATATCCGCGCTCGGCCATCACCGCCGCGCCTATCTGACACAGGCCGACGCCGTGGCCCCAACCTGCCCCGATCAGTTTGAACCGTTTCGGATATTCTGAGGAGGAATCGCGCTGTGCGTCGATGATAAAAGCCGAGCTATAGAGATGCGAACGCGACAACGCGCGACGTATCTGAAGCTCTTTGCCAATCACGGCGGTCTGTTTCTCGCCGATGATTCTGAGCCGAACGATTCGCGACGACTTGCCGCGCTGGATTGCTTCAAGCGAAAGAAGCCGTCCGAGGTCCAGACCGGTGCGGTCCAGGATAATCTTGCTCAACTCATCGTTTGTGTATTCGACTTCCCATCGAAAGAAGTCGCGGGTCTCCTGATCGAAACCGGGAAGTATTCTCGTCAGCAGCTCGGCTGACTCGGTATTGCAGAAGGCGGCGGGCTTCGACCTGATCCATGCCTCTGCGCTGGGCTCTTCCGTCAGATCAAGCCTGAGCGTTTCTTCGCTCTCGCCGTCGTAGACCGCCTGCAGATAGGAAACGTCACGGTCTTCCCAGGCGGCGCGAAATTCTTCGGTCATTCCGCCGCAGCTCTTCGAGTACCGCGCGTCGCAAACCTCATCGCCCCACATCACAACCTTGCCGCGAGTGTCGCGCACCGCTTCGAAAGCCTCTTGAGAGAACGCCTTCGCGATTCCCTGATAGCGCTGGCAGTGATCGTCAGCACAAACATCGAAGTCGGCGTGGTTCTCGCGATCCCACCAGCGAATAAGTTGGAGCTCCGTTTTCCCAGGGGTTGCGGCGTCACGCACAACAACGCTAGCCGCATTGTAGCGATTTGTGATCTGCGCCAGCAGCCAGCTCCGCGAGACGATCGCGTGTGCGCGCAGGAGCTCGCGCGGCGCGGACGCACTCATCTCCGACGAGATCACACTGACAAGATAAGCTTCGAGAGGAAGTTCGTTGACGACCATCAGCCGATCGGACTGCGGGCTGAAGACGAGGCTGCCGTGAAAGTCCTGAGACTCGCTGCGCTCCCAGTGAAAGTCGACTCCGATTGTTATTCCGTGAACCGTCGCCCGGCTCGCTTCGAAGGCAAGCGGCGTTAACGCAAGCTGCGAGGCCTTGATCAAAGCAACCCCGGCGAGTCTGACCTGATCCCCGTCGTTCGAAACGACGTAGTCTCCGCCGTCAATGACATCGCCGCTTGAAGCTTTGTATTGGCCAGCAAGCGTCAACTTCACAGTTCGCAATGCGCTGTCGCCAGCCATCAGGCCAACTCTAATCAGCGGTTCCCGGTTTGCGCTTACCACACGGGTTCCTCCGCGCCGGGCAGGCTGCACAAACCATCGATCAAATCGTTGACAAGCTCGCTGTTCAGGCTGACCTCGGCGAATATCCGTGTGATCTCGTTGCTCCCGATCTTCTCGAAGTGAGCGCGCTCGGGAACCACTACTACGCTGGCCATATCGATCGCGCCCGGGCTGACAGTGAGTCGAGCCTCGCCTTCAGCGAAGAACGACGCCGGGCGGTGTTTGGCGCGGGGAAACAAGTAGATCGTCCAAAGTTTGGTATCGTAAACGCATACAATGTTCACCAGCGGCTCATCTCGATCAGTCTGGTGAGCAAGCTCGCCGAGAACATCATAAATCCAGCGCAACACCTCGCTGCGATTACCTCCGCGAAACACCACCACGCTTCGGCCGCAGCCTCCCAGCGTGAAAAGCTCGAACGTGTTGCGCGCGGTCTCTTCACAGTACGAGCAGTCTTCCGCAAGCTCTGGCTCTTCGTCGAACAGGTGCTCCTCGATCGGAAGCAGGGCGCGCGAACAAGCTTGAAAATGCAGATGGTCGGGTGCGGAGGCTCCGCACTCGGGGCCGTTGTACAACACGAAGTAGTCAGGACCAAAGTCTCGCGCAAGATCGAGCAGCGTCTCGACATTTCCTTCGATCTTCTGCTCGATGTGCTCGCGGTGAACGATTGAAAGATGGCGGTCGAGTATGGGAAACGGATTGCACAAGATCACCAGATCGTCGCCGTAAGCAATTCCCTTCTCTTCCGAGGGAAGGTTGTCCGGGCATAAAAAACAGGGCCGGCCGCTGACTGAAGTCTTGTCAATTGCTGCGGCGGTGCTGCGAATCCGCTTAGGGTTGTGCTGAATCACAACCTCTGATTCTTCGACGGGAACGCGTTTGGTCTCGATTTGATCGAGCGCGGAGTAGCCTTCGGCGAGCAGCGGCCAGTGCTCTCGTTGGTGCTCGATTAACGAAAAAGCCATCTCGGGAAGGCCGGAATCCCCTTCGTCTTCGAGATAGCTCTCCAATTCCTCGTTACCGATAATTCGTTCGTCCCAACTCATCTCTCATTCATCCTCTGTCTTGCTCGTATTTCGACCGTACGCAGATGGTCTTTGTAGTAGTCGTAACGATTCGCGGTCGCAAGCGGTAGAGCTGCGTCCGAGTTCCCTTCCCATCGCCGGGCGAAGTAGATCGACTCGTAAATGCGTCCAATTTCATAATCGCGGCTAATGCGCAACGCCGTCGCGTAGTCCTCACCGTAGCTGGTGTTCGGGAAGCCAAACTGCCGAAGCACCGGGACGTAGAACGCGCGAGGCGCGCCAAGCCCATTGATCCTCAACGCGTTGTTCCGGCCATTCGCCCGGGTCCACTCACGATGATCGATCAAGCCCGGCGGAATCGGGTTCAACTGAAAGTCGACTATTGTGTAAGAGCCGATGACCATCGCGAACGGTCCCTGTTCGAGCCTGGCGACGATCTTCGCTAGTGTCTGATCGTCTGAATACAAATCGTCCGAATCGAGCTGCACTGCAAACTCACCGCACTGTTTGGAATAGACTGCTTCGTTCCAGCACCCGCCGATACCCAGGTCGGTGCGGGTCGGTTTCGCGTGTACCAATTGAGCATGTTTGCTCGCGAGATCGCTGAGTATTTCAGTCGTCCGATCAGTTGAATGATTGTCGACGACGATAACGTTGTACTCGAACGGCGTCTTCTGCGAAAGCGCGCTCATCACCGCATCGCGTATCGTTCGTTCGCGATTGCGAACCGGGATCACGACGCTTGCGCGCACCGGAAAGCGTTCCGCCGGCGGAGGAACGCTCTTGAACTGAGGGTGAAGAAACGCACCGATTTTCTTGAGGTGACTGCCGGCGACCCTCTCCATCTCGCGCTGGTAGTCGCGCTTGCGCGGATCGACGTAGTCGAACTGCCGCTCGCCGCTCGCTCGTTTGTCCATCGGCGCACGCCTGTACAAAGGCTCGGGGATTCTAAGCGGGGCCTCTTCAATCGAAAGCTTCAATCGCAGATCATACAAACCCGCCCACTTGAGCTTCTGTTCCACTCCGCCGTGCTTGCGCAAAGTCGTCTCGACTGCCCGCTTTGAAAGAAGGATCAGCGGACCGAAGTCAAAATTGTCGCGGATGCTCCCTGGTTGGCAATCGATCAACGGATGATCCGAAAGCTCGCCGTCGATTTGGTCCTTGAAGTCCGCATAAACCAACCCGGCGCCGGACTCGTCCGCCGCCTGGAGCATGCGCTCGAGGGCTCGCGCTCCCGGATCGATTTGCTCGCCTGGAAGCGCCAGCAGGAGATAATCGGTTTTGACCGCTTCAAGCAGATGTGCGATGGCCGGGCCGCTGAAGAAATCGCTTTCGACGAACTGCGTTTTTCTCAGCTCTCGCGGATTCAACTTCAAGTCGATTCGTTCGCGGTCTATGAAGACCAGCTCAGACACGACCGAACTCGCGGCGAGCGCTTCGACGAGCTGGCGCGAAGCATCTTTCTGGTGGACCAGCGCGGCGGTTAAGGTCGGCATAGTGGTCTCGCCAGTACGAAGCCGGACATCCTATGGCGCTTTAGAAAATCGGCCACGTCTTGTTCGATGACCTTGCCCGCGGAACGCCTCGCGTGGCGCAACAAGACTCGATCATCGCGCTGAATCAATATTCCGGTGTGAAACACGTCAAGGCGTTTTCTCGTCGAGACAAACATGATCAGGTCGCCCGTCCTCACGAGATGTTTGATTCTTTGGAAGCTGCGCTTTGGGAAACAGCGAAATGTCACTCGCCGCGGCGCCAAGCCATCAACGACACCCAGCGTGCGCGTCAGGGCAATCGTGTCGCGGCCCCGGGTCAAGTCGGCGAGCGCTCCGCGCCTTCTGTTGTTTACCAGCCAGGCGGACATATAGTGATTTCGTTCGAACCAGTCCATCTTGCCGTTCTTGTAACGAATCTCCCGCAGACGCCTGCCGAACTCTTCCGCCTTTCTCGAACCCGCTAAAGCGAGCACGGATTCCATATAGGTCACGCAATCAAACTTGCTGAGTGAGGCTCGAAAGACCTCCCTAAGATTCGGACCACCGCCCAGCGGGTTTTCGGCGTAGGCTCGTCCGAGAAAAAACTCCGAGGCTTGCTCGATACGGGCTCCGACCGAACGCGCCGGGCTCAAGCGCTTCAGAAGCTGAGCCACTTGACGCTTGTTGAGACCAACCGGGATTGGAGCGCTCGCGGTTCGCATAGTGGCTCAAAGCTCGATGGTGTCGTCCTCAAGTTGCTCGCGAGTCAGGCGAGTCATAACCTGTTTCAACGGTTCACCAGTTCCTGCGAGCAGAAATCCGCCGGTTGAATCCGACCAATCAAACTTGAAGCTGGAGACTCGGGCGGAAACCCAGAGCTGTCTAACCGAGGAGTTCGGGCTGACTATGAACCTGCCTGGTTCGCCCTCTTCAAAAGAGACGCTCAGCACGCCGCTTTCGACCTGCACGTCTAGATCGCGATCTTCGGCGAGGCGTGCAAAGGACGATTCAAGTTGGGAGATGGCGTCTTCGGCTTTCTGTTGAAATGCAACTTCGGTGCTTCGTTCGTTCATCGCTGTGCTCCGCGATGATTATAGACGACAACGCTGAAAGAACGCAGCAATGGCTCATAGGTCTTGTCGGCTCTCGTTGTGGTGTGCGGTTCGGTCCCGGCAGACAAGTCGAATCAGGCTAGCCATCAGATCTGGGAATTCCGGTGTCGAGGCGAAATCGGTTTTAGAACGAGAACACACCCGACCAACCAACCGAGTTTTTAACATACAGGGTATTCGATCCGCTCGAACCCAGAGACAGCCTCCCTTTGTAAAAGAGCACGTCCTCTGTTCCTTCGTGTGTAAACTCTCTTGGTGTAAGAAAAGTGCCGTTCAGCCAGATAACCGCATCCGAGCTAAAGCCTTGCCCGAAGACGCGAAGCTTCTTGGACCCTTTTACTCTCACGCGAGAAATTGCCGGAGATGTCGG
>DATMCM010000345.1:0-8415 GCA_035558335.1 Blastocatellia bacterium | reverse complement strand
CTTCTTTTGGCCGATGTACTCGCGCAGCCATTTAGGCCGAAGACTCAATTCGATCTGTTGCTCGTCCTCGCCTTCCGCAGCCGCCGATATGACCCTTTCGTCGCTCATCTAAATCCCGGGTTTCTCAAACAAGAATTTGTTGGCGAGAGTTTAGCACACGCCCTCGCGCGCCCGAAAAGCATTACAAGGCTCTCGAATGTTGAAGTCAACTTTTAACTGCGCGCGAGCGGCGCTTATAATTCTTCGCGCGTTCGAGAAAAAAGAAGACCGATGATTAAACAACCCGAAGAAGGTGAGATATGGGAGTGGCGGGCGTTCGGGGTCGTAAGCGAAGAACTGGCCGCCCAGGTTCACTCATACCCGATACGAATGTCGCTCATCGATATTGAAGGCGAAGACATCTATTTCATAGCTCCCCATAGCAATCACAACATCAAGCTCCGTAAGCAGGACGATCGCTGGCTGCTAAAGTTCAAGTTGCTGCTCGGAGGCGCGCCGGGTAGCGCCGAGCTTTACAACGAAGGCGCCGCCTACACATATTCATTCCCTGTTGGTCGGAACACAGTAAGGTCCGCAGCGGGCTTGCTTCGAGTAAGCTTGAAAGAGACTCCGGATTCAGAGCTCCTCGCCGATCAGCTCATTCACGCACTCGAGAATTCTTCACCTCCGGTGAGCTGCGCTTACGTGAAGAAGAGGCGATCTCAATTTGAGTTCGATGGCGGATGGCTCGAACTGGCCGACGTTCAGTTCGCGAAACAGCGGACGCAATCCATATCGATTCACTCGCCTGACAGGGAGACCGTCGAGCTTATGCTGCAACGATTGGCTTTGGACGCACGCTGGCAGGTCATGAACTACGTCGAAGCCTGCCGGAGATGGGCTTGACCTCGAAACTCACAACGATTCGCAGCGGCGCGCCGGCTGATGCGCCCGTGCTGACAGAGATCGCTCACGCGGCGAAGCGACACTGGGGTTATCCCGAGCACTGGATTGCCGCGTGGAAGGATGCGCTTACAATCACGGAAGACTTCATCTCAAACAACGATGTATACGTCGCTTGCGTTGAAGGCGAGATAACAGGCTTTGCGGCGCTGGTCACGGCCGGGAGCAGAGTGTGGATCGATCATCTGTGGGTTTCCCCTGAACACATCGGCACCGGAGTCGGAAGAGCGCTGTTCACACATGCCGCCGGAGTGGCCGCTTCGACGGGAGCACCCGCATTGGAAATTGAATCTGATCCGAACGCGGAAGGGTTCTACAAACAAATGGGAGCCAGGCGAGTCGGAGAACAGGTTTCTGAGATCGACGGTGCGATGCGCGTGGTGCCGCTCCTGGTCTTAGATCTCAGCCGCAACCCGCTTCATTTTGGCAAGGCTTGATACAGGATCGCAGCTCCGACGCACATGATCACGAAGGCGCTGACTACGGGCAAGACCCGCACCAGTCCGCTGGAGCGTGCAGGTCGCTTCACCAATCGCGCCGCATAAACAAACGCCAGTCCCACCGCGGTCAACGTAGCCGCAAGCCCCAGGCTAAAGGCAACAACAAGCACAAGACCGTATCCAACCCGGTGAAGTGAAATCGCCGAGAGCAAGACGATGAGCGCTGAGGGGCACGGTAGCAACCCGCCCGAGATGCCGAGCGCAAGGAGACTTCGCCAGGTTACCTGAGAGCCGTCCGCTCCCGGCGGAAGATGCGTGTGAGCCTTCCCTCCATGCGAGTGGCTTTCGTGCGAGTGATGGTCGTGGTGCGTATGAGGATCGTCGTAGGAATGACTACCGTGCGAGTGATCGTGATCTGCATGCCCGCCGTGCGTATGATGGACATGCCCTGCGTCGTTCAGATGCTCGTGGATATGGTGGTGACTCGCGCGGACTCTTCCGTGTTGAAGCGCCGCCCGCAATCGCCCGGCGAATAAGGTCGCGCCCATCGCGAGAACTATTCCTCCAGAGATCAAACTCAGAACGGGAAACAACTTCTCTGGGACTACGTATTGAGACGCGAATAGAGTCGCGAGGCCAAGCGCGAATACGCCGAGTGTGTGAGTGACTGTGACCGTCAACCCAAGAAACGCCGCGTGCCGCGCGGTCCCCCGCGAGCCAACCAGATATGCCCCGACGACGGTTTTTCCGTGCCCTGGCGATAGGGCATGTATCGCGCCCAACATCGCGGCGCCTAACAGTCCCAGCAGAACAACCAGCGGCGTTACTTCCGGCACTGAGATAAGTTCCGCCAACCGGTCGCGGGACCCCGCCGCCGGGCGACCCTCGCGAGTCAAAAGACCGGCAGCACCTGCGGGAACAATCCCTCGCGCAAACGATAGATGACATGCGCGCTCGTTGAGCGGAGCAGAGAGCGAATCTTCAGGATAAGCTCTCAACTCGTCAGTGAGTCCGCTGCCATAAGCCTCGGTGTCGAACACACATATTCCTGCAGATGGCGCGATGACAATCTCGCGCCACCCAAGCCGATCGCGGTAGTTTGTATTCTCGAAGCTCAAGCGTCGCACCGTGAGTCCCTGGCGGGTGATGGACCCACTTATGTCGAGCTCAATCCTCAGAGTCGGAAGATTTCCCGCACCAGGCGGAGTTGTTGCCCGGCTTCCAACTACGTGCAGCTCAATCGGCTCATTATCGACCCGGATCACAAGGCCGGAGGCATAGTTGCGCGCCGTCCGCTCGCTATAATCCTTCAGCTCATGTTCCGAAACGAATCCGTCGGAGTCAGTGTCGATGATCTGCATCTCCTGATAGGTGGGGATCTCAGCCATATCGACGACGCAACGCAGTGCGACTCGTTCATCAGCGACCTCGATGCGAGCGTAGTGATTGATGGTGAAGTTTCCAAGCGGATGAGCGCCGGCCAAGCTCGCACCCGAGAGAATCAATGCAATACCGAACGGGAGGAGCTTTTGATGAGCGCCATGTACCTTCGCGGTGGTCATAATCCTCCTGAGAATCTAATCCGCCCGACTTGGGCGCGCGGTTGTCGAGCAGCTCGTTGCCGACTCAGTCGCCGATGCTTTCAAGAGCCTTCCTCGCATTCAGTTCTTGCAATGGATCGAAGTGCGGGCTTAGCGTAAGCGCTCGATTCAAATAGTCGCGCGCGGTTGCCTGGTCGCCGGCAGCAAGCGCGATCATCCCGGCGTGGTAGTAAATCTTCGAGTCGCGCGTGCCCAGCTTCAAGGCCTCCTTCGCCGCGGATTGCGCCTCGGCCACCTTCCCTGCCTTCAACGCCGTCCACGCAACTGCGTCAGCGCCATAGATGTCGCGTCGTATTGCATACTCTCGCATTGCTTGCTGGTAAGCTTCCGGGGGCTTTATATCGTGGTCGGCGTAGAAGATCGCCAGTTGTCTGTTGTAGAGCACGCCGTTCAACTCGCTCAGCTTTCCGATGTGTTCGACGAGCGCATACTGGCCTTGCGCATCGCGGTCGCGACCAGCGAGTCGGTAGACGTCGCCCAGAGCCGCGATGAACGTGGGATCGGGAACGATCTGAATGGCGCGCTGATAGTACTCCATTGCGCCCTCGAGGTCGCCTTGCGCGGCGCGCGCCCGGGCGAGCCCTGCAAGCGCTCGATAATAATCTGGAAACGTCTCGAGAGCGTCGCGGCAGTATCGCTCGGCGCTCGAGTAGTCCCCGATCGAATAAGCGACCTCCCCCAACTCCCATCGAATCCAGGCAACGGTCTCGCGCGGAGGCGAGTCCTGATCGCGTGTGAGCGCCAAAGCGACCGAGAGCCGCTTCTCGGCGTCGGCCGGACGACCTCGGAGCAACTCTTCGCGCGCAAGTCTCGTTTCCGTACTGACTCCGCCGCTGATTTGACTCATCCGGTTGTATGCCGCTCTTGCGTTCTCATAATCGCCCAGTTCGGTTAGAGCGTCGCCCATCATTTGATACGGGTAGCTCTTGCTCCGATCAAGCTCGACCAACCGCTCTGCTCGGCTGCGCGCCGATGCGAAGTCATGCGATGCGAATTCGGCTTGCCCCAGCGCAGCCAACCCGCTCTTGTTCTGCTCTTCGGGCATCGCTGCAAGCGAAGCTCGCGCTGCGCGCAACGCCAGATCCAGGTAATTCAAGCTTCCGGTTTCGCGCTGCCGCTTCATATAAAACTCGGCAAGCTTGTTGTATGCCATGAAGTCATCGTGATCGAGACTCACTCTTTTCTCGAGAAACCGAATCGCGCTTTCAGTGCTTTCGGTGTCCGAGGGCAACGCGACCATTGCCGGGGCCGGCTGCACTGGGCGCGAGACGGATTCCGCCCCTACACCGCAGCCTCCGGAGATTAGCCCCAGGATGACAATCGAAGTGCTTAGAACCACCTTATGCATTGAGACCTCCTGGCGCAGAGACCTCGGATTGCGAATACAGCTCTGGGAGATCGCAATCCGAAGCCTTGATTTGTGTAGCTCTAGTTGCGGGTATTGTCATCGACGCCCGAAGTTCGCGGTTGCTGGGGCGGCGCGAGGAACGGAAACGAATCGCGCAACGTTACGTCATTGGCATTGACGCTATCGCCAAGCGTGTTCTGGTTCGCGATAAAAAACAGAATCGTGTCGATCACGTCATCTTTGAGTCGTCGGCCGTTTGGAAAGCCGACGCCATCATTGTTGCCTCCGCCGGTTCCGCTGTTGGAAGTTGAAAGATTGAGCCGAAGGAAGTCGCCGTTTAGTACGGCTACCTGGGCAAGAATCCCTATGTTGGTATCGTTCGTGCCTAGCGCTTTGAGAGTGCCAATTATGTCGCCTGCAAAGCGTCCATTCGCATCATCTTGTGTGGTGGCAAAGTTGTACTCGTCCTTGCGAGCAAACGGAATGAGCGCGACGTTGATGGCTGGGACACCCATCCGGTCTATCGTCGAAAATCCGCCGGTAGAGTTGAAGCTGCCGTCGCGGTTAATTACCGTCCTCCTCTGCCGCTGAGTTTGAAAATTCACTCCAATGACGTTTGCTCCGGGGTTTCCTGCGGTGGACTGCAAGCGGAAGTACGAGGCGGGAATGCTCAGGGCGATCGCGCGAACGTTATAGCCGGCAAAGCTATCGCGTCCGCGTTGAAGAGCTGCCGGATTCGGCGCCCCTGCCAGTACCGATGCGACAAATCGATTGAACCCCGGGATGTCGAAGAAGAACGGGTCGTCGGTAGTCCCCGCAAAAAACGAAACCCCGGTTGCGGCGTCGGTCGTCACCGTTGGGCTGTTGGCGGTATCCGCGAGCGTCGCGGAAGTCGTGGGCGCAGTTATGATCTGACCGAATGGCAGCGTTACCGTCGCCATCTGCGGCGCGGCCGCCGCGGTTCTAGGTGAAAACGTGATGTCTATAAACTGGTCGGCCCGCGAGTCGCCAGTCGTCTCGATACCGAACCGATACCTGACTCTCGGGTCGAATGCACCGAAGTTAACTGCTTCTCCCGGAACAATGAACCCGTAAAGAGTCGCGATCAGAACTACTTTCGAGTTGTCATTCGGGTCCAGAAATACGTAAACGTCATCTATGTCAGCGGGACGATCCTCGTCCGCCAGAGGCGCGTCACCGTGATCCGCGGCGCGGATGGTTGGCGCCGGCGTCAAAATGGTAACGGCTCCCAGCGTAAAAAGGATCGCTAGAATCAGCACCGATTTCTTCTGTTTCATAACCCTACTCCTTTGCTTCACGGCGGCACGATCCGACGAGCAGGCAGTCTCCTGCTGATACGGCTAGTCGAAGGCTTCGCACGAACGCCGATCGTGCCTCGCAGTTGGTTTGAGAATGTTCGGCTTTTGAAAAAAGCCCGATACGGCCGTCTTAACGACGGCTCAAGACATCAACGATGGTCGCGGCGTGTCAAAAGTCACGACTTTCCGGGCAATTAAGCGGCAGTGCCGCTTCGAAACCAATTCGATAGCATTTGAGGCGATGACCTCGTCCTGTCACCGGCTGGATTTTGGTTTGTGCTATCTGGTGAGGCTTACGAATCGAGAGGATCAAGTGGATTCTTGTTCGTGGCAAATCTGTGAGACAAAAGACTGGCAAGCGGACAGAACGTCCTGAGTTAGTCGTCCGTGACAACCTTGCCTTGGTGGACGCTACATTCCTCTATTATTTCAAGCGGGCCCCATTCGGCACGTCTTCGATGAACGTCGCAAGCACCGGCCGGCCCTCCTCTCCGATCGAAGCGGCAAGCAACATTCCATTTGACTCCAACCCGCGAAGCTTGCGAGGCGCGAGGTTCGACACCACGATTATCTTTCGCCCAACCAAATTCTCGGGCTCGTAGTGCTGAGCGATGCCCGCCAGGATTTGCCGAGGCTTCTCTTCTCCAAGATCAACCTGTAAGCGGAGAAGCTTATCGGCTTTCGGAATGCGCTCTGCTTCAAGCACAGTCGCTGCTCGCAGCTCCACCTTTACAAAGTCGTCGATGGTGATGACGTTGGACTCGGCTCGAGCGGCAGCGGCACTGGTACTCGCGGGGTCTTCCTTCTTCGGTTGTTCGGGTTGAGCAGCATTTGCCTCGCCCGAACTAGATGAAGCAGACGACAAAGCTTCGTTGTTGATCTCGGTCATTATTCTTTCCTTGTCCAGTTTCGGAAACGCCGGACTGATGTTATTGATTTGAGACACCTCGATCAGCTCGTCCCATTTAGCTTCATTCGGATTGATCAGTAGCGGGTCTCCAGCGAGCCTCATCTGCTCCCAGATTTTCCGCGTACTCTCGGGCAGAACCGGTGAGACCAGCAAAACCAGTTGGCGAAGCCCCTCATACGCGACGGAGAGAACTCCCTCAAGCTGAGGACGTGCCGATGGATCCTTTGCAAGTTTCCACGGCTGATTGTCAGTGATGAATTTGTCAACACGCGCAAGCCCGCTCCACGCAGCTTCGAGCGCACGCGAGAAATTCAGGGTCGCAAATTCCTGGTCGAACTTCGCTTTCGCTTCCTCGATACCGCTTCGTACTTCGGCGGCATAACCGGAGGCTCGAGGCGGACGACCTTCGCAGAAGTTTCGAATCATCGTAAGGGTGCGGCTGGCAAGATTCCCGAGCCCGTCCGCAAGGTCGGCATTCACGCGGTCGATAAGGGCGTCGTAGGTCACTTCGCCGTCCTGTCCGAATGCAACTTCTCGAAGCAAGAAGTAGCGAATCATATCCGGCGTGAAGTGTTGATGCAGGACTTCGAGCTGGATCGCGTTGCCCAGTGTCTTCCCCATTTTCTGCCCGCCGCGCAGCAGCATCCCGTGAGCATAGACCGTCCGTGGCAGCTCGATGCCGGCCGCAAGCAAAAACGCCGGCCAGTAGACCGCATGCATTCGCAGAATATCCTTGCCGACCAAATGAAGCGCCGGCCAGTAGCGATCAAACTCTTGATGATCGGCAGCGCCTCCCCATCCGAGAGCGGTGATGTAGTTCGAAAGCGCGTCAAACCACACATAGATCGTATGGTTCGGATCGCCCGGCACCGGTATGCCCCACTTGACCGAGACGCGACTGACCGACAAGTCCTTCAGCCCGCCCGATACAAACGAGACGACTTCGTTGCGACGCACATCAGGCTGCACAAACTCCGGATGCTTCTCGTAGTGCTCGAGCAACGGCTTCTGAAACTCGGAGAGTTTGAAGAAGTAACTCTCCTCCGAAATGTGATCAACAGGGCGCTCGTGGATGGGACACAATAGCTCGCCTGCATAAGGGCCGGGCGAACCTGCTCCTGCAGAAGCTTCTTCCACTAATTCGGTTGGATCTTTGAACTCATTGCAATAGCTACAAAACAGACCGTCGTAGCTGCCTTTGTAGATAAAGCCGCGCGCTTCGAGCATCCGCCACAAAGTTTGCACCGCCGCTTCGTGCCGCGGATCCGTCGTGCGAATCCAGCGATCATAGCGGACCTCCAGCTTCGCAAACGCTGCTTTGAACTGGTCGACGACTTGATCGACGTGCTCTCTTATCGCGACGCTCCGAGCTTCAGCCGCCCGCTCGATGTTGATGCCGTGTTCGTCGGTCCCGGTGAGAAAGAACGAGTCAATGCCGCGTTGCCTGTGGAATCGGGTCAAAACGTCGGCAACGATCGTCGGATAGGCGTGCCCAATGTGTGGCCTCGCGTTGGCGTAGTAGATCGGGGTTGTAACGTAGAAGGTCTTTTCTCCCATTTGGATATCAGCAAGATTCGAGGTATTGAACCCAAGAATTGAAAATTGCAAATTGCAAATTGAAAATTGAAAATTGCAAATTGAAAATTGAAAATTGAAGATCTAGCTTCTTCAACTCCTCAATTTGAAATTTGAAATTTGCAATTTGCAATTTTCAATCACTACTGTCCGGTTCATGAATCTTGAAAACGCTGTAAGTACATGTGATCCATTGAGATAAGTATGATGATGAGCCTAAACGATTTGGATTTCGTTCCTTCGGTTTTGTGCCATAGTCCTTCGAGATCAATCTCGAAGG
>DATMCM010000344.1:0-30079 GCA_035558335.1 Blastocatellia bacterium | reverse complement strand
CAGGCGCCAGGTAAAACAGCAACACAACCAATTTCGTATACAGATCGCTATGCGGCCCAAGAAAGTAGCCCGCTCGATGACGAATGAATTGAGCTTCTACTGAAGCTTCAGGCCAAGACTCGTCGTCGCCGAATCGCTCGCGCAGCGGTTCGGCAAAACTGCGGAGCACCGCCTGAGCAAACTCAGGACCCCTGAACCATTTGTCGAAATCGATCCAGAAACTCCTGATGCCGTCAGGCAACATCTCAGTCCAGCCTTCGTTCAAGTCTCGTTGATCCCTGTGGCGGAAGTGGTCGAGCTTCAGACTGGTCACCTCATATAAATTTTGATAGACCGAGCTGTCGGGCAAATGACGCAGCATGGACTCGTAGTACTCTTGAGGAAAAACGTCCTCCAGATAGTAATGCGGGAAAGGGTCCTGCAAGATCGTGGACGTGCGAAGACGCCCGACGACATAAGTCAGCGGACCAGGCGGTGAATGCAAATCGTAGCGCACAGCAGGTTTATTCATCGTCTTTCCGCTTCTCTGACCAGGGGCAGCACTTCGCGGCCAAAGATAAGCATCTCGTCCAGCTTTGGCCAGCCCGCGATAATAAACTGTGTCACCCCGATCCGCTTGTATTCGAGGAATCTGTCCGCAAGCTCTTCGGGCGACCCCAACAGCGTGATCGCCGACGACCCGTAATAAGGCACCAGCCCGGCCCACAGATTTCGATTCATCCAACCGACATTGTCCGCAGCGGCCAAAGCTCCCTTCAGCGTCTGGGAATCGCTTCTCGAAAGAATAGCGCGTTCCTCTTTGCTGATATCTTCGCCGGGCAGCATGGACAAGGCGGCTTCGATCGCCTTTTCGCGCGACGATCGGCAAATCACGCTTAGCCTTAGGCAGACGTCGACGCCGTGCTCTCGAAAGTGGGCCACCGTACGGCTCAAGTTCTCGGGCGTATCGATCACACGCAACCAGCACGAAGCCTGCGTGAGGGCCAGCCGCTGGCCCGCCTCGGATTGTCCCGACACGTAGATTTCAGGAGCGGTTCGATCCGGCGCCAGAAACGGCGTGTGTAGTTTTCCATGCTCGATTCGATAGTACTTGCCTTCGAAATCGACCTCGCCGTCATTCCGCCAGAGGGAACGACAGATCTTCAGGAACTCCTCGGCTCGGGCATACCGCTCGTCGTGTTCAAGAAAGTCCCCGTAGCCTCGTTGTTCGGGCGGCGAGCTTCCCGCGACGATATTCAGCGCGATGCGTCCTCCGATCAGACCGGAAAGAGTATTGACCTGTTGCACGAACATCGCCGGCTGCATCAGTCCTAAACGGTAGGCAGCGATGAATTTGAGCTTCGCACTCGCCTGGCCGACTGCACATGCGATATGAAAAGTGTCAGGCTCGTAACGGCTGAAGGAGAGAAGCACCGACTCGATTCCGGCTTCCTCGGCACTGCGCGCAAAACGTACCCAACCTTCCATATCTGGAAGGGCAGCCGGAGAAGTGCTTTTAGTGGTAAGAACGCGGGACGTTTCCTGAGCGGTTTTCATAGCTGCTTCACCGCCTTTTGGAAGCATCCAGTGGAATCTTAAATTCATCGGTTTTTGACGCGGTCTATGACCGCCAGTGTTTCTCATTCCAATTGCCGGCGGTAACCGATTGCCGGTGAGGAGCGACTGTTCAAGAGTCGGCGAAAAATCTATGCGAGTTTGCTCTGGTGTCGCCTCTCGACGTCCCTCACCAGCGGGAGAACTTGTTGGCCGAAAACATCAACCGTATCGACCTCCGGCCAGCCGGAAATAATGAACTCGGTAACCCCGATTCGCCTGTATGCAAGAAAGGCGTCGGCTAGCTCCCTGGGCGTTCCAAGCAATGTAGTCCAGACCGGGCCGTAATGCGGCACAAAACCCGTCCAAAGCGAGCTGTTCAACCAGTACGAATCGCTCGCAACGGCCTTGCCTTCCTTATACATTTGCGAGTCGTCCTTGAGAGTAGTAGTGCTTTCCCTCTTGTCGTCGGGCAACAGCGCCTCGATTACGGCGACTGCCTCCTCGCGCGTCGGCTTGCAGATCAGACCCAGCCTCAGGCAAACGCTGACGCCTCGCGCGCGAGCACGCGCAACCACCGGCTCGAGCTTCTCGGGAGTGTCAATCACGCGCAGCCAGCACGATCCCTGCGAGTAAGCCAACCGCTCTGATTGCTCCGAGTGTCCAGACACATAGATCTCCGGCGCGGTTCGATCCGGCGCAAGAAACGGAGTATGAAGCTTCCCCTGCTCGACGCGATAGTACCTGCCGTCAAAGTCCACCCCGCCTTTCTCTCGCCAGAAAGCATTGCAGACCGCCAGGAATTCTTCGGCGCGCGCATACCTCTCATCATGCGCGAGAAAGTCCCCGTAGCCGTGTTGCTCCAGGGTCGAGCTGCCCGCGACGATATTCAATGAGAGGCGTCCCTCGATCAGACCGGAGATGGTGTTTACTTGCTGGACAAAACTTGTCGGCTGCATCAAGCCCGAGCGAAATGCCGCGATGAACTTGAGCTTTGTCGTCGCTCGGCCGAGCGCGCAGCTTACGATAAGCGGCTCCGGCTCATAACGGCTGAATGATATGAGCACCGAGTCGATTCCGGCTTCCTCTGCGTGTCGGGCGAAGTGCACCCACCCCGTCATATCCGGTCGAGGAGCGAGTGAGTCGCTGGCTGTCGATAGGATGCGGTAGCGTGCCGCCTCGCGTGGTGTCTGAGGCGCGTCAACAGCCACCTCTCCACCTTTCGGAAGCATCCAGTGGAATCGCAGATTCATCGCGTTTTCTTGGCTCTAAACACCGCGTGGGAAACAGCGGTCCGGCAAGCCGCCGGGTCACTCGATCAAATCTCAACGGTCCAGGGCACAGACTCCTGATTGACGTTGTGACGATTTGCCCATCGTTGCAATGCCCACGGTGGGGTGTCAACGTCCCGGTATCCACCCAACAGTTGATGGACAATTGGGTCAGCCTTATCCAGATACCGCTTGTCGGGAACCTCAAGGTACACCTCGGGCTTCATCCAGCGGTAGGAATAGCCGTACATCAAGACCTTGGACACGCGATCACTCCGATTCGGGGACGCGGTGTGAAAAATACGGTTTTCGAAGAGCAGAGCGTCGCCTGCATTCAGTCGCAGGTCGCATACTTCCACGCCCGTTGGGTCGATCTGGCCCTTTGGAATCTCGAGTGGTTTGGCTCTCAAATGCGTCCCGCGGGCCATCACTGTCATGCCGCAGTCAGACTGGTGAAAATCCGTCAAACAGTAACAGATTTTTATTCCCACCAACGGTAAGCTCTCGTGTCCCAGATCTCGGGGGATCCGAATATCACGGTGCCAGCCGCGTCTAAACGGGATGGCATCCGGGTTTTCAGGTCTCTTGTAAATGAGCGTAGTAGAGTGAAGGTGAATATTCGGACTGAGCAACTGAACAACAAGCGGGACGGTGGAAGAGTTATCGATCAGAGCAAACAGAGCTTCTTCCCTTAGTATGCCGGGACGCAAATCAAGATGGTTATACTCCGGCTTGTCATGGAGCTTCGGTTTCTTGAGAAACAACTCCGCAAGCCGATCGCTTGCTTCGACGAGCCGCTCCAATGTCTCAGCCTCAAGAGCGGCAGGAATGACCAGGAAGCCATCTCGCTCAAAGGCTTGTCGTTGCTCCGGTTTGAGGGGAATGAAATTCATAGCAACACCCTTCCCTTGTGGACGATCGAGATCTACTCACGGAAATGATCCCACCATTCCTGACGAATAGGGGTCGTGTCTTGCGGCGGCGACAAAAGACCCTGGGACCAGTCGATTCCGAGCGCCGATCGATCTTCTCCGACGTACCAGGTAGCAACTTTAGTGGGACTGTTCAGTCCCAGCGTAGAAGATTCACTGCCCAGATGTTGGGTGAGCGACGGCACGGTTGTAAAAGCTTTCTTTGAGGTCTTGATGAGCCACATTGAGACGCGTACGGTGTCAAACGCAAAGCTACGATCGATATGAATGTCCTGCCATTGTAGGAACTCGGCGATCAATTCTCTTGGCCAAATCACCGACGGACCACACGCTCCGGCCTTCTCGACCCAGGACTCGCCTCGGTCACGAGCCGTAAATACAGAGCCCGCGTTCGAATACAACGCGATGAGGTTGGTTGGCCTCGCACGGATTACTTCTTTCACCGATTGAATGAAGTCCCTGCAGAGACCCAGATCGTCTTGCAGAACGAGGTGATGCGAAGCGTCACCGGCAGCTTCGAGGGCCCGGCGATATGTTGGCCAGCAACCTTCGAGCTGCGCGTCCTGTATGAGTGCGATCGGCACGCTCGCGTCCTCGCTCCGCAGCTGCTGAATCATCGCTTGAACCCACTTCCGACGGTCGGGCCGGCTGGGCGTGTGCTGAATCGCTATGCTGAGGTCGGTCATTCGAATCCTAAACGTTTCAACAACCGGCTAGCGGTTCAATTTTCCGTGGCATCAAGACATAGGAACTTGAATTAACTCAAGTTCCAGGAGAACGCACCGAGGTGCATCGATGGCATTGAGCTCAACGCGATCACAGATTCGAGCGATTGCATTGGCTCTCCGTTCAATGAGCTCTAATCCAACTGCGAATCATCAAACGATCAGAAGCGCTGCCGTCCGCGATCGGCGTGCGAGCATGAATCGTCCGAGTGTTATCGGCAAATAGCAGCTCGCCCTCGCGCATCAGGAAGTCAACGGTGCGAGTGGTAGTGGCGATGAGATCTTCAAACGATTCCAATGAGGCGAGCATTTCGTCCGATAGCTTGGCGCCTTCGGAATCCAATGCGAGATCAATTGTATAGCGCCGCCAACATATACTAGATTCGGTCAACACGGTTCGCCACTTCAAGCCGCCGCCGCAATAAGGAGCCAACTGCCAGGGTACCGGCTGGTTCTCCAGCAGATGGAGCTTGTCAGCTCCCAACCGGTGTCTTACTTCGTCTCGTATGCTGTCGACGTCCAGGACCCGTGATCGGCCCCCGCCTTTCCAGTCGGCGCGCACGCATACCATCGAAATAAGCTCGACCGGTATTTCCCAGTCAGCAGTATCTGTATGCAATCTCTCACTCTCACGACCCCCTCGGACCGAGGGTATGTCGGTCGAGGGCTGGATATAATGCACTAGTTGGGCGCGCGGCGCTTCATAAGGACGGGCCACCAATTCCCCGAAAGCCCGGTTGATGGCGACAAACAACCTGTTACCCTCGTCGAACAGGAGTCCTCCCAATAACACCCAGTATGGCCATCCAGCGATGCGCTCCTTTGTCATACCTACCAGCCAATCGAAACCGTCCGGACACGTTTCACGAACGCTATCGTGAACGAGCGTTTGCAACTCCGGTGAGTAGAACTCCTTGTTGTCGTACAGAGGAAGGCCTTCGGCTCCTTTCAGTAATTCGCTGGCAAGCACAGGCGAAATCTCTATTCTTTCGATATTCGGAAGCGGCGCGACCATCTGCGTATGCTCCAACACGTTGGCGGATCTGCGTTTTGAAGAACGCGTCTAACCTGTAATACTGATTCCGCGAGTCTAGGACAGAATTCCAGTGCTGTCAAGGAAGCGCCCCGACTCCCTTAGCGCGGCGAAATCGCTTCATTGCCTCATTTATCGACAAGGTAACACGCAAATGCGGCAACCTCCCGAAGAGCGATTGATGCAGTGAAGATGGTTGACGATGATGAGCGGCAGGATCCGTTGCAGCCTTGCGCGCCGAGGCTAGTAGGGCTGCCGCCAGGAACAGACGGGGTTTATCGCGCAGCGCGGTCGGGGCAGGCATTGAAACTGAGTTCGGGAGTCAGCGCAGGAGATCGATGAAACATTAGAAAGCGGTTTGGACACTCTTGAGTGGAACCAGAAGACCGTTTTGTTGAGGCGCAGCCAGTGGGGCAAAATGGCAGAGAGGGCCGCGGAGGCTTTGCCAACTTATGTGAGCCATGTGTTGGTCGGGCCGGATCGACGGTGGTCCTAAAGAAAGCCAGATGGGAGCATCCGCGCGAAACCTGGGGAGCGGGTAGCGAGCTGCTGACGGCTGCGCTAATTTGATGTAAGCGGTCAACCCTCACGCCCTCTATGAGGCGTATCAAAGATGCGGTTAAGAGTCTTATTTACACAGACCGACCATGAAGACCAGGTATGGGGCTCGGAGGGCTTCGACTGGGCCATCCAAATGCGCGATCAGATACTCCAATCAACAGACACTCCGCACGAAATTACCGACCGTCCCGAAAAAGCAGACATAATCGTGTTTTGGGAACCGCATCAAGACTCACAAGTAACATGGGCACCACGACTGAGATCGCATCCGCTTATTCATGAATTCCCCAACAAGGCGTTCGTCGTGTCTGTCGAGGATAAACCGCTCGGATTCCTGCCTGGACTGTATACTTCGCTGCCGGCGCGATGGCATCATCCGAAAAGGCATCGGACCTGGATCTTTTACCGAACCCAGAATCCCTACACACAGTCTCGACGAACCAATCGCCGCGTTGACTCCCCGGCCAACCTGGCCTCCTTCTCAGGAGCCAACTCACACGCTCTCAGAGCCCGGCTTTTCGACATGAATGAGTCTCTTGCTCGGGAAGACATTCTCTTAGTTGCAACGCCACGCAACAGGTTCAGTGCAAATCCAAATGACCCACAGCTCAAAGAATCTCAACTCAACTTCATTGACGCGATCCTCGGCGCAAAATTCAGTCTATGCCCGAGAGGCAATGGAGTAGCAACTTATCGCGTACAAGAATCGTTGGCGCTGGGCCGGGCGCCAGTGATCATCAGTGACGAGTGGATCCCAGTCTCCGGCCTGGATTGGCGGCGATTCGCTATTTTTATCGGAGAGAAAGATGTCTCCAACCTTCCGGCTATTTTGCGCGAGCATGAACCTCGATGGAAAGAGATGGGCGAAAGGGCACAGGAAGCCTACGATTCCTTTTTCAGACGCGAGACTTTTGCAGCCAATGCATTGCATCACATCGACGCTATCTATCGAAATCGAACACACGACGAGCGACAATTCATTTCGCAATGGGACCAAATAATCGCGGTAGCAAAGCGCCGTGCAGTCCGATAGTTCACCCTAAGTCCCAACTCTACGATGGCAGCCGGCACCCACCGACTTCCATGGACTGAGGGAGGCCGAGTCACACTTGAGGCACCCGGCCGGCTCGACTCCACATGGTTCTGCTTGGACCAAGTGCGGCCCGGTGGATGCGTCGCGCTCCAAGTGAGGAGGTAAGGGACATCACGCAGTCGACGTCGACGAGACGTTTACTGAGTAGTACGATCAGAGCCTCAACGGAACCAGTGATGCTCGGTACAATGGAACGTGGGGTCACAATGGGTTTTCAGGGCAAATCAATCCGGCTGCAATTGCAGGTGCCTTAATAACAATAGTAACTTTCAATCCGGTTGACTGATGAGGTCGACTTCGTGATTAATTGGGAGCCAGAGGGTGCTTCCATGTCACTGTCCCAAAAGGAAAGCCGCAGCGTCTCGATCCGAAAGATTTGGAAGGAAGGCGCCTGGCCTTGCTTCTCGCCGGATGGACGGCAACTGGTGTTCACCGGTCTCATGGATCGCCCGAACAACGGACTGATGATTATGCCGGCCGAAGGCGGCGAGAAACCGCAGGTCATAACCCCACCGCACATAAATGCCAAACGACCCGCGTGGCTTTCCGCAAGCACCCAGATCGCCTTCAACCGAGACCAGAACAGAATATGGACCATCGATGTAGCAACCGGACGCCTTGAGCCGTTCCTACCCGAATCGCCCTCCGAAGCGCCACCATATGTGCATCCGTGTGCCTACCCCAACGAACGAGCCGTTGTTGTGGTGGCTTTATTCGATTCCGCCAATGGCCGCGCGGGCGTACTCTACAAATTGACACCCGGCGCGGTGGCGCCTGTGATGCAGCTAACCAGCTTTCCTGAAGTCTGCGCTGGCAGGCCAGGGGTGAGCCCGGATGGCAAGAAGGTTGTCTTTGCCGGCAATGCGGGAGGATTCGCGCAGAGCGCAAACCAATTATGGGTCGTCACTCAGAACGCGAAACCGCGGCGTTTGGAGCAGGGCGAACCTGCGCTTGCTCAGGGCCGCGCACCGCGATGGTCACCCGATGGAAAATGGATCGCCTGCACATCTACGAGACCATCGCCGAATCCCATCGAGACCACTCACAAGGCGATCTGGATCATCAGCGCCGATGGCGACGAAGCCTACCGCTTGACCGACCATTCATTTAATCCGCTCCACGTTGCCTGGTCTCCCGATCAAAAGCGGCTCGCGTGCGGCGGGTTTGGCTGCGGTCTAGGCATTTTGGACCTACCGGAGCGCTTTCAATTCGCCTCGCCGCGTAGCCGGAGCGACGAGTTAGGGGAAGGGGCGCACCGGTGACGAAGGGCTCAGATAACACGCCTTTTTTTGTGTTGGGCGCCGCGCGTTCGGGAACCACCATGTTGCGTCTGATGCTCAATCGCCACTCGCGGCTTGCGATTCCGTTCGAGTCCCACTTTCTGCGGCAGATTTTTGCGGAAATACCATCCGATCGGCCGCTTGAGGCTCAGGAGGCGGAACGGATGGCAGATCTGGTAATCGGCGAGAAGAACTTTCGGACCTGGCATATTGAAGCGACTCGGGTCCGCCGCGAGTTGGTCCGGCTAGCTCCTTGCTCGCTTGCGTCGCTGGTGGATGCACTCTTCCACATGGAAATCGCAGAGTCGGGAAAACCGCGGTGGGGTGATAAGACGCCGCTTTACTATGCCTGTTGGCAGGAACTGATGGGACTGTTCCCCGGTTCAAAACTGATTCACATCATCCGCGACGGGCGCGACGTAAGCCGTTCCCTGGAAGAGGTAGGCTGGCACGGACCGACCGGATACCACCGTGCACGTTACTGGCAACAGCGAGTGGAAATGGCGCAAGCCGCGGCCAGGGAGCTCGGTCCCGAGCGAAATCTGATCATTCGCTACGAGGATTTGGTCCTGGAGACCCGCGCCACACTTGCAGCTGTCTGCGACTTTCTGGGTGAAAAGTACGAGCCCAACATGCTCGACTTCTTCGAGGATGCCACCGCGCACATCTCTGACATCGACGGCAACGTTCACAGCAAGCTGCAACGGGCGCCTAGACCCGAGGATGTGGCTCGCTGGCGAAGTGAAATGCCTCTGGTTCACCAGATTGAGTTTGAGGCGATCGCGGGCAACAGCCTCCGCGCCATGTCGTACCCATGCCTGTTCTCGGACGTGTCCTCCCGCTAACCACGCTCCGCCGCTGGCGGGCGAACCCTTCGGGCAGGCGTGACCGCGCCGACTACAGACAAGGCGATCATCAGAAGACAAGAGGTAACCAAGAATGACATCACGCGCCCCACACAGCGGATTAGGAAGCTTTGATCACATTCACGAAATCTATTACGGCACTGACGACGGGTTCGCTCAACTGCGCCCGAGGGAGGAACCGCATCACGACGCCGCACACGTGGCGGGCCTCTATGAGATTTTTGCGCGTTACGAGGACTTCCACCGGCGGGTTGCGCCCGCGCGCCGCGATCATATTCACCTTGCAAGCGTTGTGGGCGGGCTCTACGGCCTGAATTTGATCCCGCTGTTCCAGCCCAAAGAGATCACCTTTTTCGATGTCAATCCGCACCAGATCGCCTTCTTGAAAGTGATCCGGCGTGTCTGGATCGAGTCACAAAGCGCCGATCAGTTCCTGGGCAAGCTGGCACACAGCGACTACCAAATTGATACGGAGCAGGAACGCGTGATCAGGAGCTGCATCGCCGCCAAACAAAACGGGACGCTGACTGAAGAGCAGGGCCGATCTGCGCGCAGCTTTCTCAGCAGCTGGCGTTACGCCCTGGACCGCTTCGAGCTGACCCGACAGCTACTGCAGGAGGTCCCCTTCCAAACTCGCGTCGAGGACATGCAGTCGCAGAGTTTTTTTGACTTCGTGGCCGCCCATGAGAACCTGTGGCTCTTTTGCTCAAACGTATTCCTGTTTGCGTTCTTCGATCTGCCTTTCCGATACCCGCAGAACGCGGCTGTGTTCGCTAGTTACTACGATGCGACGGAGATGCTCGACTTGGGCGGGATGGGGAGCGGACCGGTGACGGTCAATTGCCGGATTCCGATGTCCGTTTCGAGTTAGAGCCCTCTTAATGTGAAACGGTGCCTGACAAACATCACGGCCGTGATCAGTTGAATCTGAAATCAGAGAAAGGCATGCTCCGATGAAGCTAATCGTATCTAATTTGGATGTCGTGAGAACGTATGTCACCCGCGAGTTCTATTACATTCAGACGGACCTTATGGCGACTTATGGATGGAAGCACGTCGAAGCCTTTGAATTATGGAAAAATGGCACCGGGACGGTAATGGATAAGCTTATGCATCGGTTCGGGGAACTACCGGAGACCATATTATTCTGGACGGCCTACGAGTTTCTGAATGCAGAGGCAGCAGACATTCGCCGCCTCGACTCTCACAAATTCTTTTATGTCGACGACCTGCATTGGTGGAGTGAGGAGGAAAGACAAGAACAGGTAGTCAGCTTTGCGTTATGTGAGACGATTCTATCCAGCTGTGCTTATACTTTTACTAAGTTTTATCCTGAATTCTCGGGCGTCAAAACCGTGGTATGGATACCCCACTCAGCCTCGCCGGATTTCATGCTTCGCTATAACCAGCGGCCGGAGAATGCCATATTCCTCAGCGGCGCGGTCAATCAGAGCTATCCGTTGCGCCTGCGAGTGAGAGCTCTGCACGATAGAGGAAAGTACCCAATAGTAGTGCACGAGCATCCGGGCTACGGCGAGTTTGACTTTGGAACCAACGCCAGCGTAGGTCGAGGGTACGCACGGCGAATGAATAGCTATAGAGCAGCATTCACAGATGCTTCTGCGAACAACTATGTGGTAGCAAAGTACTTCGAGATTCCGGCAACCGGCTGTCTGCTGTTAGCCGATCGTGCAGTCAGCGGACCCTTGAGGAGTTTAGGATTCATTGAAGGAGTCCACTATATCGGAGTATCAGACGAAGACCTGGAAGAGCAGATAAGGTATGCCTTGGATGAGAATAACCATAGCGAACTTGATCAGGTTAGGCGAAACGGGCAAATACTGGTATGGCAACGACATAAGACCCATGATCGCGCGAGATTGATTGACGAGGTTTGCACGGGCGCCTTTCGCGAAAACCAGCAAAGGATTTGACAGTCAGTCAATTTGGTCTTCGGCAACTCTCCGCGCGCTCCGGCTGATGTGAGGGATTTGGAGACTGAGTTGCGCTCCGGGAATAAGCGAGCCGTGGAAATGAGAATAACTCTGGTCATAAGCACTCTTCACGGTGGGGGCGCGGAGCGCATGGCTACAAACATGGCCAATTACTGGGCCGCGAAACCCTGGGAAGTGACGATATTGACTACAAGCTTTGGCGGTGCGTCCCCTTGTTACGACCTTCACCCGTGCGTCACTCATCTCGATCTGGGAAGCCCGCGGTACGATAGCCTGCCGACGGATTTGAGAGTCATCCCGCGGCTTGCAGACTTGATATCCGCCTGCTCTTCGTTTGAGCGCGCGGTTTTGGAGCCCAACGTATCCCATATTCTCAAGCTCCGGGGTGCAATACTAACCACACGACCGGATGTGGTGATCTCCTTTATCGACCGGACCAACATCCGTGTGCTCTTGGCAACTCACGGCTTGGGCTTGCCGGTGATAGTGAGTGAGCAGTGCGACCTGAACGTGAACTCCATAGGCGAGGAATGGGAGCTTCTTCGCCGTCGCCTCTACCCGCAAGCGAGTTATGCCACGGTGCTGACGGAGGAATCGCTTGACTACTTTTCATCGGTTGCGGGCATTCGCGGCCGAGTCATTCCAAACGCCGTAGCGCCGGACGTTTTTTCAAGCTCTGATGAAATGCCGCAGCAAAAGAGCGGCAAGACTCTGCTGGCTATGGGCCGGCTCGAACATCACAAAGGCTTCGACCTGCTGCTCACTGCATTCGGTCTTGTCGCCGAAAGGCATCCCGATTGGAAGCTGAAAATCGTGGGGGAGGGGCCGGTTCGTCCTTTTCTTGAATCATGCATTCAGGAGCGTGGGCTTGCAGAGCGAGTGCGAATGCCTGGGTTCACCCATCGACCCTCTGATGCAATGCGCCGCGCTGATCTGTTCGTGCTATCGTCTATGGACGAGGGGTTTGGAAACGTGCTTATCGAAGCAATGGCCTGCGGGCTTCCGGTTGTGAGCTTTGACTGTCCGAGCGGTCCGCGACACATAATTCGCGACGGAATTGATGGAATACTCGTGTCGACGGGCAGCGTCCAGGCTATGGCAGCAGCTTTGGATCATTTGATGGGAGACGAAGCCGAGCGCCAGCGACTCGCCGCCAGAGCGCCGGAGGTCGTCGAGCGGTTCGGGGTAGAGAAAGTAATGAGCCTTTGGGAAGAGCTGGTCCTGGATTGCGGACGCAGGTCGCACGGCGCAATTAACCCATAGAATGAGATCCCATTGCAGGGCTGGTGCTCCGAGTTGAGTTTCCGCCAGAAAGTTCGACGATGCACATCCATAACCATCTCTGCAGCCTCGCCCGAGGTATCACGGATGCTGCGCCGCGCGGGCCAGGCACTCCCGAACAGTGGTGGCAACAGCGTCCCCATCGCGTAAAGCAGTACTACGAGATGATGGGCCTGACTGACTTGCCGCCGACAGAACAGCGCCCGCCTGTGAAGGCCACCACAACACGCGTGCTGAAGCGTAAGGAATATCGCGTGGAAAACCTTCACTTCCAAAGCATGCCTCGTCTTTACATCGCGGGAAATCTCTATGTGCCAACCGGCCGCATTCGCGAGCGAATGCCGGCGGTGTTATACCTCTGCGGGCACAGCGAGTCTCCAAGGGCTTATTATCAGGCTCACTTGCGCCGTTTCGCGCAACTCGGCTTTGTCGCGCTGGCGATCGATACGATTCACCTGGGTGAGCTGGAAGGCTATCATCACGGACTGTTCCAGGAAGGCTGGTGGCATTGGTATTCGCGAGGCTATACACCTGCAGGCGTCGAACTATTTAATGCCATTCGGGCCATCGATTTTTTGCAGTCGCTTCCTTACGTGGATGGCGATCGGATTGGCGTAACAGGCATCTCTGGTGGAGGCGCAACAAGCTGGTGGCTTGCCGCCGGAGATGAACGCATTGCGTGCGTTGCACCGGTTTGCGCGACCGGCACGTTTGCCAGCCAGGTCATCGATCGCACGATTGACGGCCAATGTGATTGCATGTTTCCGATAAACACCTACGGCTGGGACTTGATTGATATTGCCGCGCTCGTCGCTCCACGCCCCTGTCTGATTGCTTCCGCCGACTGCGATCGCATTTTCACGATAGCCAGCATCCGCGAATTCCACGAGCGGCTTAAGCGTGTTTATGATATGACCGGTGCCAGCGATAACCTTGCGCTGGTCGAAACGCGCGGAAGGCATACTTATCGCAAGCGCTCACGAACCGCCGTTTTTTCCTGGTTTCTCAAGCACCTATCCGGAGTCGAGATTCCGCCTTCCGAAGTTGGCGACGTTGATCCCGAAAAGGATGAGCCTGATCAGGTGCTGCAAGTGTTCACCATTGGAGCACCGCCTGGTGAGATAACCACGACTATTCATGATCGGTTTATCAAACTTGCCGAACCGCCGATCATCACAGACGCCGCCAGTCTATCTCGCCATCGCGATGCCGTAATCGCCGCGCTCCGCGAGAAGACCTTTGCGCATTTTCCACGGAAAGCGGCTCAGCTTGATCTGAGGGTCGAATTCAAATGGGCTCTGGAGGACCGGGATGGAATCAGCTTCTCGTTTGTGTCCGAAGGTGATTATCGTCTTTGGGCCAATTTGATTATCCGTGATGAAGCAAGCAACCCGGGTCCCGCGATGGTTATGATTCAGAATGCGGGAGACAAGTCTTCCAAGACAGGCGCTTTCCGGGATGTATTGCCGAATTGGCTGCAAGCGAACATCGAAGTTCGCGGCTCAGGTCGAACCAATTGGGGACAGGAACTGCAATGGCACTTGCGGCGGGCGGCGATGCTAACGGGACGCACCATCGCTTCAATGAGGGTGTGGGATACCCTGCGTGCGCTTGCAGCGGTGCGCAAGCTCCCTGAAGTCGATGCCCGCCGCATTGCGCTCGCGGGCAGTGGCGAGATGGCGGTTGTAGCTCTCTACGCTGCGTTGCTGGACGGTAAGATCGACGCGGTTATTCTTCACAATCCGCCGGCAACTCAGGATGCGCCGAGCAACCCGCAAGGCATCGGGGATTCGATCGAGATGCTCAATTGCCTCCGAATAACCGACCTTCCGCAAGTTGCGGGCCTGCTATTCCCGGCTGAGTTGGTCTTTTTGGGACCACGACCGAGCTCCTATCTCTGGGCCGAAGACCTATTCTTCGAATTAGGCGGACGGGTCCGACATGTTAAGGTGTCCTGAGTCGGGATTCTCTTCCGGGTTGTGGAGGTTGGCTGCCGGCGGTTCTTACTACGCTCTTTCTGCAAGTTTGGTAATCATTCTTCCTGATCAGATCCAAATGAAAGCCAGCTTAGTCCTCCCGTCCTGATCGTGGACGCGTAACCCTGATTCGTCCTGTTCAGTCCAGCCTGAGCCATCCGCTAACTGGTCTGAATTGCTTGTTATCTGAATCCAATGTGACGATATAAGCTCCCAGAGCCCCTATTCGTCGATCCGGCCCAAAGCCGATTCTGGGCATCAACCCTGTATCGAAGTCGTAGAGTCCTTCAAGGGCCGTCACTAATTTTTCTCGGGTCACCGCCCTGCCTGCAAGCTTCAATCCTTGCTCCAGTACTTTGATCGAACAAAGCGCTGTAATCTGCGATACTATCTCTGCCTTGGGCAAGTGATAGTTTTTCGACAACACTCGATATTCTGAAATCCCAGCTTGAGTCTGATCGGAAGGCAGACTCGGAAGTGCCACGAACACCCGTTTTGCCAGCCCCCCGCGCAAATCTAGCAACTCGTTCGTCGCGAGCGATCCTGGAATGAGTAATAGCGGCATCCAGCCAGCCTTCTCCGCCGTCCTTGCAAACAGCTCAGCTTCACGACTGGAAGCAAGGAGCAGTGTTAGATCTGCGTCCGCGCTTCTCGTTTTTTTCACAAGGCTGTCGGAAGCGAAGCCTTCGCTCTGTCCATCGATCGTAATCGCTGCTTCTTGCCCGGATTGTTTACAGTAGCGCTGAATGGCTTCGATGATCTGATCGCCAACGACTTCGTGCGAATACACGATCGCGATTCGAGAATTATGCCCTTTCAAGCTCTGTCTGCTGTAGTGAATCAGCGCCCTGGCTTGTTGTTCGACTCCCGATAGAAGATAGAACGTGTGCCGGTTCGCGGGATAACCGGTTTCAGCAAACACAGTCACTGGTCCAACCAAAGGCACCTGGCTCCTTTCGCAAGCGGCTACGATCTCTTTCTCAGCCCCGGCAGTCAGCGCCGCTACCAGGGCGAATGGTCGCTCTTCGTTGATGAACTTTTCGACGTTGGTGGCAGATTCCGCAGGGCTCCTGCCAAGTTCCGCTTTGCTGAGCTCAACCTTGCGATTGTAGATTCCGCCCTGCTTGTTTATCTCGTCGATGTACGCAATCAATATTGACTCTATCGCTCGCCCCGCTTCGGCTAGCGGTCCGGTTGTCGGCAATACCGTTCCTATCCTGATTGTGGACTCCGACAGACCCGGATCGATATCTCTCCCCAGCCGCTTGAGATAGGCAATCAGCGCGTTGATATCCTCCCGGGACATCTGAAATCGCGGCATCGCCACATGTAGTTTGTTTCCGGCCGGATCGATTCCCATACAGACAGCGCTAACGAACAATCGCTCCGTGTAACGAGGGTGAGTTCTACCGCTGGAATTAGTGAGGGGATAGGGCTTGGTCAGTGTCTCCCAGGTAATATCTGATGGGACTACTCCGCCTTCAGGCTTTCCTTTGCCATCCAGTCCGTGGCAGTTGGCACACGCCATCAGCGTTCCTGGCGCCTCGGTAGGCGGATCCCCGATCAGCGCCTTGATGGGTGGAGAGGAACCTGCAATACCAAAGTAGATCTCCTTACCGCGGCGTTCCTGTGAGGACAGCGGGTCCGTCTGAGGATGGGCTCCCCCCGGTGCCTGCGCAAAGACACTGATAACCGAGATGGCGATTAGTACGGTGAGACGCCTCATAGGCGGATGAGGATTCTGTGAGAGAACCTGCAAAGCAGTAGTTATTTACTCTTGTCGCCCTTGTCGTTCAGGACGCTCTCCACTACGGGGATCAGGGACTCGCTCGGCGCCAGACTGAAAGCCTTTTTCCAGAGCCCAGTCTTCTCATTGCCAATGATCATAATGTTATTGTGGTCCTCTCTGGTCTTCACATAATTACCCAGCTTCGTCAGGGCAAGCTCAACATTCTCTCGTTTGCCGCTAAGGAAGTACCATCCCGGCTTGGCGTTAAACTTCCTGGCGTATTCTTGCAGCTTGGGTACCGTGTCCATAACAGGGTCGACGCTGATCGAGATCATATATGCGTCCTTGCCGAGTCTGTCGCCGAGCCAGTCCTGTATCTTCGCCAGGTTTTGATTCATAGCCGGGCACGCTCCAGTGCAGGAGGTGAAGAAGGGTATGATGATAACGGTTTTGCCTTTGATCAAGTCGCTGTACAACCGCATTTCCTTGCCGTCTTGATTCACCAGCACGACATCGCTGAAGTACTTCCTTGCAGCTGACTCTTCCTGCACGTTGGCTTCCTGCCCGGTCGCGCAGCGCAAGGCCAAGCAATAACCCGGAAGCGGCACGGCTCCTAAAAGCATCGCAGCCACGGCGCCCTGGACTAAACGATAGATCGCATTTTTCATCGTAATCTTCCCTTTATCAACGCCCATTCCGTTTGCCGTATTAGAATTAGCAGCATTCCCTTGCCGTATCAAGAGACGTTCCCTGGAACTCGATTGTGAACCATTGACCGCCGGTCATGAGCTGGTCAGAGAGCGTGCGCGAGCGCGTAATGGTCGTTTAGACCACATACAGTCAGGTACCACTCCGACCTTCAAGGCTTCGGGTGTGAACCGCCCCACACCTGCTGAGAAGTTGCCGCAAAACTTGTAGTTTCTAAACATTGAATTCACAAGAGGCCCTCCAGAATCGTCTTCAGGACTGGCGGCAAATTTCCGTTCAACCATTACGAGTGCACGCAACGATCCTTTTTGCCGCTTATCGTTGCGAAGTCCCGGGCGATGGATTGGTTTGAAAGCCAACTCTAGAAATTTGCTGGCTCATCGTCTCCCAAAGCTCGAAGCTGAGTCCTAATTAATATGAAGAGAATCTCGCTCGTTGGAACGTTGACGAGGCCCCCTATACCCTGGGGCGATGAATTCATTTCGCTTGCCGACTCGGTTGAATGGCTGGAAGTCAGAGCCGATCTCACAGGCAATCTGGAACCCGAGTGGCTTCGAGGTCACTTCAAAGGGAATCTGTTATACACGCTGCGAAGCCGTGAACGGGGTGGCCGATACGAAGGGTCATCAGAAGAACGGCGGGGCCAGCTGATTCGAGCGGCGCAAGGTTATGATCTGGTCGACCTCGAGAGCCATCGGGACCTTGGTTCCGACGTAATAAACAGCATTCCGCCAGAAAAGCGTTTGATCTCATGGAGTGGGAGTCCCGCCGATTTTCCGGAATTGAGGGAGCGGGCCCTCGAGATCACGGCAACGCCCGCGCGGCTTTATAAACTTTCCCCTACTGCAAGGAATGCGAGCGACGGACTTTCCGTGTTAAGCGTGCTGCACTCGATTAACCGAAGGGATGTGATCGCGTTTGCAGCTGGACAAGCCGGATTGTGGAGTCGCTTGCTTGCGCCTCACTTCGGTGCCCCGTTTGTGTTCGGCGTTTTGGGAACACGCCGGGACGGGCTGAGCGAGCCGACCATCTCGCAGCTCATCGAGGACTACGGTCTCCCAAGCTTGCCTCATCTGGGGGCGCTCTACGGAATAGTCGGCAGTACTGTCTCGCACTCACTCTCACCTCGGCTGCACAACGCAGCGTATCAGGCGCTTGGATTCCCGGGGCTCTTCGTGCCTTTTCAGGAGGAATCTTTTTGTGATTTCTGGCGCGGCATGATTCAAAGCGAACAGCTCGAGCTGCTGCGAGCTTCGATTAAGGGGCTGACGGTCGCATCCCCGCACAAGGAGACGGCTTTGGACTCAGCGGCGTCCACCACCTCGATGGTGCGGCGAGCGGGCGCTACAAACATCTTTACAAGGAATGGCAAAGGCTGGAGAGCCGACACGACTGACCCTCAAGGCGCCGTAGTCGCAATGGTTGGGCGGGGCAGGCAAATCAGACGTGAGAAGGTCGCAATCATCGGATGCGGCGGCGCCGGTAGAGCCGTAGCGGCTGCGTTGGACTTACAGAGAGCGAACGTCACCCTGGTCAACAGAAGCCCGGACCGCGGTCAGCGAGCACAAGCCCTCCTCGGCTTGCCATTCATCCCGCTGGCGGAGTTCTCCGCCGATAACTATTCGACGCTGGTTAACGCAACGCCGGTAGGTCGAAACGGTGATTCTTTACCGTTCGACGTGAACCGGATGCAGGCGGGCGGCATTGTTATCGACCTAACTTACGGGTCGGAAGTTACACCATTAATGGCCAGAGCACTTTCGGTCGGCTTGCAGGCAGTCGATGGGCTCGAAGTTCTGCTGATCCAGGTGCTCCACCAGTTCCGACTCATGACCGGCCTGGAGATGCCGATCGACCTGGCGCGAGAAAAGTTAGGAATACGATCGACTCAGCTGGTCGCGTCAGGCTAGCGAGTTCCAACATGACCAACCTTAATATCGAGAGGACCGAACCGAATGCAAACACTGAAATACGTTCGAGCAGAGGACTGCGTGGAGCCAGCGAGCGGGGCCCCGGCGGCAATCGACCCCACGCCGCTGTTGGGAGAATGGGTCAACACCAACACCACGACCAGGGGTATAGAGAAGGTCGTCATCAACCGCGACGGTGACGATGTTTTCATTCGAGTGTTCGGCGCTTGGTCTGCCTCGCCTCGCGATTGGGGAGCTGCAAAAGTGGATGTCCTATATTCCACCGGCGTTCAATCTTCGGATGTTCTGGCGTTCAGTGCCGTTTACGATTTTGGCTTTCTCGAGACGCGACTCGAGGCGAATCTCAGCCTCGGTCTGCTGGTCATCGCGAATCTCAACACGTTTCGGGACGACAGCGGCCGCTCAAATTACTTTTCGCGAGAGTTTTTTTATCATTCGAAGGCGTCACAGGAGCAGTTTGCTCATGGAGCAACGCAAACCGGATCGACGAGTGCAATGAGGGGCGAGGATCAGCCCGACATCGAAGGACCATTGCCGCCGGGCTCAATCGATCCCAGTCCGTTCCTGGGCGATTGGTTGTCGACCAACAGCAAGACTCGAGGAATCGCGAGACTGGTGGTAACCGGGAATGACGACGGCTTGGTGATTCAGGGGTTTGGGGCGTGCGCGCCTCCGTTTTGTGACTGGGGTGAGGCCAGAGGTAGCGTCTTTGCCGAGGGCGTCATGTCGAAGCGGGGCCTGGCCTTCAGCGCCGTTTATGATTTCGGATTCAAAGAGACCTGTTTACAGGCGAAGGTGAAAAAGGGTGTGCTGGTCGTCGCTAACCTCAACATGTTCAAAGATGGCAGCGCGCGATCAAACTACTTCTCACGAGAGTTCTTTTATCGGCCACCGGCCAAAAAGGCGCCTCAGTGAATATAGTCGAGAATTCGTCGGTCGATACAATTTGGCAGCGCCCGTCAGGTAGCACGTATTAGTGATTCCCAGCTTGCCGAAGCTCATCATCGCTAAGGACCCCCTGACACTTGGTCCCTCTTCGAGGACGTCTCCTCCACTAGTATTAACTCAAGCGGCTCAGGCATCCGGCGCGCTATTGAAACAGGATGAAGTTCATTTATGCCATGCGGAAAAGCAAGAGCTCTGGATATGATTCTTTCCGAAAGGTACCTTGATGCGAAGTATCCAACTACTATCGATCCAGGTAGGATTGCCGCAAGCGCTGACAAGCAGAGAGCTGATCGGTTCAGAGCAAACCACCTGGACAACCGCTTTCTTGAAGAAGCCAGTTACGGGCCCAGTATGGATCGGCAAAACAAATGTTGCCGGGGATGGCCAGGGCAGCCCCAAGACGCATGGAGGTCCGGAGAAAGCGGTGTGCGCGTACCCCTGGGAGCATTACTCCTACTGGCAACGTGAGCTGGATCTGCCAGACTTGGTCTATGGGGCTATTGGGGAGAACTTCACTTTGCAAGGACAACTCGAGGATGAATCCTGCATAGGCGACTCTATCAGATTTGGAGAAGCAGTGGTGCAGGTATCCCAGCCGCGTCCGCCTTGTTGGAGGCTGGCAAGGTGGTGGCAGCGAAAGGACTTTGCGGCTCTAATGGAGAAGAATGGGCGGAGCGGCTGGTACTGTAGAGTAATACAGGAAGGATACGCGGAAGCGGGAGCGCCGATAGAATTGCTTGAGAGGCCCAATCCTGAGTGGACCGTCTCACTGGCGAATCTCCTTCAATACGGAATGGGGGCGAGTCGGGAACAAATGCGGGCTCTGGCCTCCTGCCGCTTGCTCTCAGAGAGTTGGCGAGAGAGCCTTTTGAAAAGAGAGGCGAAACTCACAGAATCCGATTGAAGTCGTCTTTCCAATGTCCAAGTCCGTGTTTGTATCGGGAAAAGCATACAGGCGCCGGCCCGGTCAACTTCGGCGCCATTCGCTGCCGCTTATGGTCGATCCGCTGCTGTCATCTCCGACATCGACTGATACACTGGGCCTGGAGGTAAGCGTTCAGTGAGCACACACGAAGACGGTGTAATCGAAACAAGGGAGTTGAGGCTTCTGGATGGCCAAGGCAAAGTGCGTTGCAAACTCTTCATCGACGAAGGCCAACCAAAGCTTGTGATGCTCGATGGTCGGGGCGTCAAGCGGATGGGCGTCGGGTTGCTTGCAACCGGCGAAGTTGGCATCTCGCTCTATGACGATCGCGAGCGAGTCCATGTAGCCCTCATAGTAACCGGCGCCGGCACTCCCGACGTCAGCGTCATTGACGCGAGTGGCCGGGAACTCGACTTTGTGGCACGGCAACCGCAAACGAGCCGTGAGAATGACTCCGACTTGACGCCTCATGTAAAGAACAAGGGTCTCAAGTGGCTGTTGAAAAAGTGAGCAGTCCAGCCACCCTTGGCTGTCTGTTCCGAAGGCTCTCGCGAGTCACGGCCCAATCATCTGAGCCTGGTTGCCGGATCGCCGAACAGAATCCATGTGCGACGCACATCGCCGTCGGTCACTCCTGTCTTGGCTCGGGACGTTGCTTCCCCGATAGTCCGCGGCTGGCCTTTGATGCTCATCGACTCGAACATCAACTTGAAGATCTGTTGATCGATTTCTGCTTGCCCGCGAGGTTCGGTCATTCCCGACGAAGCCCATGCCGCTATGGCTCCTCCTTTTGACTTCACCAGAACTTCGGCAAGGCTCTCGATCGCCGGGTCCTGGAAAAAGCCGTTCAGACAGGTCATCGACACAAACAGCGACAAGCTCTGTTTGTTCGCGAGCGCGGCGGCGTCGGCGGACGTGAGCAGGCCCCCGCGCCATTGATCGGCCGCCCCGTGACCGGCGTAGTTCACAACGCGTGGGCCCCGGCTGAGCGCCTTCAACAGACTGTTCTTCACAGTCGCAGCGTCGCCCTGGCCTCGATTGATCTCCTCGACATTCGTCGACGCCGGAACAAAGGCTCGCAACTGATCGCTCATGACTCCGAAGTCGTATCCGTCGTTAGTGTCGGAAACCAGCAACACTCCCTCAGGTGCTTTCGACTGATCGTAGCCGATTATCTTAGCCACGACGCTGGCGGCTTCGATCGCACTGCGCACCGGCAGTCGCCCAATCGAAAGCGTGGGGGCACTTTCGCCATCGAACTCCGCGAACCAGTCGTCACTCGCGGTTTCCATCAATCGCGTGTCGATCAGCCTGGTCGGAACCAGATCGTAGTCGCCGAGCCCGAGGTAGTTCTTCGGATCGTAGCTCGAATCACCCGCAAGCAGCACGAATCGCGGAGCGAGGCTCCAGTTGGTCTCCGCGTAGAAGAGAAAGTCCTTCAGGGCCTGAGGCGACCGATTGCCGTAGCTGAACTCGTCGTAAACGTCCTCGATGTCCACAACGACGGTGTTCAAACCCTGGCTCTGCCGCAAGCTTCGCAGCGGCTCGATTGCGTTTGCGAACTCGGCTCGAGTGACGATCACGAAGTCGGCCGCTTGACTTGGAACACGCCAGCTCGAGGGTCGATTCGCAATTACGCTTGCGGCGCGCCTCTCCTGGTCGCTCGTCATCGCAAGCATCGTCCGCTGTCCAGAGCCGGGAACCGTGATCGTAATCCCAAACCCCGAGCTTGCCTTCCTGATCGTTCCCAACACTTCCTGAATTGCGTTCGGATCGGTCACGTCGAACATTCGGACCTGCGAGTTGGTGAAGCCATCGATCGTCACTACTTGCTTCCCGGCAGCGGTGAACCGGAGCGAGTTGTTGTCGGCCGTAAAAACATGCCAGTAGGTGATTCGAATGAAGTCGACCAGGCTGACGTCCGAAGGCCCGGCCAGACTCGTCAGCCTCAGCACGTTCTCTCCCTCCTTCAACAACGGTTGCGGCAGCGCAAATCGAGTGACCCCTTGAACCTGGCCTTCGAAGCTCAATTCGCCGGCGCTCGCGCCGTTCACATCGATGCGGACGCGATGTGGCACGGTGGTTACGCCTTGCAATGCGACTTCAAGCGAAGCCTGGCCCGACGAGGTTGAAGCCAGGTGCTGCAACGTAAGCGACTGGTCGACCGGGCCGGCGGCTACAACGGGACCGAAGAAGTTCTCCCTGTCGCCGTTCCTCAACGACGCGAAGTAAGTCGTTCTATCCTTTCGCTCGACCGTGTTTGAGAACATGCCCGCGGCGATCTGGCTGGACCCGGCGTTGACTTGCCCGATTCGTTTGCCGGGGCTCGCGCCAACCACAAGCCAGTAAGTGCGGGCATCGGTCGACGCGGTGTCCAGCCCGATGCCGTAGAACTCGATCGCGCCGCTTGAATCGAACCGGCCTTCTTTCGCACCCGCGATCGACATCGGCAACTCCTGGCCGTCGGCGTAGAGCTGAAGCAGCCGCGGATCCGCCTTTGGATCCAGCCCCGCCGCGACCAGCTCTGGCTGCGCAATCCTGTAAACGCCTGCTTGCCTGACAGCTATCTTCACTGCCGGCTGCCCTGCGAGGCTCGACTGGTGATCTGCGTCGGAGGTGCCAAGCGCCGCGAGCGTCGCCTTAGGTTCAACCGACGTTGTTGTATTCTCTTGCGAGTTATTTCTACCCAATTGACCCAGCAGCAAAGCCGCCCGCACTTCGCTGGCCGACTTTTTGACATTTGAGCCGTCGACGACGATTGGTCCGTGCAGCGTGGTCGTGCCGTTGAGATCCACGTCTTCGATCCAGTATCGAGCCGTGCGCGAGAATGGCGATGAATCCTTCCAGGCGTACGGCCGTCCGGATCTAAGCGCGGTATCCGGTCCTACCATCAGGGCGGAGCCGGCTAAAAGCTGCTGGTTCAGTCGAACCCGCTTCCCGGCGTCCTCGCGATAGACGTTGAAGCCGAGGTTGTCGACTTCCATCCCCGTGCGCCATTGGATCAGGACGCCGTCCGAGTATCTCGAAGCTTTGAGTTGGCCGGCCGCGTCCTGGTCGCCGAACTTCACCGCCGTCGGACCCGGTGCGCCGTTTCTGGAAATGGATAGCAGATAGTCCCCGGCCCCGGCCGCGCCACTAAACAACGTGGAAACTCGCGCGTAGTAAGTACCCGGCACCCTGGCTCTGTAGATCAGTCCTTCGGCGGGCGAGAACGGGGTGACCGCCGTCAAGCTCCCGGCACCCGACGATGTATTCGATGTCGCCGAGTTATCATCGACATCGACCAGCACCGATCCAGCCGCGCTAAGCAATTCGAGCCTTGCGTCGAGCGGCGTGTTATCTCTGAGCGGGTCTCCATCCAGGCCAACGTAGATCAGATCGCCGGCGTTTGCTGTAAAGCTGTAAACGTCAACATCGGTCGAAGGCGCGGGCCCGGCCAACGAGCCCTTGAAATAAAGATTCGCCCCGGTGTTGGCTTGCCCGATGGTGTTGTTCGGCTCGACCTCATTCGTGGCGGATGCGATAGGCGGTTGCACAACAGCGTAGAGCCGGTAGGGCTCGGCAGTCGTGGCCAAGGCGCTGAGGAACAAGTTCACCCGCAGAAATGTTGGGACTCCAGTGAGCGGAGTTCCGGCGACGTTCGGAGAATGGAGACCAAACGGAGGGTCGTTGTTCTCGTCGTCGTACTCCAGCGTGTCGGTCGTCGTGGTAACTCGTAGATCGAAGTCGTCAAAGTTTGCCGCTGCGCCATCAACCAGCGCGAACAAACGAGAACCGGCTGCGGGCGTTCCAATCGAATAGAAATCCGCATCGAGGTTGGTCCCGATTGAACCCTCTTTGCCCAGGGCGAACGTGTTTGATGTCCCTGGAGTGCTGTTAGGCTCCGTCTCCTGGGTGCAGCGCGTGACCTCAATCGTATACGGCGAGCCCAGCGTCGCCGCCGCCTCATCAACAAATATGAAAACCTGCTGGTTGAGAGTCAGAGGCAAGCACATGACTTCCTCAGCGGGGCTGTCCGGAGCGCGGTTTGATGCGCCGAGGCAAGTGTTCACAGTCACCGGAGTGCCCGGTGTGGCGGCAGGACAGGAGCTGGCAACATATAATACAAGGTTGGAGAACGGGTTGGTGTAGTTGAAAACTCTGAATGAATAGTTTCCGGCGGACGGCGCGGTGAACGAATAGACCACGTCGATCCCGTCGGCAGTGCTGGCAATCTGGCCAATACCCGGGAAGCAAGCCGCCCCGCTGAGATTGTAGTCGTTCATTGCGGCCGGTGTCGCTCCCGACGTCGTCGTCGCATCAACCGGCGCGTTTAACGAAAGCGCAATCGCGCCCGAGCAAGTATCGTTCGGCGCAAAAAGAAACTGAGAGATTCGAAGCTGAACGCTCGTCTGCCCGGCTATCGGCGGCGGAGTGTCGAACAGCCACATCAGTATGTAGTAAGTCGTGCCTGCGTTGAGTTGGGTCGTGATCACTGACTGGAGCGCTTCCACTGCGCAGTCGTCGTCGCTACAGCCATTGGTGAAAATGCCAGTTGGCAGCTGGGTGAACGGACCGGCGCATCCGCCCGCGCTTGTATAGATGGCCATGATAGTATCAGACACTGTCGTCCCGGTAGGCGCGCCAGCGCACGATGAGATTGTGTACTGGGCCGTCGTCGTTGGTGTGAACCTGTACCATATGCTCCGGGAGATGTTGGTCTGGCAAGTAGGCGCCGGCGGATCGCCGGCTGTCGTCGCGTCGGTGATGTTGGCGGTGGTGGTGGTCAAGAACGGGAACGGACCGGCGCCCGGAATAACTTCCGCGCCGGCGCACAGATCATTCGGAGGCGCTACCTGCGGCGCCGCGACTGGAGGCGCGGCCGCGGCTGCAGCCTTCCGCTTGTTCAGCAACTGCGTTTTCAGATCGCGGACATCGGTCTCTCGCTGAGCGACAAACGACTTGTAGTGGGCAAGCAGAACTTCTTGCTGTTTGGTCAGCTCGCTGCCCAAAACATAGTAGGCGTACAACACGCGGGAGATGACCACATCTGCTTCAAGCACGTTTATGGGCTGCCCGCCTCCAAACCTTCGAAGTATGTCGGTTTCTTCTTCAGAAGCCGGTGCGCCGGCGAGCACCAGCGAGTAGAGCCTGGCCATCGCAGCCTGACGCTCGGGATCGAGCCCGCTGGGGTAATTCTGCATCGAAGCACCGTGGCCCGTCCCGGCCTTCGCGGAAGCCCGGCTCAACGGAAGCCCCGGGAGAAACAAAAACCCGATCACACCTGTCAACATCAACGGCAGAATGAGCCTCTGCCTTACGCGCTTTGTTGAAGCCATCAATGATCTCTCCGGTATGTGTTCATCTGGTTCTTCAGTGAAGGGGCGCGGCTAAAAGTCGCACTGCGGTGAGAAACAACGGTAATGCGATTCGAGTTACACCAATCCGAAGCGGGAATGCGGCACGACAAGGCCAGCCTGAACCTGATCGATTCGAGGATTCGCCTTGCAATCAAAGGCCGTGGTCCCGATCGCTCGTCTGATTCTTTGAACGAATATTATTACCGCCGCTCCCGCTATGTTGCTTCGAACGCCTTCTTCGTTGCAACGAGGAGAGGGGAGCACGAGAACATTCGAACGCAATCCCCTAAACAAACTCAACTGCTTTGTGGGCCGTAATCGTATGTCTTTCGCAACGTTCACGTCAAGACGAGAGCTCACCTGCCATCGGCTCAAACAAAGAGTGAATATCGTGTGACTTCAAAGGCCGGCGAACACTTGGTCCCAAGTCGTTCGACTCGTGAAACCGAGCCTCTCTGGATCATCTCAACCTGCTTGTCGGATCGCCCAGCAGAATCCAGGTCCGCCGTACATCGTTGTCGCGAACTGCCGCCTTCGCTCTTGTAGTCGCCTCGCCGATTGTAGGTTTGGTCGGGTCAAACAACAGCCGGTACGCTTGCTGGTTCAGGGCGGTTTGCCGAGCGGGATCGGTCAGTCCGGACGACGCCCACACTGCGATGGCGCCGCCCCGCTCCGATTTCAACAGGCCTTCAGCAAGACTCTCGATGACCGGATCGTGGAAGAACCCGTTCAAACAGGTCATAGTTACAAACAACGGCAAGCGTTGTTGGTTGTTCAACGATCGAGCATCGTCTGCGGTGAACAAGTTTCGCCACGAGTTAGTCGAGCCGTGGCCCATGTAGTTCACGATCGACTGCCCCGAGTTGATCGCCTCGATTAATTGGTTCCTCGCCGCCTCGTCATCCAGGCGTCCTCTGAAGATTTCTCGAACGCCAACGCCCGGCGCCACAAGCGCGCGCAACTGCTCGCTTGCTTGCTCGAAGTTGAAGCCATCGTTCTTGTCAGCAACCAGCAGCACTGATCTGCCTGACACAGGCGTCTTGACGCCAGCGGAGTCGTAGTTGACGATCTTCGAGACAAGCGCCGCAGATTCCGACGCAGTGCGCACCGGCAGTCGCCCAATGGACATCTCAGCCAGCCCGTCATCGTTGAAGTCTGCAAACCAATCATCGCTCGCAGTCTCGAGATAAAAGGTGTCGATGAGTCTGGTGGGAACGAAATCGAAGTCGCCCGCGCCGAGATAGTTTCGCGCATCGAAGCTCGCGTCGCCCACTAACAAGACAAAGCGCGGAGCCTTCTTCCACGTGTCCCTGATCGATGACAGGAAGTCTTTGATCGCTCGAGGTTGTTTCTCTCCAAAGCTGAACTCGTCGTAGATGTCTTCGACGTCCACAATCTCGACGTCGAGTCCCTGCTTTTGCCTCAGAGCCTTCAGCGGAGAAAGGCTTGCCAAAAAATCTCGATGGGTGATCATCAGCAGGTCGGCGGCGTGCGACGAATCGCGCCAGGAAGAAACCTGATTAGCAGTTATCAAAACTGGCCGCTTGATTCGACTCTCAGTAAACGCAATCAACGTATGCGGCCCGCTCCCGGCTACGTTAACCGTCACCGCGAAGCTCCCGCCCTTCTCTTCTTCGATTCGTCCGATCAACTCCTGTGGCTCGCGGCTGTTCGCTATGTCCACAACCCTTATCATCGAGTTACTGAAGCCGCTAATCGTTTGCGATTGACTGACAACAGCACCGGCTTGCTCCGAGACGCTCGTGCGCAACGTGTCCTGGTCAGCCGAATAAGCGTGCCAGTACGTCACACGCACATAGTCGACCAGAGCTACGTCCGACGGGCCACCCTCGGCCATCAGGGTAACGACATTCGCGCCTTCTCGAAGCAGACTGTGCGGGACGGTTACCCTTTCAATCGAGTGCTGCCGGCCGTCGAACATCATCCTGCCTACCTGCTGCCCGTTTAGCATCACCTTGACCTGATGATCAGGATTGATGCCCGGCAGGTCAGTCACGCCTTGCAGAGCGATTTCAATTACGGCATCTTCCGGCGCCGCGGAGTCCAGATGCTGAAGGGTCAGCTCCTGATCTACCGGTTGCGAGGCGATGACCGGGCCGAAGAAGTTTTCGGCCTCTCCGTTTCTCAGACTCGAGAAATAGATGGTCTTCTCTTTGCGCTCGACTGTGTATGCGAAGCTCCTGGCGCCGCCGGGCACTGCGTCGCTCTTCACCGAGCTGATTCGTTTGCCCGGCTGTTTCCCTCCGACCAGCCAGTAGGTGTGAGTATCGGTAGAGGGTAGGTCCTGTCCGGTCGCGTAGAACTCGATCGCGTCAGCCTGATCGAAGCTGCCGTCCTGTTCGCCGACGACCATCAGCGCCTGTTCTTGTCCACCAAGGTACAACCGAAGATTGCGCGGGTCGGTCTTCGGGTCGAGCCCTGCGCCCACGAGTTCAGGCTGAGTAACTCGATACCAGCCCTCTTCTCTTATGGTCAGCTTGATTGAGGGTTGCGATGCCAACTCCCACTGCCCAGCGCTTTGTTTTTGCGACATCGAAACCTGCGTGGGCTGATTCACCGCGAGCTGCTTCATCTCAGGCTCGCCCTTACCCAGGTGGCTAAGAAGCGTCGCAGTGCCGTGCTTGGACGGCGCGCCTCCTATCTTCCTGGGAACGATCGGTCCATACAGGGTTGTCTTGCCGGTGAGGTCGAGGTCCTCCAGCCAGTACTGAACATCTCGACAATTCCCAGTCGGCGATCCGCAGTCCGCAATTCCATTGTCCCACCAGACATAGGAATTGCCGGCCGGCAGCTTGGTCCTGTCGCCGGCGATCAAAGCGGAACCCGCAACGATCTCCGGCGTGATGCGAACGCGTTGGCCGGCTTGCTGTCGATAAACGCGGAAGCCCAGGTTCTCGACTTCCATTCCGGTCTGCCATTGCAGCGCGACTCCGTTCTCGTACTCATCAGCGGTGAATGACACCAGGGTTACTGCGCTCGGGTTGCCGGCTTGATCGACGGTGAAGGTTTCTCTGGCGATGGTCACGGTGCCGGTGCGAGGAGAGGTGCTGGGGTTCGCCTCGACGGTATAGTTCACGGATCCGTTTCCGCTTCCGTCGCTGTTTGGAGGAAGAATTATCCAGCTATCGTTGCTGTCCGCTTTCCACGTGCAGCCTGTGACCGTCGTCACCGAAACGCTTCCGTTCCCCCCTTCTGAGGGGAAGGAGTTTGATGTAGGCATAATGGAATACGCGCATGCTACGTTGCTCTGATTCACAGTGAAGGTCAGGCCGGCGATTGTGATCGTTCCCATTCTCGGAAAGCCGGTCGAGTTGATCGCAACGTGATAGCCCACCGTGCCGTTGCCTGACCCGATCGAGCCCGACGTGATGGTAAGCCACGGCACGTTGGGAATCGCCTGCCATCCGCACCCGCTCGGCGCCGTGACGCTTACGGTTCCATCCCCGCCATCCGACGCAAACGATTCGCTTGTCGGTAAGATCGAGCGCGGCGGGTTCGATGCGGTGAAGTTGGCGGTCGCTGAGTTATTAGTGCCTACCGGGTCACGCAAAGGCGCCGTAACCGACGCGGTATTTCCAACAATGGCTCCGTTCGCAACGCCACAACCCAACGTTGCGACTAATGTGATGGTTGCGGAGGCGCCTGAGCCGAGCGAGGTAAAGGATACCGTGCGATTGTTGCCTAACCCGGCGCACATCCCACCGCCCGTCGAGGAGCATGATACAAACGAAACTGTTGCCGGCAGGTTGTCCGTAACTGTGATTGACGATGCCGGGTCAGGTCCATTATTCGTGACAGTGATCGTATAGGTGACGTTGCTGCCGACGACGATCGTCGCAGCCGAAGTCTTGCTGATCGAAAGATCGGCCGCGCCATAAGGAATGCACGCTGAAAACTCCGAGGTGTTTTCTTGAGGGTTTGTAGCGGTCGCAGTAATCGACTGGCCTACTGAAGCTGAGGCTCCGACGAGCG
>DATMCM010000343.1:0-2214 GCA_035558335.1 Blastocatellia bacterium | reverse complement strand
AGAATTTGCGGTCGTCAACACACTATTACCCCACTACCCAACATTAGTGTGGCTTGCAGTGAGGAGGAACGGTGGACTTCAAAAAGAACTCTATTCTGATAGTTGAAGATCACGACTCCACGCGCGAGGGCTTGGCGTCCTTTCTCGGCGGTGAATATACCTGCTTTGCCGCGGCAAGCGCGGAAGAGGCCATGAGGTTAATGGGGGCGCGAAATTTTAATCTCGTGCTTACTGATATCAACCTGCCCGGCGCTTCGGGTCTGGAACTGTGCCGATTGGTTCGGAGGATGTCGCTTGGCACTGTAGTCATCGCGATGACAGCAATGACCGACAACGAATGCAGGGAAAGCGCACTCAGGGAAGGGGCGCTCTATTATATTGAGAAGCCCTTCGAACTTGACAAGCTGCTAGCCTGGATAAGAAGCGCATTGGGATGTCAGGCGATGGCGCGTGTGAGGCGCAGTCCCGAACAAAGGACGCAGCTCGTTGAAAGACGGTGACATCAAGACTCTCAGTTGTTCTCTTCCTGCGATAGAGATTGAATTGCTGCGTATACGGCGCGCACGGTCGCTCGGTCCAGGTCTTTGGCTTCCTCTGATAACTGCTCGTAGTCAACCATCAACTCTTCGCCAGTTTCACTCTTGCGTGTGGTTATTCCCCGCGCGAGTTTTGCTCGCCTCCAAGAGTCATGAACTTTGGCCGCAACCGCCTCGATCTCCGGCAATTTCATTTGTTCCTTTCTCGGCTGCCTAGTTTCAATCGGCTGCCTCTTGAAGATACCGATCTTCTTCCAAGTTACAGACCTGCTAGTTGACGGCTCGGAGAATGTCGGAATAAAGAAAGCCAACTGCCTTGTCGAATTGCGCAGTGCTGCCGGTCGAAACCACTACCATGTCGTACTTGGGAATGATAAAGATCCACTGACCTTGCGCTCCTGCTGCAGTGTAGATGTCACCGTCAGGTGCTCCGCTAACCTCGCCTTCGATGTGAAGCAGCCACCAGAGGTAACCATAGTCAACAGGACGACCGGCAAACGTGCGCGGATATGCGACCGAGTGCTGCAATGATTCGGCGATCCACTCTTCTGAGACAACCTGCTGGTCGGCCCAACGTCCGCGCCTCAGTACCAGATAACCGATCTTAGCCATGTCGAGTGGTCGCAGATTGAGTCCGCCGCCCATATGCGGGAGGTTGTCGGGACTTCCGTAATACCAGCGCACACGGGTGATGCCAAGCGGATCAAATAAGTATCGCTGAGCGAAGGTATCAACTGGAGTGGCTGAGACATTGCGAATAACTCCTCCCAACAAGATCACTCCGCCGCTGTTGTACTCAAAGCGGGTTCCGGGCTGCTCGCGCATCCGCCAGTCGAGAGTAAACTTCAACCAATCGCATCCGCAGTTGTTAAGTTGAAAGAGCGGTGAGCCCTCGTAAGGGTCCTCGCTCCAGTCGAAACCAGTACGCATCGTCAGGAGATCGCGAAGCGACATCGCCGCCTTTCGGTCATCCATTCGCTTGATCCGCGGATACTCGGGGAAAAAACTTACGACATTCTGATCGACGCTTGAGATGAAACCCTGCTGGCGAGCGATTCCAACCAGCAGCGACGTGATGCTCTTCGTGTCCGACTGAAGCGTGTGCAGATCGTCGGGTCCCCAGCCGTTGAAGTACGACTCGCTGACGAGGTAACCGTTTCGAACAATTAGCAGACTGTCGATTCCGCTGATGTCATTCCGGCGAATCTTCTTGACCAGCTTCTTTAGTCTCTTTCGATCGAGACCCTGCTCTTCCGGAGACGATGCTCTCCAGCCATTTGTCGGAAAATAATCGAACGGCGATTGGGATCGAGCGCTCGCAGCAGCACACCAGCTGAGGACGGCACCGGCCACGACGATCAAACCAACCTGCCGGATCCGGCCAGGGCGGCCAGGTGCTCCCGTTTGGTGTGAGGTGGTGTTGGTAAATCGCTCTTCTTTCAAGGGCCACTCCAAGCGATGAGCCTCCTTCCTCCGTGCGCTTCTAGGAAACGAGGGCACCGAGCCGTCGAGCTCTGAGAGTGCCAGGTGCGTGATGGTTTTCTCCACACGGCTCCAAGGAGAGCGGAGCATCGCTAGTCATCGCGGTATTAAGCCGCCCCTCGACGGCGAGAGTATCATATGGCAAATTTCATTTCCATGTTGTGGCTTGATTTGATAGGAGCTAACCATGCTTACT
>DATMCM010000342.1:0-2346 GCA_035558335.1 Blastocatellia bacterium | reverse complement strand
TTTATGGACGCCGAGGTCGTCTTTGACCAGACGGGGCTGTCATTGCTTCTCTCGTGCATAAGACGAGCCGTAGATCAGCCGGATGGTGGGTCCGATATCGAGCTGGACTTGCGCGGCACGCCTTATGAAATCCAGGTGTGGAATTTGCTTCGCGAAATCGCGGTCGGCGAGACGACGAGTTACGGAGCGCTCGCTGCGAAATTGGGCACGCGCGACGCGCGCGACGTGACTGTAGCGATTAGTACTAACCCAATCGCGATTCTGGTGCCGTGTCACCGTGTTCTCAAGAAGAACGGTTCGATCTCTGGATATCGCTGGGGTGTGCGCCGCAAGCGCACGCTGCTCGAACGTGAGCAATTGGCTCTGCGCGATAGAAAGTAAAAATGGCCTCGATGTAGTTCGAAGACAACAAACGGAGTGCCGCCGCGAGAGTCGAATCCTAGTGTCCGCGCGTCCCTAAATCGGACTGAAAACAACAAGTATAGGAGCTATCTACATGTCGAAGGAAAGTGACAACAAGGCGATCGTGGGTCGCTGGTTCACGGACTTCTGGGGAAAGACCTGCAACCTGAATATCGTGGATGAACTCGCAGCGCCCGACATGCTGTTGCAGTACTCGCTTCATGAACCCCGCCGTGGTCGCGATGACATCAAGGCCTTCATGACCGACTTTCGGAAGGCGTTTCCGGATCTCAACTTCCGGGGGCGCCGCCGACCTGATCGCGGAAGGCGACTACGTCGTCGGCCGCTGGGAAGGTGGCGGCACGCACACCGGGCCTGCCTTCGGCGACTTCTTGATGGGATCACTGCCGGCCAATACCGGTCGCAAGATGAAGTTCACTGGAACGACCGTGCTCAAACTCAAGGACGGTCAAATCGTCGAGGAGATCGGTCTCGATGACGGCGTTTCGGCCTTGACGCAACTCGGTCTGATCAAGAAGGCGGCGTAGTTTATCCGGTCGCATCGAACGGCTCGCGCACCAAGCGTGAGGTTAGAGGCGGCACTCTTCGGAGTGCCGCCTTACTATATGTGGAACAAGTCGACCTACGGTCGTCGAATCGGGGCGTGTTTGCGAAACGCACCGAGCCGCTCGCGCGCTGTCGTCTTCTTCATCACGGCGGCACCGGCGCATTGTCGACCACTTCCTCGGCCCAACGCCCCGATTTGAAAACAATCGCCGGTATGAGAGCAAGGATCGGAGTGCGTAACTCGCGCCGTCCTATCAATTTGGGAGGCATCATATGGCAGTAGGAGATCGTGAAATGACTTCATTCTCACCTCTAAACTTTTACACGTTTGCCGCGGCGCGCGGCGAATTTCTCCGACCTGACGTCCGCGCTCTGCTGGCGGGTGCTTCGGTTGGCCCATTTTCCAGGGTCACCATCTGGCATGACGGGATGCTGCAGTCGGTGCCTGATCCCAAATCGGCAGCTATCCGGAAGCGCTTGGACGCGTTGCTCTTTCCGGAAGGCCTACCGCCCGAACGAGAAATAGCTCGATGCCCCAGGATGCAATCCGATCGGAAACGTTCGCTGTGAAGCGCTGCACCTGTATGTCTCCTATCCCTTAAAGGGAAAGGCTGCTTCTGGCGGATTGTGTTGAAAAACTCGAAAATCGCGGGGCTTCGAAAATCGCGCAAATGTCGCATATTGACGATTTCAGCCACTGCAAGGCTCTGCAGAATCGATACGAACGCTTTCAGTCGTTTTTGCGGTAGTTGATGCGGTCCCTCACATCGCAGCGAGTGAGGCGCACCAGCGGTCCTGAGAATTTTCAGTCATCAGCGAAAAAAGACTTTTTCAACACTATCGGCGCGAAGCGGACATTGGCCAAAGCACCGATGTCACCTAAGTAACAGAAGCAGTTGTCGACTAAATCCAGACGACGACCTTGGGCGCACCGATAGCCCAACTCTGGAGGCGGCATTTCGGGCGGCCTCGAAAGCTCCGCCGGCTTGGGGTCGCCATTCACGGGGAAGCCGCGTATGAAGAACCAGACGCCATATGTCCGCGATTGCGCCGCTCTATTCGGCAGCGGCTTGTGGCGATCGAGGCTCCGGATGATTGGCCAGTTGAGTTAGCTCTGCTTCCTCCAGCGTTTCCTTTTCAAGGAGACGTTGGGCCGTGCGATCGAGAACCGCGCGCCGTTCCTTGAGGAGATCGAGGGCGCGCTGGAATGCTTTCTCCACAATGGCCCGTACCTCTTCATCAACGGTCGCTGCCGTTTTCTCGGCATAATCCCGTTCATGCGGAGGCGATGGAAGATCGGAGCCGGTCAGGAGTGTGTGCGGATCACGATCATAGGCGACGTTGCCGAGTTTGTCGGACATTCCGTAGCGTGTAACC
>DATMCM010000341.1:0-8078 GCA_035558335.1 Blastocatellia bacterium | reverse complement strand
GATGATGCAGCCCTGGATCTTTCGCTTGTCGAAGGACGATTCGTACCAGAACTCCTCGACGTCGCCGAGCCGCTTGTGCCCCAACACGTCTTCGTTGACTGCGGTGATCACTCGGGATTCCGGCTTTGCCGCTGGTTTTAGAGCAGCGATGTCGCCCGGGGTTTTTGGATCGGTGTAGGTGTAAGCGCAACGGCCGTCGCGCGCGACGGTGAATGAAGCTCCAAAGGCGTACGCCAATCCGCCAGCGCCCAGATCGTTTGCGACTTGTTTCAGCTCTCCCTGCAAGCTGCAGAATGCCAGCCTGGTGTGACCCCGATCGTCGTAGACGAAGTAGACGCCGCTTCCGTCACTTGCCCACGTCGGAGCGTGGTACTCGATGTCCTGGTAAGCCTTCGCAGGCAGCACCCGCGAGTTGCTGCCGTCACGATTCATTATGTATAGGCGAGCTAATTGATATCCCACATGCTTGTCGTCATAGCCCACATATGCGATGTACTTGCCGTCGGGTGAGACTGCGGGCGCGCCGTCGGGACCGACGCGCGCGGTCAGCGCCTTGAACGATCCGTCCGCCACGGAGAAGTCGTACAATTCCGTGTCGAAAGGCTCGTACTCCCAATCCGCCCTTCGATTCGCGGCAACGATAAGATGAGTGCTATCGGGCGTCCAGGCAGGCTGGGTGTCTACAAACACGGCTGTGCCGCCGTGGTTGAAGTCCCCGCTCGATACTTGCCTTGGCGTGCCCCCATCTGAAGGAAGAACAAAGACGTGGAAGTATCCCGGCGGCAGATATCCAACGTTGTTGAATCGATACACGAGCCGATCGGCGACTCTCGCGGGATCTGCCCATTTCGCACCGGGCGGTGCGGTCGGGACGGGTCCGACGTTGGGCGGAGGCGAAGGCACAATGGCGGTGAAGGCTACCTGTTTGCCATCCGGTGAAAGACAAATGTTGAGTGGAGGAGTTTGCAAGTTGGTGAGCTTTGCGGTCTGACCGGTGTCCATCCACCGCATGTAGATTTGAGGCGTGCCGCTACGGTCCGACACATACACGACGCGCTTCCCGTCAGCCGACCACCTGGGCGAGTTATCCGAGAAGTTGCCAGTCGTCAGAGGACGGTTGTCGCTGCCGTCGAAGTTGATGATCCAGAGGTTGGAACAGCGCTTGTCCGACATTATCTCGCTGAACTCGCGCACGTAGATGATCTTTTCGCCGTCGGGCGAGATCCGTGGGTCGGTCGCCATCTCTAGATTGAATATGTCGGCCGCCGCTAGCCGGTCGGACTTTTGTTGAGCGCTGGCCAGCGAAACAAAGCTTACAAGTGCGAGACAAATGGAAAAAGTTCGCAGGTAGGGATTTCCCATAACCAGCCCCTCCAGTTCCTTTGCACTGCGCGAGAGAATCGCGCTGAGCCCATCATTTGATCTTCTTTGCCGGCAGGTCCTGTCCTCCCTGGTGCAACACCAAACTGATTGCCATGCCGGAGTCATTTACCACGAACTCGACTCGAGCATCGACTTCCTTGACGAAGAACTTCAGCTTTGACTCAGGTATGAGTTCGATCTTCGGCTGTCCGGTCGCTTGCGCCATCAGCCGCGCTCCCTCCTTACTGATGACGATCGAAAAGCCAGGCGCAAGCTCGTACTCCCCGACATAACCTTCGTAGACGGCTGGATCGACTACCGCGGACGGGCGGGCGGCGTTCTCGGGCAGCGGCTTGTCAGTCTTCCTGGCCTCCTGGTCAATGCCGTAGTTGTCGTGCATCACAAAGCCAGTGACGCCGCTTTCCGCTTTGGAAAACGTCAGATGAGTGCGAGAACCCTTGATGTAGAAATCAGTCTCGGAAGTCGGAACGATCTCCACCTTGCCGAGCCCGAAACTCATCATCAGCTTGCTGCCGTCGCGTCGAATGCTGACATCGTCTTTGTTGAGGCGATAAACGCCAACGAACTGGTCGAGCGACGCGGAGGGTAGACTGGCTGCGACTGGCTCCTGGTAAGGCTTTCCGATCATCATTGCTGCAATTTTGAACGCGATGTCATCGGGACTCGGCTCGCCCGTATCCCGGTTAGTCAGCACTGCTACGAAGATTCTGTCATCGGGCAGCCTTATCGCGTCGGTGGAAAAGCCGTTTATTCCTCCGCCGTGCATGACGATCCTGTGACCTTCGTAGGAGTTCATGGCCCATCCGTAGCCGTAGTGAGTCGGCTTGCCATTGTTGAGCACAGCGGGAGTCCAGGCGCGTTTCAACGACTCCTGCTTAACGATTTTCTCGGTGTACAGTGCGGCATCCCACAAAGCCAGGTCGTCAACCGACGACATCAACGAACCTGCGGCGTACGGCTGAGTCATGCTCAGGTAGGCGCAATTTACAAATCCGTCCTTGCCCTTCGAGTAGCCGGAGACGCGGCCTGCGATAACACGTTCTGTGCTGTCGTAGAAGGAGTGGCTCATGCCGAGCGGCGCGAAGATTCGCTTCTCAACGAAGTCCTTGTAGCTTTGTCCCGATACCTTCTCGATGATGGCCCCGAGCAGAACGTAGCCCGAGTTGTTGTACGACCAGCTCTCGCCAGGCGCAAAGTCCATCGGTTTGTCTTTGAACAGGTCGATCAACTCCTTGAGCGGCATGTCCTTTCGCCAAAGCTGAAGCCACTCCGGCAAACTTGTATAGCTCTTTATGCCGGATGTATGCGTCAGCAAGTTCTGGATCGTAATCTTCTGACCGTTGGTTGGATAATCCGGAAGGTAGCTGGTTATCTCATCACCGATCGACAGCTTACCCTGCTCGGCAAGCATTAGAATCGCGACGGCGGTGAACTGTTTGGTGACCGATCCGAGGCGAAAGATCATCTCCGGCTCGGCCGCAACGCCGAGTTCCAGATTGGCTTTGCCGTAGCCTTTTCGAAAGACTACCTTTCCGTCCTTGACGACGATGACCGAGGCTCCAGGTTCGCCAGGCTTGTAAGCCTTTTGAAGCAGATCATCGATTGCGGTTGTCAGGTCATTGCTCGATCCTTGTGAGGTCCGGGATCCGCCCGCCGCGACGAGCCCAAGCAAAACAGCAAGGACCAGAATCGATCGCGAGAGTCCATTGCGATAATGATCGGAGCCTTGCATTTGCAGTCACCTCGTTTCGCGTCAGCAACGCTTCAACGCCGTTCTCGGTCACTCTTCGGGAAGCCGGATAGACGTCTTCGGCACTCCTTCCGGGGATACTCGGCCTCAAATCTCGGGCTCAAAGTCGCGATATCGCAATGACGTTTGTCCTCGGTAGCGGTGCACATGCCAGCAGAAACCGTTCATTCTGCGCCCCCTTTTCTGCTGAGCGTTTCCGGTGTTGCGCCTATATACACCACGCGTTGCAGGAAGTCAATAAGCTACAACAAACGTTGCGCTTAGAATGGCTCTTCCCACCTTGGCTCCCGCAGTCGCGACGCCAACGGAATTCATACGAGTAGTTATCGCGTGCGAGCTTGCCTTCGTCTGCGCCCTTACTGTATCTAGATTTTCAAAGGAGGGTCTTGATGTCTACCAAGTATGAAAGCATGAACGGGATAATGAAATTGTATGAACTGCGTCGTGAAGAGACGATGCGACAAGCGCGTGATTGGTTCGTCAAATTTCATCCAGGCTCGCTCCAGGATATCCTCGACGCCTTTGCCGGTGAGCACAGTGCTTATTTTCGCATGGTTACAACTTACTGGGACATGGCGGCGTCTTTCGTCAATCATGGTGCGATAGATGAACAAATGTTCAATGATGCAAACGTCGAGCATGTCGCGGTGTTCGCCAAGGTTGAGCCATTCCTGAATGAGATTCGCGGTATGGCTAACGCGCCGCGGTATCTCGCCAACCTCGAGGAACTTGTGATGAGGTTGCCTAACGCCAAAGAGAGGCTTGTTGAGATCCGTGAGCAACTGAAAGTCATGTCGGCGGCGCGTGGCGAGGCCTCCCGTTCGGCAAAATAGCAGTGATCTTCTGCCGACGCCCTGGTGCTGCACCGCCGCAGGGAAGCCGCTACTTATGGTAATTGGGATACGCCGGTTTTTTAGGCGCCGGCGGCGAATTCTTCTTTAGCGCTTCCATTACCACCTCAACCGCCTTTTCGAGCTGTGGATCGCGGCCCGCTCGCCACGCTTCCGGATCGAATTCAACTTCGATATCCGGTGCAACTCCATGGTTCTCGACGTCCCAGGTTCCATCAGGACTCCAAAAGGCAACGCGTGGCGCAGTGATAACTCCTCCATCGATCAACTGTGGATAGTCATAGATTCCGACCAGCCCTCCCCACGTGCGCTTTCCGATCAGCGGACCAAGGCGGGCCCTCCGAAACAACCAGGGCATCAAATCGCCGCCGCTCCCTGCGTATTCGTTGATCACCATCACCTTCGGCCCGTAGATCGAGCCAACCGGCGTGGTGAAGTCTTCACCCTCGCGAGTCATCCAGTAGTTCATCAGCGGGCGCCGCATGTAGTCGATGATGTAGTCGGCCGCAGTGCCGCCTCCATTGAAGCGCTCATCTATCACCGCGCCCTCTTTGTTTATCTGAGCAAAGTAGTAACGATTGAAGTTGGTGTAGCCTCCACCGGCTGTGTCTGGGAGATAGACGTAAGCCAGCTTGCCGCCGCTCATTTGATCAACCTTGCGACGATTGTCTTCGATCCACGCAAGGTTCCTTAAGCCCGTCTCGCTCTCGACCGGCACTACCGTGACCTCGCGCGAATTTGCACCGCTGGGATCGGAGCCGACTCTTAGCACTACGGACTTGCCCGCCGTTTCTTCAAAAAAGCTGTAAACGTTGCGAGTAGAATCCACGTTGCGACCATTCACCGCAAGCAGGTACTCGCCAGTTTGAACGTTCACACCTGGCTGGGTAAGCGGCGCCCTCAATTGCGGGTTCCAGTTCTCGCCATTGTAGATTCGCGCGAACCGATAGCGGCCATTCTCGATCCTGTAGTCAGCTCCCAGCAGTCCAACCTTGCTCTTCTTAACCTCGGGCACATCTCCGCCAGCAACAAACAAATGCCCAACCGACAACTCACCCAGCATCTCCCGAAACAAATAGTTGAGATCGGCTCGGTGAGCGATGTTTGCCAGATACGGCTTGTACTTCTTCTCCGCCGCTTTCAAGTCGAGTCCGTGGTATCCAGGATCGTAGAAGAAGTCGCGCTCGATTCTCCACACCTCGTGATACATCTGATCCCACTCGGCGCGCGGATCGACATAGACTGCCACGTCATCGAGTTTCAGCGCGCCTTCGCCCGGCTTCGCTGGCGCACTGGTCGCCGCGATAAACCATCCCGGGCCCACCCGATAAAGCATCTTTTCGCCAGTTGCCGAGAGATCAAACGCGGTCGCACCCTCCAGCACCTTCTCTACTTTGCGCTTCTCGAGATCAAACTTGTGCAGAGTGAGTTCACCGGGTCCTTCCAGCCCCCCGGTGCCGGGCGGGCTCTCGAGTATGAACAACGTCCCGGTCTTACCCGCCAGCATGGCTTGATAGTTCTTAGCGGGAATCGGAAGGGCCAGAATTCGCTGGCTGATATTTTCGAAATCGATGGCGACCGTTTCTTTGCTCTCGGCAACTTTATCGGCTCCCGGAACTTGTTTTGGTTCGGCTGGCTTCGGGGGCTCTTGCTGGATCTTCTCTTCGTCACTCTCAGGCGCAAGCGGCGAAGGCAGGTCCTTGCGCAGTACAACCACATAGACACTACGCGTCACCGGATGTTGGAAGCTCGACATATCAAGCCATCCGGTCGTGGGACCGATGTCGGTGCTCGCAGTGAAGTAGAGGTATTTGCCGTTCTTATCAAAACAAGCGAATCGTGCATCGCTCAGACCATCTGTGATCTGAGAGCTCTTGCCCGATTCCAGCGAATAGATGAACACCGCCCCGAGCCGATTCTTGAGCTGCTTCGTGTAAGTTATCCAACGACTGTCGGGGGACCATGTTGGATCCATAATCCTGAATGGATTTTCGTATGTGTTGGTATCCACTTTAACCGGAGTACCTCCATCGACCTGGACGTACCAGAGGTTCAAGCGTTTGTCGGTGTATGCGATCTTCTTGCTGTCGGGCGACCAGGTCGGCGAGTAGTAGAAAGATGGTGAAGCGCCTAAATTGATCTTTTGTACCGGGCCCATCCCGCTCTGGTCGCGCAAGTGCAACTCGTATTCACCTGACTCATCGGAGAAGTATGCTATTCGCCTCCCATCGGGCGACCACGACGGGTCTCGCTCGGCGGCGCCGGGTGTGTTCGTCAGGTTGCGAGCGTCGCCCTTTTCACCCGGCACGGTAATGATCTCGCCGCGAGCTTCGAAGACAGCTCGAGCCCCTGTCGGCGAGAGCGTGCCTGTACTTATCCGGGCGGCAATTTTCTCGAATCGCGCGCGCACTCCTCCTAAATCGCCCGCCACCCTGATGTCGAGCTTATGGGCAGTGGCGGATTTCAAATCAAACATACAAATCCCGCCGAACTGCTCGTATACAATCGCTCCAGGTCCGGCAGAGGCTGACTTCATGTCCAACCCATCATTGCGAACGAGCTGCGTCACTTTCTTTGTCGACGTTTCGTACGCGAATAGCGTGACCGTACCGTTCCGGTCGGATAGAAAATAGACTTTGTCTTCGACCCACATTGGATTGAAATCGTTTGATGCGTCTCGAGGAACCTTTTCGATGTGGGAATTTGAGAGATTGGCGATCCAGATCGGCGACGCTAATCCGCCGCGATAGCGCTTCCACGCTTGATAAAAAGGCTGGCCGGGTGCCGGTTCGCGCGAGAGCGGGACGTAAGCGAGCCTCGACCCATCGGGTGCGTACGACGCCTCGCTTCCCATCGGCAGCGGAAGCTCGGTTGGAAACCCGCCTTCTGCCGAGATTGTGAAAAACCGCGTAAAACGCTGAGAGGAGCTATTCCGTGTCGAAGAAAACAGAACCTGCTTGCCGTCGGGAGTCCAGCCGAGCGCCATATCCGGACCGGGGTGATAAGTAAGACGGCGCGGCACTCCCCCCGATGCGGCTACGGCATAGACATCGACGTTACCGTCGTACTCGCCAGTAAAAGTAATCGTTTTCCCATCCGGAGAGAATATCGGATCGGTCTCTACTCCGGGTCCGGTCGTCAGTCGCCGAGCTTCGCCGCCTTCGCGGTTTACGATCCACAGGTCGCCGGCATACGCAAACGCTATTTGTGTCCGGCTCAGCGTCGGCTTCTGCAACAATAAAGGATTGTCTGCTTGTGCGAATCCGATAGCAGCCAAAGCCAGCAGAAATACGAGCGTCAACAAGATTGATCTGATCATCGGTATTCTCCGTTGGTAATCAAGCAAGGAAAGGATTGCCTATCGGCTTTTACCGGGCTCAACGTTGTCAACGACAACCTTGCCACCCTTCATAACCCATCGCACGCCGCGCACGACCGCGCCGATATCGACTAGCGGATCGCCCTCCACCGCAACAATGTCGGCATAGTATCCCACCGCAACCGCGCCCAAACTCTTCTCCATGCCAAGGAGCATTGCTCCATTCGTCGTCGCAGTAGCAAGCGCCTGCGCAGGCGTCATCCCTGCCTTTACGAACCATTCCAGCTCGCGAGTGTTCTCGCCAAACCCGGTGAACACGGCGTCCGAACCCATTGCGATCCTGACACCTGCGCGGATTGAGCGCTTGAGCGTTTCAAAGTTGCGTTCGATGTAGTTGTTGAGTCTGTCGACCACCGCCTGGTCATATCCGAACTCGTCCTTATGCGAAACGTAATAGCGGTTGTGATCAACGGTTGGTACGTAGATAGTACCGCGCCGGGCCATCTCTGCTATTGTCGCATCGTCCATGTCCGTAGCGTGCTCGACCGAATCCGCACCTGCGCGCACCGCGTCACGGGCGCCGTCGGGGCCGTATGAGTGGATGGCTATCCGTTTCCCAAGTTGATGAGCCACGTCGGCAGCCGCCTTCATCTCCTCATAACTAAAGGTCTGGAAGCCGGTCACGTCCTGGTCGCTTCCCGTCGAGCCGTACATTTTGATCCAATCCACACCCGCGCCGATCTGCTCGCGCGCCACGCGCTGCACCCCGGCAATT
>DATMCM010000340.1:0-3416 GCA_035558335.1 Blastocatellia bacterium | reverse complement strand
TTTGGCGCCTCCGAGTGCGACGTCATGTTCAACCTCGTCCCGGAGGTTGCTGCCGCCGACTCCCAGATTTTCTTCTCCAATGGATGTTTCACGAACATGCTCGATTATGGCGCCGAGCACTTCAAGCTGCGCCGTCTCGATATGCCCCGGAATTTCTTCGGCGGTAACAATTGCGTAGCGGAGTACGGGAATTTTCCGTCCAACTTCCTGCTAGGCGTCTCCACGCCGGGCAATGACATACAGTTCCGACGACAAATGCGATCCCGGCTTGGCGAGCCAATCACGGTGGCGGGAAATCCGCCGGTGAAATTTGCGAGCGCGTCATTTGAGGCGGAGAATGAAACCCACAGACTGCCGGACTTTCCCCTCTTCCTGACCCGGGTCTTCCTGTTCGACTTCCTGAGCATCGGCATGCTGCCCATCACCGAGATGATCGTCTTCCCGGTTCTGTACGTTTGTTTGCTGAGATTGGGCGGACACCCAATCGCCAGCGCGCTGATTGCTCTGATCCTCGTAGAAGTCAATCTGGTCCTGTTCAGCGTCGCGATCAAGAAGTCCCTCATCGGCAGCGAATGGGGAGCCAATCACTCGACCCCGTTCTGGTCCTGGCGCCACTTCGCCTACTTCTTCGCGCAGGACTGCTTCTTCGTCTGGTGCAGGAGTCCTCTTATGTTCGGCGCCGGGACTGTTCTCGCGAATTCCATCCTACGATGGATGGGATGTCATATTGGCTACGGGACAATCGTGACCCGGCCAATGCAGTGCTCAGACTGGAACGCCGTGAGCTTCGGCAATGATTGTGTTATCGACGGCTTCCTGCAGTTTCACGCCTTTGAGAACATGATGCTGAAGGTGAAGCGAACTCACATCCATGACGGCTGCACCGTCGCCTTCGGGGCCACCGTGATGGGTGGCGCGGTCATCGAGCGGGACACGACCCTTTTGCCGTTGTCGCTCGTCCTCAAGGAGATGAACATGATCACAGCTACCTACGAAGGGAGCCCCGCGGAGCCTGTGAGCGGTTCAACCCTTCTCCCACGATCGCTCTGCGACGAGGAGGCGGTGAGCCCCTCGAACTCCCCGGAGAAAGCGTCTATCGACGAGAAGGATCGCGACGAAGCTCACATGGCCTCAGATGACGCGAGACGATAGCGAATGGGTGAACGGTCTGTTCGCCGCCAGCGCAGCCGACCGGACGCCGGCGCCGGCCAGTCATGCGGCTCGCGTTCTGTTTGCGCCGGTTTCGCGCGATCCCGAGGCATCATGGCGTTGCGCGTCAGTCCTGTCGGACATCGAGTTGCAGAGGGCGGAGCGCTTTGTAACGGAAGACGGCAAGGCTCATTTCAAACAACGGCGTGCATTTCGTCGCTATTGTGGAGCCTTCGTGCTCGGATCACCGCAGCCCTTATCGCGGATAGTATTCCAGGAGACAGAGAAAGGGCGTCCCTACCTTCCCGATTTACCAAATGTCCGGTTTAGTTTTTCCTCCTGCCGGTTCGGTTTTCTCGGCGCGTGGTCGTCGACACACAGTATCGGTGTTGATCTCGAGGATCAAACGAGGAACTTGGAGGCGGCGGAACTCGCTCAACAGTTCTTTTCGCAAGCTGAGGTGAAGGCTGTTAAAGTGGCAGGCGGTTTGGCGCGCCTGCGAACTTTCTGCCAGCTCTGGAGCCTCAAGGAAGCAGCTCTGAAATCCATTGGAGAGGGATTGCCCTTCGGCCTCGACGCGTTCGAATTCGAATTAACTCCAACTCTACGTGTCGTTCATGCGCCACCTGATTATGGAGGGCCGGAGCGATTTGATGCGCAGATTATCCAGGGAACTGATATCTGCGCTGCGCTTGTCATTCGAAGCGTGGCCTGACGTACCGGCCTTGCGCGCTGAGAAGCCTTGGCTGCTGTACAGGAGTGTCATCGTTCTTCGGAACCGCGCGTCAGAGGTGTCGTGCAGGACCTCTGTCCGGCCTGGGTCGTCGCTCCGGGCCCGACTTCAATGCCGGGGGTGCCTACCGACCTAGCCTCCTGGCTTCGGGTCGCGCTCGCGGTACCGTCGTTCCTTCGGAAGGGATTAGTTCGGTGCACGTTCAACGCGGCCAGATCGCGACTGGTCAGAAAGGCGATCTTGGCTGGAGGCGTCGCGACAATCTTGCCGATAATAGAATACGGCACTCCGAGTCCGACTAAAAGCCGCGACATCTGAACGGTAGTGCGGGCGCTGTCTGCGTCTTCCTTCCCGCAATCGTTGGAAACGGAATGCACTCCGATCTTGCAACCTCGGCACATGTACCTTTCTTTCGCGGCGAAGAAGATGAAGGCGCACACCGAGTCGCATTCCTTGGACGCGTACACGACGAGGCCCTTGTCTCGAACGACCCGCGCGATGTCGAGGCCGTCCTCGAGAGAGCCGCCGCCGGATCTGATCTCCAATCCCACAAATGTTCCGTTTTGTAGGATCGTTTTCAATCGGCCGTAGTCTCCTACTCTTACGTCACCGCGCAGTCTGAGAACGACCCCCGACTCAGTCCCCACACGCTTTATCTGAAAGGCGCCGGCTGGATGGGCAAGCGCGACTAGCATCAGAGGCATGGCCAGCTTGAGTATTATTCTCGAATTGAGCGTCATCGAGGAGTCCGGCATTTGTCTCCCTGGCCCGGAAACAACGATCGGCCCGGGCCGCCGCTGCATTTTGATTTATGTCAAAGGTAGTCCACGGGTTTTTTGGTGCTCACTTAAGTGCTAGGCACGACAATGAGGATGGCGGTTGCGTGATCCCGCCGACGCTTCTGGCCCGTGCCGACGAGGTGATCGAATAGGAGGCGATGTCTGCTTGGATTTTAGCGGACATCCCTGCGCAGACCGAGCCCGCCATGCGAACGCACGACTTCTAAAGTGCGCGTTTTTGTTTGAGACCCGATCCGCGCAGAGCATCAGGTCCAGCCGCCATATCTGCCTCACCAACAGGCCGGACACGTGACCGCACCTGACCAATGCTGCAAAACGTCGGAAAGTTCTTGCCACGGCGCCGGCCACACGAGACCCAAAGCGGACATGGATCTGCCGGCGGCGCTCCGACGCGACCCGTTTCCGGGACCGTCCGAATCGGACGAGCGAGCCTCCGGGAAATGCATTGGTAACTCTTCCAGTTGTGCTAGCCTTCCAACATCACCTCGGCTGAAGACGTACTGCCACCGATCGCGAGATCCAAATGTTCGGTTTCACGAAGCGACCCTTAATCCTCCGGGTCGACCACCTATGAATCACTCAATAATTGATTTGGGAATCCCCTAAGGGTCTGTTAAGAAATAACTTAGTCACTTTTTTGGGCGCTTCCGTTTCGGCGCTATGGTGTAGTTCCATTCCCCATGAAAGTCATGAGGAAACATGTTGACAGTGGCGAGTTGCGCATCGGAGACTTT
>DATMCM010000339.1:0-9601 GCA_035558335.1 Blastocatellia bacterium | reverse complement strand
ACCAAGGGTACCCGAGGTGAAGTGTCATGATGAACGTGTTGAGCAACGCGGTGCGAGTACAAGCAATCGGCCTAATGGCGTTAAGTATTATGATCAGTTCAGCGACCGTCCGAGGTCGAGCGATCGCGCAGTCGGTAGATGCGACTGCGGCTGCTGGACGCAGCTTCGTTTACACGATAACCAATCCCAGCGGCCCGAACGCTATCGCCGCCTACGAGCGCAACACCGAAACGGGCGAGCTCATTTTCCTCGGAACTTATCCGACTGGCGGGAGAGGCGCCGGAGGGTTGATAGATTCACAAAGTCCGCTGGTGGTCAACGCGGCGGGGACGTTGCTGTTCGCGGTGAACCCTGGCAGTAATGACATCTCGGTGATGGTGATAAACGAAGACGGATCACTCGCGCTTCGCGACGGGCCCGTGCCTTCGCGAGGCGTCGAGCCGGCCAGTCTGGCGCTGAGAGACGACCTGCTGTACGTGGCCAACAAGGGTGACGTAGTCGATCCACCGAACTATTCCGGCTTCTTGGTAGAAAGCGACGGTACGCTTACACGAATCAAACGCCGAATCGGACTGGCATTCGGTGACAACCCGACCCAGGTGTTGTTCACTCGCGACGGCGGAACGCTGATAGGAATTCGGTTCGGGTCGGGCGGCCTCGATTGCTATGCGGTGAAGCCAAACGGCCGGCTGCGCCTGCGCAGTCAACTAAACGATCAACGTGGTCCGTTCGCTGCCGTAGTTAATCCGGTTGCCGTTGAGCAATTGATCGTCGCCGACGCGAGACTCCCGGGTGCTTCAACTTATGTAATGAGCGAGGATCGATCGCTAACGCCGATCACTTCGGTCACCAACTGCCCTGAGCGCGCGGCTTGTTGGATTGTTGCGCACTCGAATGGCTCCCGCGCGTGGGTTTCTAACACCGGCACTAACTCGCTGTCGCTTTACACGATCGGCGCGGATGGGTCGCTGAACCTACAAGGCACTCATGGCACGGCGGCCTACGGGCGCACCCCGTTTGAGATTGCGCTAGATCCAGACAATCGCTTTCTGTATCAGCTCAACGTTGGAGCAGGCAATCAGAGTATACACGCGTTAAGAGTGACCGAGAGCGTTCAGGACGCGGGTCTGGCGGATATCGAAGCAATAGGCTTGCCCGCCGGGTCGTCGCCCATCGGTCTGGTTGTCGCTACCCGACTGAAATAATTGAAATCTTCGGGAATACTATCTCTACCAATCGGGATAGAGTCTATGGGCGCACAGATTCCGGGGATTGTCGGACAAGCTTACTCGAGGCAAAGAGAACAGTGATATTTGGTCGGAATGCTTCAAAAGAAGAGTTTGAGTCTGCCGCGCTGCCACATCTGAACGACTTGTACCGAACGGCTGCGCGAGTGATAGGAAACAGCACCGAAGCCGAGGACCTGGTTCAAGAGGCTTACCTGCAGGCGTGGAAGTCGTTTCATCGCTTCGAGCTGGGGACCAATTGTCGCGCTTGGCTGTTCAAGATTCTGTTCCACGTGATACAGCACCATCGCCGCAAATGGTACAACTCGAAGCTGGTCCAGGAGAGCGACGATATGCTCTTGCAGGACACAATTCCGTACGAACCGCCGGCGCCCCAACACCTGAGTGACGAGGACGTGCTGGCCGCGCTTGAGAGAATCCCCGTTCTTTATCGCGAAGCGGTCGTGCTGGCTGACGTGCAGGAGTTTTCCTACAAAGAAGTAGCCGCAACGCTGAGCGTGCCGGTGGGAACAGTGATGTCGCGGTTGAGCCGCGGACGAAAGTTATTGAGAGCGGAACTGTCAGGGATTGCCGGGAGTTATGGAATTCGGGAGAAGGGGAAGAGCGCATGAACGTAGTCAAATTCGAGGACGGCCACTGCAAGCGGATACGATCGTATCTGGATTCATTTCTCAACAACGAACTAATGGTTGAGACCAACCACGAAGTGCTCACGCATCTTGAGACGTGTGGAGCGTGCTCTCGAACATTGGAAGATCGCGCGCGGCTCAAAGCTCAGTTGAAGCACGCGGTGATGCAAGAGTACGCGCCCGCCGCTTTGCGCGAGCGCATCGCCAGTGATCTTCGTCGTGGCCGCGTCTTCAGCTTTAACAGAGCCTCCCCCGCCCTCGCCGCCGCGGCTGCTGTGCTGGTGATTGCCGCGGTCACGTTCTTCACTTGGGGTCCGCCAAAGAACCAACTATCGCTTCAGGCTAAAGTCGCGCCAGCCGATGTGACAGGTCAGATCCTGAAGATCGGCTTTGACGATCACGTTTTCTGCGCGATCGATCACCAGCTTGCCAACAAACAATTCACGCCCGATCAGATGTCAGAGAAGCTGGGACCGGAGTACGTGGGGCTTGTCGAGTTGGTGAAAGAGAAGATGCCCCAGGACTTCACGGTGGTTGTCGGACATCGCTGCCATTACCAGGGGCGCGAGTTTATTCACTTGATAATGCGGAATCAGTACGATGTAGTTTCGCTGGTGATCACTCGCAAGAACGGCGAGGCATTCCCAACTGACGGCGTTGCGTCGCTTGTTCAAGCGACGGGCGGGCCGATCTACCAGGCAGCTTGGGCTAATCAGCAGGTCGCTGGCTTGGAAACGCGCGACCACCTGGTCTTCGTGGTTTCAAACAAGACGAATGATACCAACATGCAGATTGCATCGAGCCTTGAACCATCGGTTCGCGATTTTCTCGCGCGGTTGGAGTCGTGAGGCGAGTCGATGATCACGCGGTCCCCTGTTCTTTTTGTTAAGTCCTTCGTCAAAGCTTAAGCGGCAAGGTGCATACAATGCCAGAACCGCGCAAGAGAGTTGTTATCCTGGGGGGCGGGTTCGCGGGTGTCTACACCGCACAGTACCTCGAGAAGGCGCTGGGGCGGCGCGACGATTTTGAAATCCTACTCATCAACAGAGAGAATTATTTTGTGTTCCAGCCTATGCTGCCCGAAGTCATCTCTGGCAGCATAGGCATCACCGACACTGTCAGCCCGATTCGGCGGTTGCTTCCCCGGACAAACGTCCACGTGCGCGATGTCGAGTCGATTGATCTCGATAACAAGACCATCACAACAAGCCCCGGCTTTCGCCCTCACGCACACCTGATCGCTTATGATCATCTGGTCCTGGCGCTTGGGAACGTGACAGACTTTCGCGGACTCCGAGGACTGCCCGAACATGCTCTTCCGTTCAAGAACCTGGCTGATGCTCTGTACCTCCGCAACCATCTCATCCGCGCGCTCGAAGAAGCAGCCATCGAGACCGAAGACCCGGAACTGCGGCGACAGTTGCTAACATTCGTAGTGGCCGGCGGCGGATTCTCAGGAGTCGAAGTCGCCGCCGAACTGAACGACTTTGTCCGCGGAGTCGCCCGCAACTATCTTGGCATTGACCCCCAAGAGATTCGGGTCGTGCTGGTGCACTCGCAAGATCGAATACTGCCGGAAGTCTCTGAGAAGCTCGCCCTGTTCGCGCAGAACATCCTCACGAAGCGCGGCGTCGAAATAAGACTGAAGACGCGGCTGGAAGCTGCAACAGGCGAAGAAGCTATACTCGCAAGCGGCGAGATGATTCCGACCAGGACTCTCGTTTCAACGGTACCCAGCTCACCACACCCGTTGCTTGAGGCGCTCGATCTGCCAAAAGGAAAAGGCGGCCGTCTCATCGCCAACGGATCGCTTCAAGTTAAGGGCGCCGACTCGGTTTGGGCGCTCGGCGATTGTGCACAGATCCCGACTAAGGAGGGAGGCTTCGCTCCCCCGACGGCCCAGCACGCGATCCGCCAGGCGAAGACCGCTGCTAGTAATATCGTTGCCGCGATTCGCGGAGGTTCGAAGACCGAGTTTGCATTTGGAGGCCTGGGCAAGATGGGCGCGCTGGGTCACCACTCTGCTGTTGCCGAGATTATGGGTATCAACATCAGCGGCTTTCTGGCCTGGTGGATGTGGCGCACGATCTACTTAATGAAGCTTCCCGGTTGGGGGAGGCGCTTGAAGGTTGCTACCTCATGGACATTGGATTTACTGTTGCCCGCTGATCTGGTCGAGTTAAAGCTGTCGGGCTCTCAAGGGATAGCTCAGCAGCACTTCGAACCCGGCGAAGAGGTCTTTCATCAAGGCGACCTCGGAGATCGAATGTACATCATCGTAAATGGCAATGCGGAAGTCGTTCGCGTAGAGGATGGAATCGAGCGGCCCCTTGCCAGGCTCGGTCCTGGCGAATACTTCGGCGAGATGGCTTTACTCAAGCAGAGCACGCGTGGTGCGACGGTGCGGTGCATTGCTCCGATGGACGCGCTGAGTCTGCCGAAGCGCGAGTTCAGCATGCTTGCCGCTTACCTACCACAGGTCCGCGAGTCGCTTGAAGCGGTGATGGACCAACGAGCGCGAGCAAACGTTCAAGCTTCTGCAGCAGTTGATACGAACCTCAGTCGCGGCGCGGATTAACAGATGGGGCATTCCCTCCGAATTGCTTTTGATCACCCGTACAGAAGCTCGCGCCTGTTCCCGATCTGGGATCAGTTTTTGGCGCTTCGATAATTTTGATGACGCTCGATGGTAATGAATGCAATCACGACCTGGCTGCGGCTCGTTTTAGTTTCAACTAGATGACGCTTGATGTAGCTTCGCCTTCCACTACCTTGTTCGCAATTTGGGACCAGACTTTTTCGCGACCTCACGAATAATCCACTGGGAAAGAATTAAACTGAAGGTTTTTCGAAGCCCCGCGGCGCGCCGTTGACAAAGAGGCCGAGTGCGCCACTCATGATAGAGCGAAGTTCTGCAATTGACACTGATAAAGCCGGTTACCGATAAGCTTGCCGAATAATAAGATTGCAGATCCCAGGATTGTTGATTGTACTCTTGGTCATAGGCAACGCGCGTAGCACGCCGTGAGCCGACCATTGTTGCTCAAGTCCTATTCTCTGCCTTCAGGATGTCATATTACATTTCGAATTGCTCCTGAATCCGCCTCGAGACTCCGTGAGCTCAAAACCCCTTTACTGCTTACCGGAAGTTCTCGACCAGCATCAGGTCGTTAACCGAGGAATCCAGCCTGTGATAGAGAATCGTGCGGCCGTCCGCAGAGGCCGTTAGAGGCACGTCCACGTCGCCGAGATTGCGAGACACCGTCGTGGACCTTTGGGTCGCGAAGTCGAGGTACTGAAGCCGTGTCTCACCCGACGGCCGGTCGAAATAGTGGGTGCCTCCGTCACCCGACGGCCGGTCGATATAGTATATGCCTCCCTTAAGCACTACGAAGTTGGCTAGAACAACTCCCTCCAGCACCTTGACTGGAACGCCGCCGGCGGTCGGCAGACGCCACAAAGCGCTAGGCCCGTCCAAGGTCTCCACGTAGTAGATGTAAGCGCCATCCGGCGACTCCAATGGCGCGTATCCGACACTGGTTGTCACCTGGACGGCATCCCCGCCGGAGGCCGGAACCTTCCATATCCGGAACTCTCCTGTTCGAGTCGAGTTGAAGTAGATGCATCGGCCGTCACTCGAAAAGCTGGGAAACGAATCGGTGGCCGGGTGAGTGGTGAGATTTCGGGGCTTACCGCCCGCAGCAGGGACCACATAGACCTCCCACTGCCCATCGAAATTAGAGTGGAACACAATCCGGTCGCCGTCGGGAGACCAGTGCGGGTAGCCTGCGGCGCGTGCGCCCATGAAGGTAAGCTGGACGGCGTTGGCCCCGTCCAGATCGGCCAGCCAGATTTCCCAATCTCCCGAGCGATCCGACCAAAAGGCCACGCGGCGGCCGTCGGGAGAAAGCTGTGGCATGCCCTCCAGTCTCGTGGAGGAGATAGACACGACAGGCGGCGAGGAGGCCGTCGCACCGGGAGCAGGAGTCTCGACGCGCCAGATGTTGTCGTCCGCGAAACTGCGAACGTAGACCAGACGAGGCGGCCGCCCGGGCTGGGGGGGCGAAACCACCGGCATCAGACCGTACTCTCCTACGAAAGGCAGTCGCGCCGGCGTGGTTTCCCCAGCAACAACTAGCCTCCAGAGACCTCCCTTGGCGGAAAAGAGAATCTCTTTGCTGCCGGGAATCCACGTGGGATACTCCGCATCCAGCGTGGCCGGCGTGAGCCGCTGCGGTTCGCCCACAGCAGTCAGGTCTCTCCCCAGCGGAAGCCGGTACAGCTCGCCATTGTACAAGGCGCTAGCGTTCCGACGGAAGACTAGCCAACTGCCGTCGGGAGAGACTGCCGGGTTGCTGTCGCCCGCCGCCGGGAACTGCGGATCGGTCAACTGTCTTTTCTCTCCCGTCTCAAGCGAAATTACGAACAGAGCGTCCGGCTTGCCATCCCCCGGGAGTCCGTAACACACTTGACATATAATATTACGAGAGTAATATTATGAGCGTAATACAAGGATCGCGTATGGCGACCTAACCCCCGCCCCTTTGATTTCACCAGCCATCTCCTCATGATGGGAGCGCTTTCCGGGATCAGCTTCACGCTAATCGAGGGACCCCATTCGGCTGGTTTGCATCACGGGAATCGTACTCTCCGCTTTGGCGGCGGCATCGGCTGTGACGCTGTCACAGACGTGTTCGGGCAGCTACGTCCGGAACACGACTATCCAACTTGGAACCTTCCTTGACAGCGTATCGTATAATCGAGATATTATGATCGTAATATTATAATCGTAATATGACGGGCATAATAGAAGGAGGGGACAGATGAGCGCTTATGTGACTGAAGTTAATGATGCGAATTTCGAGAGCGAGGTCTTGGAATCATCCCAGCCGGTGCTGGTGGACTTTTGGGCCGAATGGTGCCAGCCCTGCAAGGTACTCGCGCCGACTGTGGAGTCGCTGGCCGAGAAGTACGAGGACAGGCTAAAGGTAGTCAAACTGAACGTGGATGAAGGCGCCGGCAGCTCCTCTCGCTTCGGCATCAAGGCCATCCCGACCCTGATCCTCTTCCGCGACGGTAAGGAGGTCCAACGGATCGTAGGTGTCCCGACGAATGCCAAAGAATTCATCTCGCAAATGGTTGATAAGCAGCTACCGGAAACCGCTGATGCCGCTGCATGAACAACGTCGTGAGCTGCGAGAGCGCCAACGCCACGTTTTTCCGTGGCGGCAGTGGCGACAATTCGGCGCTCGAAACGGCCGCGTCGAAAGAATGCTCACGATGATCGAGGGGAACTGAACTGTATGGACAACGTCATTATCCTCCTTCATGGCTCTGCAAATGGCTCCTACTCATGGCGTCAGGTGAAGAGCGCACTCAGGTCGCAGGGCTTGGACGTTTTCGCGCCCGACATGCTCGGCTACGGAAAGGCGCCTGCGCCCAGCGGGGCATACAGCATTCAAGAGGAGGTCGCTCATCTCCAAGGAGAGCTTGATCTGCGAGGAGTCGGGTCGATGCACCTCGTCGCACATTCTCTGGGCTCAATGATAGGTCTACATCTGCGGCGGGTGCTGGGCGCACGAGTAACGAGGATGACCTTGATCGAACCGGTGGTAGTAAGTGTTCTTCGTCAGCAAGCCGAAGAGGTCGGCTACGCTGAGATGGAGGCGCAGTATCAGCGCTTCATGCATAGTCTCCCCGATGAGACGAAAGCCGCGCGGACTTTTGTCGAACATTGGAGCGGAAAAGGTGTGTGGGACTCGATTGGAGAACGGGCTCGCTCGGTGATCACTTCGCTTGTCCCGAAGGTCCGGCTCGAGATGATTGCAGCCCGGTCTGATACCACCAGGCTTGCGGACTTCGCCGAGTCGCCGCCGCCAACAACGATTCTCGTCGGCGAAAAGACGCTGGCCGCTCCGTTTGCTACGGTCCGGCAGCTGGCGCCGGCGTTCCGCGCAGCGACACTGGTCGTTCTCGGCGCAGCGCACATGATTCCACTGACCCATGCGACGGCAGTCGTCGACGCAGTTCGAAGCGAGGTCAATGTATGAACAAGATGACGACCGACATAAGTGTTCAAGAACGCGAGTTCTCTACAACTGGACGGAATGGGAGTCTGCCGCGAACCAATGGCAACGGCGCAAGCACCAAGCAATTGCCAATTGTCGTCGATGAGCCCGAAACAGACCTCGGTGACGCGGTACATGAGTCTGCGGAGCAGGAGGCTCAAGATACTTCCACCCGATCAAGCGCCAGATCGAAACGCCGGATGCTCTTCGCTGTCATCGGAATTCTTCTCCTGCTTGGCGCAGTCGTTGGAGTACGGTACTGGGTTCACTCACGACTGTACGAATCGACCGACGATGCTTTTATCGAGGGGCACGCCACACAGGTCAGTCCAAAGGTCTCCGGCTACGTTCAGAAAATCTACATCGACGATAATCAGCTGGTGAAAGCGGGTGATCTCCTCGTAGAGATTGACCCGCGCGATTATGACGCCAGGCTCGCTCAGGCCCGCGCAACGCTCAACGCCGCAATTGCCCGTCGTAATGCAGCAAAGGCCGCCCTTTCCTTAACTCGTGTTACAGCAAGCGCCGGAGTCGAGCAGGCGTCCTCGGGAGTCGAGGCCGCGCGCAGCAGTGTGGCGCAGGCTCGGTCCGCCGCCTCTGCCGCGGAGGGCCGTGTTAAGCAGTCGTCGACAGCGATCAGCACCGCGGAGGCGAACGTTGGGCAGGCGCAAGCACAGGTCGCCGCAGCGGAAGCTGAAGCCGTGCGCGCCGGCGCCGACGTGATTCGGTATCGATCCCTGTTCGACAAGGAGGTCGTCTCGCGCCAGCAACTCGACCAGGCAACGGCAGCGGCTGCAACCGCGGACGCACAACTCGAAGCGGCACGCAGGCGTGTCGCCGCGGCCGAATCCACTGTCTCGGAGGCGCGCGCTGCCCAGGGAGCCGCGTCCGATCAGTACACTCAATCGCTCTCGCAGATCACGGGAACACAAGCTCAGGTCGGCCAGGCCTCAGGCAAGTTGAGCGAGGCCAACTCGGCTCCACAGCAGGTAGCGGTCAGGCAGTCGGAGGTGGAGACGACGAGTGCTGAGATCGAGCAGGCTGAAGCCACTGTGCGACAAGCCGAGCTTGATCTCTCCTACACGAAAATCTATGCCCCGGAAGATGGACGAGTCACAAGAAAGGCGGTCGAGCAGGGCGCGCTGTTGCAGCCCGGCCAGGCGCTCTTCGTCCTTGTCCCCGCGGAGATGTGGGTGTTGGCGAACTTCAAGGAGACGCAACTCAATCGGATGCGCACCGGGCAGGTAGTCGAGATCAAAGTGGACGCTTACCCCGAGAAGATATTCAAGGGGCATGTTGACAGCTTCCAGACGGGCACCGGCTCGCGCTTCTCGCTGTTGCCTCCGGAGAACGCGACCGGCAACTACGTGAAGGTAGTTCAGCGCCTGCCAGTCAAGATCGTCTTCGATGAGCAATCCGATTCCGAGCATCTGCTAGCGCCTGGGATGTCTGTAGAGCCGGAGGTAAGAGTGCGATGAGCGCAATCGCTGCAGGCGCGGGGACAGCGGGCGCCATGCTCTCTGAGCGACGACCCGCCGTTAATCCATGGATCATCGCATTGACAGTCACGCTGGCGACATTCATGGAGCTCCTCGACACTTCCATCGCCAACGTCTCGCTTCCCCATATCGCCGGCGGCTTGAGCACTGGGCAAGAC
>DATMCM010000338.1:0-7675 GCA_035558335.1 Blastocatellia bacterium | reverse complement strand
AGAACAAATTTCGCCCGGCCGGCCCTCGCACGACGAATCTCGTGGTAAAGGTTCATCTGAGTCCACCGAGCCAAGCGCTCGGGCTCGCGTTGAGTCAGGTTTGCCTTCTGCGAGAACCGGGTCTTCGGTAGATTGACTGTTGCCTTCAGGTCGAAGGATTTCTCACTCGTCATCGCGTCTCTCGATTTTTGATTTTCAATCTCCATGTTTCGATTTTGGGCTTTCGAGTTCAGCCGCCACACAACTCTCCAAGCCTCGGCCAAATCCAAACCTAAATCTGAAAGGCACCTGGGCTCCTACCGTGAGGAAACCAGGTGCCTCTCGGAACTAGCTATCAGCTCCCTCGGCCAATCGGGCGTTCGGTCAACGCTGCGGTCCGGGGTCCTTCAGATGAACATCTCCTCGTCTTGATAAGCGCGATCGATGGGCTTGCGCCCTCGGCCGAACAACATCTCAAGCGTTCTCCTCAAGCCGGCCAACAACGCTGCGACCTCGCGGATTGGCTGAACGACTGTCGTCTGAAGCTCGACGGTGGTGCCCTCGACTCGCTCTTGAGTTCTAGTCATCAACGCATCAAGCTCGTTGACCTGCCGCTGAAGCGTGCTCGTCGTGTGATCGAGCGTCGACGAGATCTGCTCCGCCTGGCGCCGCGCGAGATTTGTTATCTCCTGCGACGTAGCCGAAACCGCCGCCGCAACCGCACGGGTTTCGACCGTAACCTTCTCGAACGTGTCCAGGGCTTGCTCGCTGATCTTTTCAACCGAGCCTTTTACCGTCGAGATTGTGCCCTGTACCTGTTCCAACACGGGGCCGGCTTTGGCAAGCAATGGTTCAGCCTTCGCTTGAAGCGATGACGCCACCGCGTTCAACTTCTTCACCGCGCCGTAGATGAAGATGAGCGCCCCGGCCTGCACGATAAAGCTCAACCCAACGATCACTGCGGCGATCGCTACTACGGTGTTGAAGGTCTGCTGACTCACTGCGGAGCCTCCTTAGCAAAACACGAGCGGGCCTTCGAAGGTCTATCGCCGTTTGTCCTGCAAAACGCGGCGTCTAAAATGGTTCATCGGCTTAACAAGCGCGCGGGCGTCAGTTATTACGACTCCTCGCCCTCGACTGCCGCGCGGCCCAATTCGCCAACTTTACGTTTCTCTTCGCGGTAGGCTTGTTTGCCGGCTTCGATCGCCGCTGCGATCTGGTCTTTCTGCCGAGCCGCGACTTCGGACACTACTTCAGCGCCCTGCGAGACTTTCTCTCGAGCGGTGCCATAGACTTCGGCAACGCGGCCACTGGCAGTGCCATACGCTTCCGACACGCGATCGCTGGCAGTTCCGTAGACCTCGCTTGCTCGTTCGCCGAGCGCTCGAGCGCCCTCGTTGGCTGCGTCAAGCCCCTTCTTGGTGTAGTCGGCTATGTCGCCACGCAGTTCCCGCCCGCTCTTGGGAGCGAACAACAACGCAAGCGTCGCCCCGATCCCAGCGCCGATCAAAAGAAATGTAAGCTTCTCTGTTGCCGATCCATCATTGTCTGCCATTGCTTCCCTCCAGAATCAAGATTAGTCAGGATTGCCGTCGTTTTGTCCAATTGCAAGACACTTCAATATAGCACCCTGATTTGTCCGCATTCAAGACAACGAGACCGCAGATCGTGGTATGTGGAAGCAGTACCTGCGGCCCGAGTCGTCGTGTCAGTAGTCACAGCGCATCGCGCTGGCCGAGGTTTGAACCTAACTGCAGCAACGCAGACGAAACGCGCCGATCGGCGAAGTCATGCGGTTCCGTGGCGCCCGGCGGGACGCAATACAAGCGATTTGGTGTGGCGTGTGCGACTGTCGCGCGATGAATGCCTACGTGCACTTCGCCTTTGAATAGAGCTACCTGGTTTCCGCGAGTGTGTCCTTGCACAAATCCTTCCTCTTCGGCCGAGCCTTTTATCAAAAGCTCGACTTCGCGGCCGACCCATTTCTGATTTCGCTCGAGCGATATTTCCTTCGACAACTCGATGAGCCGCGACAACCGCTCCACTTTCACCGGGCGGTGCACGTCCTCAAAGTGAATCGCCGCAGGCGTGCCTTCGCGTTCCGAATAGATAAACATGTAAGCCAGGTCGTAGCCGACCTCTCGGTAGAGCGACAGCGTCTCGTCGAATTCCTGTTCGGTTTCACCTGGGAAACCTGCGATCAGATCGGTCGATATCGTCGCGTCGGGCAGCAACTCTCTCACTCTCCGCACTCGGTCGAGGTAAAACTCGCGCGTGTACTCGCGGGCCATGCGCTTCAACACCCGGTTCGAACCCGACTGCACTGGAAGATGTATGTAGCGGCATATCGCCGGCGTATCTGCGATGGCTTCGATGATCTCGTCGTCGAAGTTCACCGCATGCGAGGTGACGAATCGAACGCGAGGTATCCCGACCCGGCCGATAATTCGAAGCAACTCGGCGAACGACGGATACCCGGGCATCAGCTCGCGGCGTGCTCCGGTGCCCGGCATCATTCCGTACGAGTTCACGTTCTGGCCGAGCAGCGTGACTTCAAAGACGCCCGCTTCTTTCAACGCTCGTGCTTCGTTGATTATGTCTTGAACCGGGCGCGAGACTTCGGGACCGCGAGTCGCCGGCACAATGCAATACGTGCAGCGGTGGTTGCAGCCGCGCATGATCGTCAGATGCGCTGTCACAGCGCCGGTGGGCGGAGGCGGCGTGTAAAACTGCAGCTCTCGTTTGAACTCGAAGGACTGGAACTTGCCGCGCTCAATAGCAGGGACGATTTCGGTTATCGCGCCCGGGCCAAGCATTATGTCCACGCCCAATCGCTTGCCCATGCGCTGGCCTTCCGGGAGTTGCGCCAGGCAGCCCATCAACCCGACCGTCACGCTGCGGCGGCGCTTCTCTTTGCGAAGTTCGCCGAGCAGCGACTGAGCTTTTTCGACCGGTTTTCCGCGGACCGCGCAGGTGTTGACCAGCACGAGGTCGGCTTCACGAAAGTCGTCCACAAACGAATACCCGACGCCAGCCAACTCAGACTGGATGGCGTGAGTGTCGTACTCGTTCATCTGACACCCAAATGTGACGACGTGCGCCAGCATAAGCTCCTATCGACTAATCGCTGCCGTAAAGCAACCGTGATCTTAGCATCGTGCTTCAATGACGTGCTAGCCTCGTGAGGATCTGCGTCTCAGCGTCTCCGCGGTTAAACAATGCTTCGGCTCTGACTAACCGCGGAGACGCCAAGACACAGAGACCACCCATAGAAGTGAATAGTTTCCGACAAGGTCAACCGAAAGGTTGTGCCCGCGGACCATTACGTAGAGAATGAAGTTTCGTGAACGCTTGGGAGGAGTCAGCCAGACTCGAAAACCTTCTGGGTTCGAACTAATGCGAAGACATTTCACAGCGATCGCGGCGCTCCTTCTGGCCGCAAGCCTTTTTGCTACTTCCATCAATGCCGCGCTCCAGGGCGCCGCTTCGTTAAAGAGACCCGACACCGCCGCGCTAGCCGCCGCCGAAGATATTCTCAAGACCGTCAGCCGCCTTCGCGCGCTCGACATCAAAGAGAACGTAAAGAGCGGCTACAAGACCAAAGACGAAATCGAACAGTCGGTCATCCACGACCTGGACGAAAAAACGCCCGCCGCTGAGTTCGAAGCCTCGCAGAAGACGCTGGTCAAGCTGGGATTGATCTCGCGTGACTTCCGCCTGCGCGACTACGTCGTTCAGCTTCTGCGCGAGCAAGTCGCGGGCTACTACGAGCCGAAGACAAAGGAGTTCTATCTCGCTGCGTGGCTCCCGCTCGAGGATCAGAAGCGAGTGATCGCGCACGAACTGGTGCACGCGCTTCAAGATCAACATTTCGACCTGAAGCGTTTCGAGGACTGGCCTAAGGGCGACTCCGACGCCGAACTCGCAGCGCACGCGCTCGTCGAAGGCGAAGCGACCGTGGTGATGATTCAGTACGACTTCGAGCAATCGGGTCTGCGACTGGATCTAGCGAGGCTTGGAGCGCTCGCTGATGGCCTGCTGGACCAGAACGACGACAACGACGCTAAGAACTATCCCGTGCTCGCCAGAGCTCCGAGAGTCTTGAAGGAAAACTTGCAGTTTCCTTATTTGTACGGCGCCGGGTTTGTAGCCGCCGTTCTTAGGGACCGGTCCTGGCAAGCGCTCGACAAGAGTTATCGCAGCTTGCCGGGGTCGACCGAGCAGATAATGCATCCCGAAAAATTCCTGTCACGCGACAACCCGGTAAAGATAGATTTTGGCGATGTGGTTGGCGCGCTCGGGAAGAACTGGAAGCAGGCAGACGACGATGTAAACGGAGAGTTTGGATTTCAAGTCGTGCTGGCGGAGTTCATACCAAAGAGCGCGGCTCGGAGAGCGGCTGCCGGATGGGGCGGCGATCGGTACGCGTTGTTTGAGAACAAAGCAACTCGCGCGACAGTGCTTGTCGAGTACACAACCTGGGACTCGGCGAACGACGCTAAAGAGTTCTTTGACGCTTATTCCGATCGAATCGAGAAGCGATACAAAACTGGCAGGCCGAGTGATGTAAGCAGCAAGCCTCGTGTCTACGAAACAGGCGAAGGGCTTGCCTCGATCGAACTGCGCGACAAAGACGTGGTGGTCATCGAAGGCGCGCAGAACGCCGAACAGCTTTCGCGAGTATCCGAACGATTGTGGCAGAGCAAGAAAAAGTGAAGCTCAGCGCAAATTCTGAATCTGCCGGCCGTCATCTACTACAGGTTTGCAAAGCTTCCAGAGACCTTGCTCCAGGCTGATGAAAGCATGTACTGCTGGTCTGTTGGCCTCTCGTTCGACATACCTTACTACTCAATCGTCATTCATCCAGCTTGGCTGATTGCAAGACTGCGGCGGCAACGCAGAGAAAACACAGGCCTAATCGGGCGGATCAGTACTCAATCTTTTGGGAGGTAATAAGGTGCTCTTGCGGAGATCGTTATTCCTTGGCGTAATTACCATTGTTTCCACGATTGGCACGCTCGCGACGGCCTACAGAATCACACCGGCTCAAACAACCTCAGCCCAAGGTCGCGGCGCGTTCGCGCAATCTGCCCGGGTTCAAAAGCTAACCGGTGACGTAGTCGCTGCGACGGTTCAGAAATTCGGGGCGGGCGGGCTCACCGCCGACAAGATCGCGATCACCATTATCGACCTCAATGATCGAGAGCACCCGGCATGGGCAAGTCATCGCGGCCAGGAGCAGACCTATCCCGCAAGCGTCGTGAAGCTCTTCTACCTCGTAGCAGCGCATCATCAGATGGAAACCGGCTCGTTGAAGCAAACACCGGAGCTCGAACGCGCGCTGCACGATATGATCGTCGAGTCGTCGAACGATGCGACCCACTACGTGGTCGACGCGCTGACCGGCACGACTGACGGTCCCGAGCTCGACGAAGCGGCGCTCGGCGAGTGGATGGACAAGCGCAACACGATGAACCGCTATTTCACGGGCCTTGGTTTTGAAAAGATCAACGTAAATCAGAAAACGTGGTGCGAAGGCCCCTACGGACGCGAGCGACAAGGACTCGGTCCGAACTTCGAACATCGCAACAAGCTCACCACTGACGCCGTCGCACGTTTGATGTACGAGATAGTCAGCGGCCGCGCGGTCTCGCACGCTCGAAGCCGCGCCATGATGGCTTTGATGCATCGCGATCCGTCCACAAGGTCAGACGATCCGGACGATCAAGCGACCGCCTTCTCCGGTAAGTCGCTGCCACCCCGTTCGCAGTATTACTCGAAAGCCGGATGGACCTCGAGCACACGGCACGACGCCGCCTATGTGCGTTTGCCAAACGGCGCCGAGTACATCTCAGTTGTGTTCACCGTTGACAATAGCAAGCAAGCCGATATCATTCCGTTCGTGTCTCGACTGATCGCCGACGACTTCTCGCGCACTCCTCCCTCTGCAGATCTCGCCCTCATCAACGGCCGGTTTTGGACCGGAAACAAATCTCAGCCGTGGGCCGAAGCTCTTGCTTCGCGAGGCGAGCGATTAATCGCCGCCGGCTCGAACGACGAGATCAAGAAGTTGGTCGACTCGCACACTCAAGTCATCGATCTTCAAGGTAAGCTGGCGACGCCCGGGTTTATCGACGACCACACCCACTTCATGAGCGGCGGCTTTCAGCTTCTCTCGGTGGATCTGCGTGACGCCTCGACGCAAGAAGAGTTTGCGCGCCGGATCAAGGCACACGCAGAGAAGATCGGGCCAAGTCGTTGGATAACAGGGGGCGATTGGGACCACGAGCTCTGGCCCGGGGGTCCGCTCCCGACAAAGGAATCAGTCGATCGATTCACGCCCGCGAATCCGGTGTTCGTCTCGCGGCTCGATGGCCATATGGCGCTGGCCAACAGCGTCACGCTTCGGCTGGCGAAGATCACGAAAGAAACGAAGGATCCGCCGGGCGGGAGTATCGTTCGCGACTCGAAGACCGGCGAGCCGACCGGCGTGCTTAAAGACGCCGCAATGAATCTGGTATGGCCGCTTGTTCCCAACCCGAGCGACGCCGAATACGACGAGGCCCTCGCCGCAGCAATGAAAGAGGCCGGACGCGTCGGCGTGACTTCGATTCAAGACATAACTGCGTGGCCTCATTACGAAGTTTACAAACGCTTTCGAGATGCAGGCCGTCTGACGGTACGGGTCTATGCACGCACACCGATGAGTCAGTGGAAGCGCCAGGCCGACCTCGTCGCTCGACAAGGCGTGGGCGACGAATGGCTGCGGCTCGGTGGCTTGAAGGCGTTTATCGATGGCTCGCTGGGCTCGACAACCGCGTTGTTCTTCGAGCCGTTCGCCGACGCGCCCGACACTGCGGGATTGATGGCTGACGACAACATCCCCGAAGGCACGCTGAAGAAGAACATAAGAGACGCGGACAAAGCTGGGCTTCAATGTTCGATTCACGCTATCGGCGACAAGGCGAATAACCTGACCCTTAACTATTTTGAAGAAGCCGCGCGAGAGAACGGACCGCGCGACCGCCGTTTTCGCATCGAGCACGCGCAGCATCTTTTGGCTTCCGACATCGCGAGGTTCTCGAAGCTCGGCGTGATCCCGTCGGTTCAGCCATATCACGCAATCGATGACGGCCGATGGGCCGAAAAACGAATCGGGCCGGTGCGAATCAAGACGACCTATCCGTTTCGCTCCCTGCTCGATGCAGGAGCGGCGCTCGTGTTCGGTTCCGACTGGACGGTTGCGCCGCTGTCGCCAATCCTCGGAATTCACGCGGCGGTGACCCGAGCCACGATCGACGGCCGGAACCCGGGCGGCTGGGTGCCCGAGCAGAAAATCTCAGTCGAAGAGGCGTTGCGAGCTTATACGTCTTCGTGCGCTTACGCGGAGTTCGGCGAGAACAACAAGGGTACGCTTGAAGCGGGCAAGCTTGCGGACGTGGCCGTGCTTTCGCAGGACATCTTTCGAATCAACTACGAAGAAATACAGAGAACGGTGGTGGCCCTTACAATCGCCGGTGGCCGGGTTGTGTTCAAGAAGTAAGTAACGCACTTGTAGGGGCGGCCCTCCGTGGCCGCCCCAGAGAGCAACTTATCTCTAAGCTTCGCATCACTCTGGGGCGGCCACGGAGGGCCGCCCCTACAAGAGGAATCCACAAATGCCAAATCTCTCGCGCGTGCTCGGACTCCGCGATCT
>DATMCM010000337.1:0-2848 GCA_035558335.1 Blastocatellia bacterium | reverse complement strand
CTACGGATGAGCCAATCATGATGATGCGGCCGCCGCTCTTCAGGTGCTTCAACGCTGCCTGGGTCGCGACGAAGGTGCCGCGGAGGTTGATATCAATCACGCGGTCCAGCTCCTCCAGCGTGGTCTCCTCGAACCTCTTAGGAATGGCCGTGCCGGCATTGTTCACAAGCACATCAAGTCGGCCGAAGGTCGCGACGGTCTTTTCGACCGCGGCTTTGCAGGCGTCGGCATCGGCGGCGTCCGCCTGAATCGCGATCGCCTTTCCGCCGGCGCGTTCAATCTCCTTGACGACCGACGCGGCTGCGTCGGCACCTTTCGTGTAGGTGATGGCCACGTTCGCTCCGTCCGCGGCCAGACGCTTAGCGATGGCAGCACCGATGCCGCGCGAGCCGCCCGTAATGAGTGCAATCTTTCCTTCGAGTTTTTTTTGCATGGTATTTTTCCGATACGGCTAATTGTTATTTTAGAGTGAAGAAAGTGAGATCTACCGGATGAGTTAACTAGTCGAGGCGCGGATAATTATTTGGTTAGTCGATTTTCTAGTTGACGATATCTGATGAGTTTTAGCGCGCCTGAAGGTTACCATGAGGCTATTTCATAAATTGAGGCGGTCATGCTTTGCCGCCGAAGCTGACAAAGTCGTCTAGATCGAGGGCATCAAACCATGTCTTGATGTCTTCCCGAGTCTTACTGTGTTGCCCAACGTATTCGGCAAAACCTGACAGAGTTTCGGCATCGCTATCCGGTCCGCGCTTTTCTATATAGGCCGACCAGGCTTCGATTTCCCACGGCGCGCGCGGGGTCTTGGCGTTCGCCTTAACCCATTCGAGGATTTCGCCGTCGACTTTTCCTTTGGCTAGTTCCTCTAGGAGCGCTTCAAGATCGAGGCCGAGGAACCTGACGAGGTGTTGGTCGGTAGGCGAGTTGTAGTTATATTCGCCGTTTTTCCCGGCGAGGGTGGCGCGGCCTTTGTCGAGAATGCGAGGCAAGAGGACGAAGCCGCCAAGGCGGGAACGCATGCTCCGAGGCGGGCGTTGGGTTAAGTCAGTGTTTGCGATGGGGGTACTCATGGTATTTTTTAATGGCGTAAAGCTCATCCAGATCCCGGGTGATGAACCCGTGGGTTCGATGTTGGTGCCCATGGTGCTGGGCGGTTTTTCCGTTTAATTATTGGGCCGTTTTGCCGCCGTCGACGGCGAAGGACGCACCCGTGATGAAAGGTGCCTTGTCGGATGAGAGAAACACGATGGTCTGTGCGATCTCTTCGGGCCTCCCTGTGCGTTTGAGCGGCACGCCCCCGACCAAGTTCGCCTTCCTTTCGTCAGTGCCGGTGAACCGGTTCAGCATCCCGGTCTCGATCGGACCAGGGGCGACCACGTTGACGCGGACGCCGGACCCAGCTGCCTCGAGCGCCGCCGACTTGGTCAGCCCTTCGACCGCGTGCTTGCTGGCCACGTAAACTGAGGCGCCGGGTGCACCAGTCCGGCCGTAGGTAGACGACACATTGACGATGCTACCGCTGCCCTGCGGAAGCATCACTCGTAGTTCATGCTTCATGCTCAGCAGCGTGCCGAGCACGTTAGTATCAAAGGTAGCCGCGTAGCTTTCGGCGGTTTGGTCCGTTAACGGACCTGGGTTGCCCTCTGTGCCCGCGTTGTTGACTGCAACATCCAAACGACCGAATTGCTTCACCGTTTCATCAACCAAAGCGCGAACTTCATCATCATGGCGAACGTCGGATTTGATAAACGTGGCTTCAGCGCCGATTTCTTGGAGTTCAGAGACTAAAGCGTTGCCTTTATCGTCGTGTCTGCCCGAGACGACGATGCGCGCTCCTTCACGCGCGAAAGCCAGAGCCGTGGCTCGACCGATGCCGGTCAGCGCGCCGGTGATGAGAACTGCGGGACGGGTCACTTGATCTTTAGATGGCTGGACTGTTGACTCAAGCGTTTTCGTTGTCGTCATGGCACAAGACTACGTGCTGCTCACAGCATCCGCATCAGCGCGTGAGTTAGGTTTTCCAGTGCCACCTTCTGATGCGACCAAGGGGCGAATTCCGTTGTCACCAAGAGGCGAATTCCTTCTCCCTCCTTTGGGGGACTGGAAAATCTCCCTGCCTCTCCTTCGCCAGGAACTCAGGCTGGCCTAACCTTGAATTCATACATGGAACCAGATGCTGCCGACAACGCTCCCACTGGCCGCCAGCCGAACAGATCTAAAAAAGAGGCCGAGTCCGCACCGCTCGATGCGCACTCCGAGACCGATTCGATTGTCCTGAACGCTCCCGTGGCGGATGTTTACTCCTACTGCTCTCGATTTGAAGAATTGCCGCGATTCATCACGTCTCTGCGAGATGTACAGAAAATCGACGAAACGCACTTCTCGTTCACTTCTCTGCTGGACGGCAGAGAATATAGGGCCGTTGTGCAGATCGTGCTCCGTATTCCGGAGCGACGAATTGCATGGCAAGCAATGTCGGACAATTTTCCGCGTGGCGTCGTTTTGTTCGAGCCCCTCTCTAATCGCACGACCGAGATTACCGTGAGATTACGATCGAGCATCGAGTCAGCAACGCTCACCAAAATGACGCGAGACTATCTCACGAATTTCAAACGCGTCGTGGAACGGATATCAACGCCGTGAACGCCGCGATCGCGGAGAACGCGAACAACGGAATGTCTGAGGACGTAGAAGTGCACAAGGCAACTTCGTCGTTTCAGCCCTACGTTGTTGGTCGGCCGCCCTTTGCTTGCGACAACGGACGCGTTTAGGATGGACGTTGGAAACGCTGCTGACGCTCGCCTGGCGTTATCGGCGCGCTCACGGCGTTACAATCTGATCAGGCCCC
>DATMCM010000336.1:0-5414 GCA_035558335.1 Blastocatellia bacterium | reverse complement strand
GGAACAAGTTGTGACTTATACTCCACTCCCTGGGAGTTCGGGTTGCGAGCACCCGGTGCTCCCCGACGTGTTCGTGCCACCATTTCTCGGACAGCACGCGTTCAAGGAACTCACGTTGTACCTCGGCTCCACGCTCGGCGAGCGAGTACGGCATCGGCGCGATCAAACGCGCCGGCCACCAGCCGTCTCGCTTCAGCTGAGGCGCCACCGCGGATGGAGTCACCAGCAATCGACATGTTTCGCCGCCTCCTGGAAGAAAAAATCGCAGGTACAGATCGTCGCTCGGATTCCTGACCGCCAGATACGCACAAACTCCAGGGGATTGAAGCGGCAGGCTTTGTAGACGCTCGCGAACAGATTGGGGAACGTCAACGAGATTCAAATACGTTCCGACACCACTACAATTGGAGAGCACGGCATCTGCCGCGACGTAGTCCCCGTGCACTGTCTCGATTCCCTCCGCGCGGTCGCCCTTACACCGGATCGCCTTCACACTGACTCCGTATTGAAATTCAACTCCGGCTGCCCTGGCTGCCGTTTCCAGCGCCAGCGGAATCGATCCGATTCCCTCGATTGGATAAAAGGCGCCGGTCGTATGAATCAAGGCGGGTACCAGAGCGAGTGGACTGGGCGCCTGGTCCAGGCTCTGCCCCGCGACGTGAGTCCAGATTCCCAGAGCTTCGACGACTGGTTGGGGCAGCCGCGTCCCGCGAAGCACCGACTCGAGCGATCGAAGCAAAAAGCCCAGATGAATCCACGCTCCGGAGCGGAGGACCATCGACCGCGCCGGCGGAGAAACGTACAGGAGCGAGCGTAGCCGCTGATGGATTCTGGCCGTGGCGTGAACGAATCGCCGATATCGATCGCCGCTTCCGGGCCACAGCCGCTCAAAGCCTTCCGCGGTTCGCTCCAAGTCCGCAAGTATACAAACGGGAGGTCCACCCTCGACTTCGACCTGATAGACGTGCTCGATGCGCTTAAGTGTCAACGATTCCGCGATGCTGAGACCTAATTGCTCGAAGGACCATTCGAGTCCGTCCCGGTCGAGCAGAATGTAAGGCCCGGCATCAAATGAGAGCCGGTCAATCTCCAGGCTGGAGGCGAGCCCGCCGGGTTCCGCGCTGGCCTCGAACACTCTGACACGAAAGCCGCGCTGAGCAAGGCGCAGCGCAGCAGTCAGGCCGCCCATACCAGCGCCGATGATCGCGATGGTTCGGGTCATTTCGAGTGTCTCAGGCCGAGAATCGCCTGGAGGCTCTTGCGACGGAGTTGTAGAAGCGGACTTTCAGGGGTTAAGGGAGGGAACGCTTCCTCGTCCATCTCGGGAACGAACACGGCGCCGCGGTCACTGGCGTATTGGTAGACCGGAAAAGCGAGAAGGCTGAGCAACGTCGACCACTCATTGTGATATGGACTGCGCCATCCAGAAACTGGTTCGTCTGTTCCAACGATTTCGATTCGGTCCGATGGATCTCCGAACCAGTGACAGGCTTCACGCAACGCGCCGGCGTCTCGCGCCTTGTTCAAGCCGATGTGGCGAGCGGCTACCAGATCGACCGCGAGCGCGTCGTCACCGGCGTACAAACGCCGCGGAGACTTCGGCTGCGGGCAGCCCATCATGCCAAGCAGACCATCCGATGCGAGATCGTAACCGTCCAGGAGCGCGAAGTGGGGCGGAAACTGATCGAGCAGCATCATGTTCGCCGTGTAGCGCTGGGCCTGCCGCTCGAAGAAGATGAATTCATCACAACGAGCGCCAAGCCCATCGGTGTTCGAGATCGAAAGCGACACAAACTCGATGGAATGGCTTCGGAGCTTGCCAAACGAAATCCGGAAATCGGCGTCTCGCCACGTTCGGCTGACTGAGTACTGCCCAAGCCCTCTGGCGTAAGCGTGTGGCACTTGCTCGAGCGATGCGTCCACTACTCGGTAGCGCTGCGATTCAAAGCCGAGATAGCTTGCCACCTCGGCTACAGTGCGATTCTGATAGAAACGATCATAGATGTTGCGCTGCTCGACCACGGCGATATCTGTGCAGCCGCATTCGTTGAGATACTGCGCTAGCTCCTCGACCAGCGCCGGGTCGGTGACCGGCGACATGTCTTTGCGATGATACCCAAGCATGAACGTCGGCTTGATGACTACCGCCATATCGGAAACCGTCTTTCCCAGCGTAGCCGCACGGGCTTCGAGGCTCGCGCGCAATCCTGCATCCTCCAGAAGTTCTCGAAACAACGGCAGCTTAGACTCCGAGAACTCTCCCCTCACCGACCAAACGCGTCCGCCCTTGCCAAGCGGGTTCTCGCGCGCGATTCCTGCCCGGAGTCTTCGCGGCAGAAAGACTTCGCCGACATCGCGTACTTTCGCGGCAAGTGTCTCGACGGTTTCGCCCGACACTAATTGGCCGTCATCGCTCAACGCTTCCGCGAAGATCTCAAACACTCGCCGGTGGCGCTCCTCGTCTTCCCTAATGTGATCAAAATCCTGGATCGTCGTGTTGTCGAAGGTGCCCTGGTGTGTTGCCAATTCTCCGAGCCGCTTGAAGCAAAGCGACGCGGTTTGTTCGGCGTCCACGTTGTAGAGGCAGAAGTCTCGGAATGACGCGTAGTCGAGATGCTTTCGCACACTCGCCGGCACTTTACCGGTCAGGTAGCCGGTCCAGGTCACCGCAGCAGCAAGCAAACTGGAGATGGGAGCATCGGTCCATTGGAGGTGCTGGCGCACAGAAGCCGCCCAACCGCCGATGGCCCCGGCCGACTGCTGAAAGAACGCCCGCAGTTGCAGGACCAGGTTGCGCTGCTTCATCAAAGCTCCTCGGACATAGATCGCATGCATCGCCTCGTCTCTCCAGGCCCAGACAAGCGCACTGTGAAAGATCTCCCTCGCTTCATCCGGCACCATTAGCGAGCAGAGGCGTCGATTAAGAACGTCCTCGCTGTATGCGATAGAGACTATTTGTTCGCGCTCGAGGGCAAGAAGGAACAGGCGTATGATCTCCTGCGAGGGCCTTCCGGCATACCTTCGGCCCCAAACGCTCAACTCTCGCTCAAACTCTTCGTAAACTACGCCCATAGCAGGTGCCGAGAGAACCAAACTCGCCGTGTGAGATCAAACCGTCGACAGAGTATAGCCTGTTTTGCTGCTCTTAAGGCTTCACAATAATGGCCCTAACCAACCTATCAAGTCTCGGGAACTCTCGATCCAGGTACGCATTGCCGCTCTCGAAAATCCTCCCTTGTCTTCCTCGGCGCATTCCGCCGCCGGCATCTTCTCCGTATCCCGCGTACAGCTGATCCACAACGTCCATGCCTTCGATTACTTTGCCAATCGGGGCAAACCCGTCGGCGTCCAATCGAGAGTTGTCGGTCAGATTGATATACAGTTGCGTCGTTCGAGTGTTGGGCCCGGTCATCGCATACGCTATGAATCCGCGAGTATTGCTTTGCCGCACCGGATCATCCGGGATCGCTGCGTCCTTCCATGCCGTCGCAATCGCCGGATCTCCGGGTATTCCGAACTGGGCGATAAAACCGGCGCGAACCCGGAAGAAGCGCGAGTCGTCAAAGAAGCCGGCGCGCACGAGATTATAGAATCGATCAACGCCGTGAGGCGCCCAGGCTCGGTGAGCCTCGATTGCAAATCTTCCCCTGGTTGTCTCCACCCTGACATTGAAAACTTCCGGCGCGCGCTGACTCCAGGATCCGTCCTTCGGATTTAAGAGGATGGCTCGGGCGTCAGTCACTTGAGAGGCAACGACCCGAACGCGATTGGGAGGGCAGGCTGTGACGACGACGATCAACGCCGCGACAGCTGCGGTTGAAAGTCTGGAGGTCCGCACGTTGATCATCGCCCGTGATTCATTTCGAATGTTGCTCCGGTTCTTCGAGCAAGCGAGCGAGATGTTGCTTCCACAATTCGGGCAGCGAATGTGTGCCGTGGCCACGGGTCTTGTCGCTGATCGGGATCAGGATGTACTGACCTCGCTTCACGCGTTTGATCTCTCGTTCCATGATTCCCAACTCGGGGGGATTGACTTGATCATCCGCCGAGTTGATGGCGATAAGCGGCGCCTTGATGCTCTCGAGCTTGGGAGCGGGATCGTAATCGCGAGAGGCGTCGAACTGATAGAGCATATTGTTCGCATCGGCGCGCGCGAGCTGCCTCCGCACCAGATCGTCGAACAAAAGGTCAGCCGACTCGCGTGTCGGCGCCTGGTTGTACCATTGCAGCGGGCTGCTCGTCATAAACAGCAGCGTGTAGACGGCTGTCGTCAGGCCGCGAGGCTGCGACTTGTACTCGCCGTTGTTCCATTCAGGATCATTCTTTATGGGATCGATGACCATTCGCCGCATCATTCGATTGCGACCCGCGATCTGAACCGGAAGGCTTGCAAGCGGCATCAACGCGTCCATAAAGTCCGGATACTTCTCGCCCCAGATCCACGTGTGCATGCCTCCCATTGAAGTGCCCATAACGAGCCGGAGATGATTCACCGCCAGGCCTTCAGTCAGGAGCCGGTACTGCGCGGTGACCATATCGTTGTAGTCATAGTGCGGAAATCGCGCGTGCAGGCCATCGCTCGGCTTGGAAGATTGGCCGTGACCTATGCCGTCGGGAAGTATGATGAAGTACTTGTTTGCATCCAGCAACTGTCCCGGCTTGAAGAGGACGCCGCCAAACTGATCTGAGATGAATCCGCCGCCGGACCCGCCGGTGCCGTGCATAATAAGCACGGCATTGCGAACCACGCCTGCCGTGTCACGTTGCGGTGTTCCGAGCGTCTGATAGTGCAGCTTTAGCTCCGGCAGCACCTCTCCGCTATCGAACTTGAAGTTTTGCAGGACAAAATCTCCCTCGGCTGGAACCGGATTGTTCTGGGCAGTCGCGGATACAGTCACAAGCGCAAGTAAACAGAAGGTCAGAGAAAGCAGACGAGTAAGCATGGTTAGCTCCTATCAAATCAAGCCACAACATGGAAATGAAATTTGCCATATGATACTCTCGCCGTCGAGGGGCGGCTCAATACCGCGATGACTTGCGCTGCTCCATTCTCTTTGAGAGTGTGGAGAAAGTCATCACGCACGTGGCACGCCAGAGCTCGATGGCTCGGTGCCTCTTTTCCTAGAAGTTCACTGGATAGGAAGCACATCGCCGGAGTGGCCATGAAGGAAAAGTGGTTTTCCAACAGCACATCGAACGATGTGGGAAGACGTGGCAGTTCGAGCCGGATCCGACGAGTTGGTTTGATCGTCGTGGCCGGTGCCGTCCTCAGCTGGTGTGCTGCTGCGAGCGCTCGATCCCAATCGCCGTTTGATTATTTTCCGACAAATGGCTGGAGAGCATCGTCTCCGGACGAGCAGGGTCTCGATCGCAAGAGACTAAAGAAGCTGGTCAAGAAGATTCGCCGGAATGAC